>BREX01000001.1 GCA_023708985.1 Collinsella sp.
GCGTGGCCGCCGCGGCTGAATTAGACACTCACCATTGTCGGCCTAATCCGCGGTCTTTCATGCCGGGGGCTCCCAATGTTTTTATGTCCTGCTCATATCGTCTCTGCCGGTAGTTGGGGATACTCCTTGGCAATTGGCGCATCGGAGCGTTTGGACATGCAGTTTTTCGATACCGTGTGTATATATGCGCGCTAATGGGTTATAAAATCTAAGTCTGAACATAGCAGGTCTGCGATGCGGCTCGGGCAACCGGGCCGTTTTTGCGGGCAGGGGTAGCGCGAAAGGACTGCACATGCGTCAATTTAAGACCGAGAGCAAAAAACTGCTCGACCTCATGATCAACTCCATCTACACCAATAAGGAAATCTTCCTGCGCGAGCTTATCTCCAACGCGAGCGATGCCGTCGACAAGCTCAACTTTAAGAGCCTGCAGGACCCGAGCGTCAAGCTCGACCAGGGCGACCTGGCTATTCGTGTTTCCTTTGATAAAGATGCCCGTACCATCACCATTTCGGATAACGGTATCGGCATGACCGCCGAGGAGCTCGAGCGCAATCTGGGCACCATCGCCCATTCCGGCTCCGAGGAGTTTAAGACTGAGAACGCCGAGCAGCAGGGTTCCGATGTCGACATCATCGGTCAGTTTGGCGTGGGTTTCTACTCCGCCTTTATGGTCGCCAGCCACGTGAAGGTCGTCAGCCGCGCTTATGGCGAGGATATCGCCCACGTTTGGGAGTCCGACGGTCTTGAGGGCTACACCATCGAGGATGGCGAGCGTGCTGAGCACGGTACCGATGTCATCCTGACGCTGCGCGAGAACGAGAAGCTCGACGCCGACGGCGAGGCCGAGACCTACGATCGCTTCCTGACCGAGTGGGGCCTCAAGAGCCTGATTCAGCAGTACAGCAACTATGTGCGCTACCCGATTCAGATGATGGTGTCCAAGAGCCGCCAGAAGCCCAAGCCCGAGGATGCTGGCGATGACTACACGCCCGAGTACGAGGACTACCAGGAGCTCGAGACCGTCAACTCAATGACGCCGATCTGGAAAAAGCGCAGCTCCGATGTCGAGCAGAAGGACTACGACGAGTTCTACAAGTCAACGTTCCACGACTTTGACGATCCTGCACGCACCATCAGCTTCCATGCTGAGGGCACGCTCGAGTACGACGCCCTGCTGTTTGTGCCGGGCCGCGCCCCGTTCGATCTGTACAGCAAGGACTACGAGAAGGGCCTGGCGCTCTACAGCTCCAACGTGCTGATTATGGAGAAGTGCGACGACCTGCTGCCCGACTACTACAACTTTGTCCGTGGCGTCGTGGATTCCGCCGACGTGTCGCTCAACATCTCGCGCGAGACGCTGCAGCAGAACCGTCAGCTCAAGGCTATCGCCAAGCGTGTGGAAAAGAAGATTACCGCCGACCTTGAGGACATGCGCGACAACGACCGCGAGGCATACGAGAAGTTCTTTGAGAACTTTGGCCGCGGCCTTAAGTATGGCATCTACTCGAGCTACGGCATGAAGGCCGACGAGCTCGCCGACCTGCTGCTGTTCTGGTCTGCCAAGGAGCAGAAGATGATCACCCTTGCCGAGTATGCCAAGGGCATGCCCGAGGGCCAGAAGGCAATCTACTATGCCGCCGGCGATTCGCGCGAGCGTCTGGCCAAGATGCCCGTCGTGAAGGGCGTGCTCGACCGCGGCTACGATGTACTGCTGCTGACGCAGGACGTGGATGAGTTTACCTTCCAGGCCATGCGTGAGTACGTGGCTGCCGATATGCCCAAGGTCTACGAGGATGACGCTGCTCGCGAGGCTGCCGAGAAGGCAGTTGCCGATGGTGCCGAGCCCGAGGTCGAGGATCGTCACCTGGAGCTTAAGAACGTCGCGACCGGCGATCTTGACATGGCGACCGATGACGAGAAGAAGGAGGCCGAGGACGCCACCAAGGAAAACGAGGACCTCTTTAGCGCTATGAAGGAGGCGCTCGGTGACAAGGTCGAGAAGGTTGCCGTCTCTGCGCGTCTGACTGACGCTCCCGCCTGC
The DNA here is from genome assembly GCA_023708985.1 of Collinsella sp. Lineage (GTDB taxonomy): Bacteria > Actinomycetota > Coriobacteriia > Coriobacteriales > Coriobacteriaceae > Collinsella. Next base: position 2,045 of record BREX01000001.1, read on the forward strand.
ATCACCACCGAGGGTCCGCTTTCGCTCGAGATGGAGAAGGTGCTTCAGAAGGGTCCTGAGGGCGCGCCCGACGGTATGCCCAAGAGCCAGCGCGTGCTCGAGCTCAACGCCAAGCACCCGGTCTTCGCCAAGCTCGTCGCTGCCCAGAAGGCCGGCGACGCCGACAAGATCAAGCAGTACTCCGGCCTGCTCTACGATCAGGCCCTGCTGGTCGAGGGCATCCTCCCCGAGGACCCCGTTGCCTTCGCGGCGGCTGTCTGCGAGCTGATGTAATTGGGTAGTTACGCGGTTCTACGAACCGCGTAACTACTCGACGCTGCCCTTCGTTCCGCCGTTCTAACGAACGGCGGACCAGCCGACGCTGCGCGGGCACCAGAGCGACAACTTGTCATTCAAAGAGGACGGCATGACCAGAAGGTCTATGCCGTCCTCTTTTCATGCCAATTTGTTCGCTCTGGTGACCGCTCGCTGGCATTACCAAAACATCGACGGTCCAATAATGATCCCTTGGGGACGGAGAAAAAGTGGTCGTTGGGGACGTTCTTGTTTGACTAGTCGTTTAAGAACGTCCCCAATGACTATTTATTCGGATTGCTAATTTGTGCGGGTTGTGGTTTTGTGACCTGCTGAAATTTGAGATACTGTACAACTGTACGTTAACTAATCTTCGTAGTATATTGCTACCCGCAAAACTCAATACCATTGTGCTTCGAGACGCTAAAGCGCCTACGTACAATGGTTTTTGATAGTACGATTTGATTCAACGACAGGATGGATGGTCCAAGCGTGAGTCTCGGCAGCAAACTATCCGATGCAAAGGTCTCCTTTGCGATATTTAAGCGCGACATTAAGCGACTGCTTGTGAACCCCGTCGCCTTGGTGGTTACCCTTGGCGTGTGCGTTATCCCCTCGCTGTATGCCTGGTACAACATCGTGGCAAACTGGGATCCGTACGGAAACACCCAAGGTATCAAGATTGCCATCGCCAACAACGATCAGGGCACTCAGAACGACCTAGTGGGCGAGCTCAACGCGGGCGACCAGGTCGTCGATCAGCTCAAGGAGAACGATCAGCTGGGCTGGACCTTCGTCGACTCGGCTGCCGATGCCAAAGAGGGTGTCGAGAGCGGGGAATACTACGCTGCGATCGTAATCCCCAAGAACTTCTCCGACAATCTTGTCTCGATGCTCGATGGCAATTACCATCAGCCGAAGCTCACCTATTACGTCAATGAGAAGAAGAGCGCCATTGCGCCCAAGGTCACCGATACCGGTGCCAACACCATCGAGGAGCAGATCAACTCGGAGTTTGTCTCCACGGTGGGCGAGACCGTAGCGGGCATCGCCAAGGATGCCGGCATCGATTTTAAGGATAAGACCGCCCAGGTTCAGGATTCGCTGACGAGTTCGGTGTCCGAGGCATCCAGTACCTTGAGCGAGGTCCGCGATTCGATCAACGACATGAACACCGCTATCGACAAAACGAGCGGTGCTATCGCCTCGGCGGATGGGGCGCTGGCCGGTTTGCAGGGTCAGACGCCTTCGCTGACTCAAGCGATCTCCCAAGGCAACGACCTGTTGGGCGAAGCGCGCACCACCGCGGGCAAATCGATTACCTCGCTTTCTAAGGCGCTCTCGGAAGGTAGCCTTGCACTCACCAAGACGTCAGCCTCCGCGAACGCTGCGATTGGCAAGCTAACGGGTACGGTCACATCTACGACCACCCGCATCGACAACTCGCTCGAGTCTCTCCAGGCGACGATCGATCACAATAAGGTCGTTATCGGACACTTGGAGATTCTCGTTAATGACGCGTCGACAGGTTCCGAGGAAATTGACGCGCGCATTGTATCGACCATCGATTCGCTTCGCGAGCAAAACCAGAAGCTGCAGAGCATCAAGGATGGCCTTTCTGCACAGTCGAGCGCCATGGCAAACGACGCTACGGCAATCTCGAACGCGAGCAACGCACTCAACGCGGCAATTCAGACCGGTACGGCTAACCTCGGTCAGGCTCAGACCGATCTGGGGCAGAACGCGCTGCCAAAGGCTACGAGCGCGCTTGACTCCTTTGCCGCCGTTTCGGGCGATTTGACCGGCATTGTGTCGGGTATGACCCCCACGATAGCGAGCGCGCGCGGCACGCTGGCGCAGCTCGACGCCACGCTCAAGCAGGCAAAGACCACGCTGTCACAGACCGACGACTCTCTTGCCAAGGTCCAGGACAGGCTCGCAACCGCCGCCAACGACATTGCGGCCCTGCAGACTTCCGAGTCCATGGGCGAGCTGGCTGATCTGGTGGGCGTCAACGTCAATGACGTCGCAGATTTCATGGCATCTCCGGTTGAGCTGACGTCCAAGTTGATCTATCCGGTCAAGAGCTTCGGCTCGGGCATCGCGCCCTTCTACACCAACCTAGCGCTGTGGGTGGGCGGCTATGTGCTCATCGCCATCTACAAGCTCGAGGTCGACCGTGAGGGCGTTGGCAGCTTTACGGCGCGCCAAGGCTACTTTGGCCGCTGGTTGCTCCTGGTGATCCTGGGCGCATTGCAGGCCATCATCGTTACGGTGGGAGATCTGGTCATTGGCGTGCAGTGCGTTAGCCCGCTGCTGTTCGTGCTGGGCGGCATTGCAGTCTCGTTCACCTACGTCAACATCATCTATGCGCTGTCCACCACGTTTAAGCATATCGGTAAAGCCATTGGTGTCATCCTCGTCATTGTGCAGATCCCCGGCTCGTCGGGCATGTATCCCATCGAGATGATGCCCGGCTTCTTCCAATGGCTGCATCCGCTGCTGCCCTTCACCTATGGCATCAACCTGCTGCGCGAGACCGTTGGTGGCATGTATTCGTTCAACTACCTGTTCAACCTGTGCATCCTGGGCGTGTTCCTTGCCATCGCGCTCTTTATCGGTCTGCAGCTGCGCCCGTTGCTGCTCAACCTCAATCTGCTCTTTGATAAGCAGCTTTCCACGACGGGCCTCATGATCTGCGAGTCCAACGACCTACCGCGCCAGCGCTATTCGCTGCGCACGGCCATGCGCGTCATGCTCGATTCGGATTCGTACCGTCGCGAGCTGCTCGATCATGCCGTGGCGTTTGAGCATCGCTACCCGTACTACATCAAGGGCGGTTTTGCCGCCGTGGTAGGCGTGCAGGTTCTGCTCTTTGTGCTTTCGACGGTGCTCGATATCGACAATAACGGCAAGATCATCCTGCTCGTTATCTGGATTATCTCGGTCATTGCCATCTGCGGCTGGCTCATCAACATCGAGTACATCCGTGCAAGCCTCAACACCCAGATGCGCATCTCGGCGCTTTCGGACGAGGACTTGCGCCGCGAGATGCGCGAGCACACGGCTGCCATCCCTGCCGCCCGTCGCATGTTTGGTCTCAACGCCAGCGAGCGGGGCACCAAGGACAGCGAACAGCCCACGAGCCGTCTGCCGCATATTGGTGCGCATCGTAAATCTCAGGGCAGCGACAGCACAGCTACAAATGATGGAGATACCACCCTGCTTGGCAAGCACTCTAAAGGAGGTGAGGCATAAATGAAGAACATCCTGCACCTGTTTAAGCGTGATGTCCAAAACGTGTCTCGCTCCGTGATCGGCATGGTCGTCGTGATGGGCCTCATTATCGTGCCGTGCCTGTACGCGTGGTTTAACATCGCCGGCAGCTGGGATCCGTACGGCAATACCGGCAACCTTAAGATTGCAGTGGTCAACACCGATGAGGGCTACGAGAGCGACCTGATTCCCGTCGAGATCAACGTGGGCGAAAACGTGACGGCGACCCTGCGCGGTAACGAGAACTTTGACTGGGTTGTCCTCAACGACCGCGATAAGGCGATTGAGGGCGTTAAGTCGGGCACATACTATGCCGCCGTCGTTATCCCCAAGACGTTTAGCGCCGACATGATGACGCTTTTCTCGACCAACGTGAAGCACGCCGACATCGAGTTCTACGAAAACCAGAAGGCTAACGCCATCGCCCAGATCGTGACCGAAAAGGGTTCGAGCGCCGTCCAGAGCCAGGTGAATGAGACCTTTACCAAGACCATCACGACCATCGGCCTTAAGACCGTGTCCAGCCTGCTCGATTACATGAGCACCGATCAGGTCAGCAGCTTTATCGCCAACCTGTCCTCGACACTGGGCGATTCGGTCGAGGACCTGCAGGACGTTCAAGCCAACGCGACTTCGCTGGCGGGCATTTTGAGCTCGACCTCCGATTCGTTGACGTCGGCGAGCGGTATGCTCCAGCAGACGGGTAAGGTCGATGAATCTACCAAGCAGTTGATGGAGCACGCCGAGAGCGGCATTAGTGATTCCAAGGAAGCACTCAAGGCCGCCAACGACGCCATCAACGTCGCGATTGACGGAAGTGCGGGCTCGTTTGACAACGTGTCCGCCGAGCTCGCGAAGGCTTTCGACGCCGCAAACCAGCATGTCAACGTTACGGTGACCCAGCTCAACGAAGCCGCGTCGGAACTCGAATCGCGCGCCAAGGAAATCGACGACACGGCCGACCAGCTCCGCAGCTTTGCCGATCAGGTGAGTGACGAAAAGCTCCAGGACAGCCTCAAGTCTGTGGCTACATCGCTGGGCAGGATCGCGACGGAGTATCGTAACAATGCCAACGACCTGAGGGCAACCGCAAAGTCCCTTTCCGACAGCATGGCAGAGGTCAACAGCACGCGTGCCGAGGTCGACCAGGCCATCGCCGATGCCAAGGCGGGCATCTCGGGCGCTAAGTCCGACTACGACTCCACGTTCTCGGTCAAGGCAAAGGAGCTCAAGAAGACCATCTCGGGCGTTTTGGATTCGCTGAACGATATTTCGAGCAATCTGGATAGTGCCGTGAGCGGCCTCACCGATGCATCCGGCTCGTTGGCTAAGGGCCTCTCCAAGGCCGCCAAGCTGGTCAACAAGGCTTCCGATCAGCTAGGTGAAGCGTCCGATAAGATCAGCGCCTTTAAGGACGAGCTCGATGGCGCCCTGATGTCGGACGACCTTGCCACGATCAAGACGATGATTGGCAACGACCCTGAGGGCCTCGCCGTGTCGCTTTCCGGCCCCGTCGCGCTCGACCGCAAGCCGGTCTATCCGATCCGCAACTACGGTTCGGCCATGGCACCGTTCTACACGATTCTGTCGCTGTGGGTGGGCTCGATTGTACTGGCGGCCATGATGAAGGTCTCGGTTGACGATGAGCTCATCAACGAGCTGATCCCCGTGCGCCTGCACGAGATCTACCTGGGCCGCTACCTGTTCTTTGGAGGTCTGGCCCTGCTGCAGGCGACACTCGTGTGCGCGGGTGACATCCTGTTCTTTGGCATCCAATGCGACAACCCGCTGCAGTTTGTACTTGCCGGCTGGGTCGCGAGTCTCGTGTTCTCCAATATCGTCTACACGCTCACCGTGTCGTTTGGTGATATCGGTAAGGCGCTCGCCGTTGTGCTGTTGGTTATGCAGGTCGGCGGTTCGGGCGGTACGTTCCCCATCGAGATGACCGGCCCTGTGTTCCAGGCGATCTATCCGTTCCTGCCGTTCACTCACGGCATCAACGCCATGCATGCCGCCATGGCTGGCGCCTACCATATGGAGTACTGGGTTGAACTTGGCATTCTGGCGAGCTATCTGATTCCGTCGCTGGCACTGGGCGTCGTCTTCCGCCGCCCGGTCATCAAAGCCAACGACTGGATTATCGAAAAGCTGGAGTCAACAAAGCTTATCTAGGACAGCAACGTTAACGCCGATGCAGCGCTAATGCCAGCGAGCGAGCCGCATTTGCGCCAAGGTGACGTGAAATGAAAGGGCGCTGACCTTCTGGTCGCGCCCTTGAAATTGAACGTCAGATTGGCGTGAATGCGGCTCGCGCAGCGTCGGCCGATCCGCCGTTCGGTAGAACGGCGGAACAAAACGCTTTAGCGTAGTGAATTGCGTGGGTTACTTGGTTGTTGCTACAGTAGCGGGGCGTACCGGGGGTCCGGTGCGCCCCGTTTTTATTTGACCATGAGGCGGCATGCGGTCACGCGCGTGCGGACACCACGCCCAGATTGAGCGCGAGGATGTTCCATGGCCCAATACGCTGCCAACGAAATCGAAAACATGCCCGATAGCCCTGTAGCCCGTGAGGATTTGGGCGCGGGTGGTATTCCCCGGGGTGCCGGCGCACGCTCGCCGTTGTTCTGGAAAGTTCTACTGCTTTCGGTGGCGATTATCTGGGGCTACTCCTTTACCACTATGAAGGACGCACTCGACACCATTCCGGTGTTCGAGCTGGTCTACGTTCGCTTTCTCCCGGCTTCGCTGGTTATGTTCGCCATCTTCCGCAAACGCATCATCGCACACTTTAATGTTCGCAACCTTATCGTCGGGCTTGGTATGGGCGCACTTATGTGGGGCGCGTACGGTTTGCAGACGATTGGCCTGGCACAGACCACGGCGGGCAAGAGCGCGTTTTTGACGGGTACCTATTGCATCCTCGTGCCGTTTGCGAGCTATGTCCTGAGCGGAGAAAGGCTTACCCGTTACAACTTGGGCGCTGCATTGCTGTGCCTGGCGGGCATTGGCCTGGTGGCACTCGATAGCGTCGAGTTCAATGCTGGAGATGCCATCACGCTGGGCGGCGCGGTCTTCTTTGCTATCCAGATGGCGGTGACCGCCAAGTATGGCCGCAAGATGGATATCAACGTCATCACGTTTTGGATGTTTGTGGGCAATGGCGTTTTGAGCTTAATCACGTCGCTACTATTCGAGACTCAGGCGCCTCTGTCCGTGTGGACGCCGAGTTTTATCGGCGTGATGGTCTTCCTCTCGGTGGGCTGCACGTGCGTGGCACTGCTCGTCCAAAACGTCGGTCTGGCGCACGTCCCGGCCTCGACGGGCTCGCTGCTTCTTTCGATGGAGTCGCCCTCGGGTGTGCTGTTCTCGGTGTTGTTGATGGGGGAGGCGCTCACCTCGCGCCTGCTTTCCGGCTTTGCGCTCATCTTTTTGTCGATTATCTTGAGCGAGACGCATTTCGATTTCTTGCGCCGAAAATCACACCCGCATTTGTAAACAACTTGTTGCGCCGCCCTCCCGGGGCGGCATTTTTTATGTCATGCCCTTACAGTTGTACCTTGCACTTTACGCTGTCAAAGTGCGTGCTGCAAAAACGTTACTGGAGGGCATCTATGGCATCAGCTCTGTCCGATCTTCAACCGCAACCAGCGCCTCAGGCTACCGCAGCGGCGCAGACCGCTATCGGCGATGGTCTGGTCAAAGAAGCCCAGGCATTTGCCGGTGAGCTTGCCGCATGGCGCCACGATCTCCATCAGACGCCCGAGCTCGGTAACAATCTTCCGCAGACGTCTGCCTATATCCAGGCACGTCTGGACGAGATGGACATTCCCCATACCACGCTTGTCGACGGCTCCTGTGTTGTTGGCCTTGTCGGCGCCGGTGCCGCCGCGGCCCAGGGCAATGGCGTCTGCACGGACGAACAAGCCGGTACGGTTATCATGCTTCGCGGCGACATGGATGCCCTGCCCGTTGCCGAGGAATCGGGCGAGCCCTTTGCATCCACCAACGGCTGCATGCACGCTTGTGGCCACGATATGCATGCGACGGCGCTGCTCGGCGCGGCCCGTTTGCTCAAGGCCCGCGAGGCCGAGCTTGTCGACGCCAATGCCACCGTCAAACTGCTGTTCCAGCCGGGTGAGGAGACCTTTGAGGGGGCACGCGCTGCCATCGCCGACGGCTTGCTCGAGAACCCGCGCCCCCAGGCTGCCTTTGCCATGCACGTCAACAGCCAATCGCCGCTCGGCCTGGTGCTCTATGGGAGCCCGGCGCTTTCGGGCGTGTACGGTTTCCGCATCACGCTGCAGGGCAAGGGCGGCCATGGCTCGAGCCCCGAGATCTGCATCGACCCCATCACGGCCGGCGTCCATGTGCACCTGGCGCTCCAGGAGCTTATCTCCCGCGAGGTGCCAGCGGCCAAGGAAGTCGCACTTACCGTTGGTAAGTTCGCTGGCGGCTTGGCGGCCAACGTCATCCCCGACACCTGTGTGCTCGAGGGAACGCTGCGCGGCTTCGATGTCGAGCTCATGACTCATCTCAAGGAGCGTATCGCGGAGGTCGTCAACGGCGTTGCCGCAACATATCGTACGCCGGCAGCCATCGAGACGCTTTCGGACGTTCCGCCGCTCGTGCTCGACAGCGATATGACCCAGGCCTCGCTTGGTTACGTGGGCGCGGTGCTGCCCAAGGCTGCCTTCCTGCCGCTATTCCACGCCATGGCGAGCGAGGACTTCGCGCTTATCTCGAGCGAGATTCCGAGTGCGTACTTTACCGTGGGCGCGGCCGTGACCGATACGGACGAGCATTTTGCCCAGCATCATCCCAAGGCGCGCTTTAACGATGCCGAGCTTCCTCTCGGCGCCGCGGCTTATGCCGCCGTCGCTCTCGGATACATTGCGGACCACAAGGAGTAATCCATGTCCCAGCAAAGTAAATTTTTCCCCGGCTGGCTCGTGGTGGCCTCCGGCTTTGTCATCATGGCCACGTGCTACACCATTTTCGTTAACTGCATGACTATTCCTTCCGCACCAAGCCTTCCGAGATTGGCCTTAAGCCGCTCGGCGAGAACCCGGGCGATCCGTCCGTCTCGACGGCTGGCGACAAGGACGAGCACACGGCGCCCGAGGTTAGCGTCGGCTGGTCGCGTATCAAGAAGAGCCCGGCGTTTTGGCTGCTCGTCGTTGCCTTCCTCTTTATGGGCTTGGTCAATGGCACCATCCTGCCCAACCAGGTTACCAACATGACGAGTGTTACCGTCAACGGCGCCAAGATTGTCACGGGAGGCCACGATCCCATGTGGGCGGGTACCGTACTTTCGGCCTACATGGTCACCGTCGTTATTGCCAAGATTTCGCTCGGTGCAATCTATGACCGCTTTGGCCTGCGCTTTGGCAATATCCTTGGCTCCGTTGCGTGCATTATCGCCTGCGTGGCGCTGTGCTTCCCGACGACGGACCTCGGTCCTATTGTCGCCGCTGTGAGCTTTGGTGTTGGAACGTGCATGGGCACCATCACGCCCACGATCGCGGCTTCCAAGCAGTTTGGCATGGCCGACCTGGGTAAGGTCACGGGCACCATCACCTCGCTCGAGATGGTTGGCGGCACGGTGGGCGCCATCGTCTCGGGAATACTGTTCGATGCCACGGGCTCCTTTACGAGCACATGGATCGTGTGCCTGGCGTGCTCGGTGGCAATGCTGGTGTTCCTGCTGGCGTCTGAGCCCATCGCGGCTAAGCTGCGCGCGAGCGTGGCGGGGGAGTAGGGACGACGTCGCTCGTAGCTCTTTGCCCCGTTTTGTCCGTGGCTGCCTTGGAAGCCGAATGGATGCTCGTACCGTCATTCGGTTTCCCATGCAGCCACGGGCTCAAGAGATGACCCGAAGTCTTTCCGTCCAACGGATTTTGTGATCCGAAGAGGCGGAAGGATTGCAGATTGCACACTGCGGCGGTGCATCTGGCCGAACGAGTCCCCATACCCTCGTTCGGTCAGATGCACCGCCGCTGTTTGTGTTTGTGCCGTATAATGACCACTACCTATGACGCGATACAAAAGAAAGGTGTTTGCCCATGCAGGCACAGAAGGCGGAGGGAACCCGCGACCTTATCGGCGCTGAGATGCGCGCCTGGCAAAAGATGCAGCAGATCGCTGCCGGCGTGTTCGAGCCGTTTGGCTTTAAGCCCATCGAGACGCCCGCCATCGAGCAGGTGGACGTGTTTGTCCACGGCATCGGCCAGTCGACCGACGTCGTGCGCAAGGAGATGTTCCGCGTCTTTAGCGGCGCCAACCTGGAGCGCGTCTTTGCTGAGGGCACCGATAGCAAGCTCAAGCCCAAGCAGCGCCTGGCGCTTCGTCCCGAGGGCACGGCCGGTGTGGTGCGCGCCGTCGTGGAGAACAACCTGGTGCCCCAGGGCTCCACGCCGTTTAAGGCGTACTACGCCGAGGCCATGTTCCGTGGCGAGCGTCCCCAGAAGGGTCGCCTGCGCCAGTTCCACCAGGTGGGCATCGAGTGGCTCGGCGCTCCCGATCCGGCAGCAGACGCCGAGTGCATCATCATGCTCATGGAGTTCTACAAGCGCCTTGGTTTCGATCTTTCCAAGCTCCGTCTGCTCATTAACTCGATGGGCGATGCCCAATGCCGTCCGGCCTATCGCGAGCAGGTCAAGCAGTTTATCCTCGATCACGCCGACGAGATGTGCGACGAGTGCCGCGAGCGCGCCGAGCTCAATCCGCTGCGTGCCTTCGACTGCAAGAACGACCACTGCCGCGAGATCATGGCCGACGCACCGCTGATGGGCGACAACTTGTGCGATGAGTGCCGCGAGCACTACGAGCAGGTCAAGCGCTATTTGGATGCGGCGGGTATCGAGTATGTCGAGGATCCCACCTTGGTGCGTGGCTTGGACTACTACACCCGTACCGTCTTTGAGGTCGAGGCTCCCGGCGCCGGCGTCGGTTCCATCGGTGGCGGCGGTCGCTATGACGGCTTGGTCGAGCTCGAGGGTGGCAAGCCCACGGCAGGCGTCGGCTTTGCCGTCGGTTTTGAGCGTGCGCTGCTGGCCCTGCAGGCCTTTGGCAGCGACCTGGGTGCCGAGGAGGCCCCGTGCGTCTACGTCGCCAACGCCGGCAAGGAGCTGCGCCAGAACGTCTTTGCCATCACGCAGGAGCTTCGCGCCGCTGGCATCGTGACCGAGGCCGACTACCAGGGTCGTTCGCTCAAAGCTCAGTTTAAGCAGGCCGACAAGGTTGGCGCCAAGCTCATTTTGGTCCTGGGTGGCGACGAGCTTGCCGCCGGCAAGGTCAAGGTGCGCGACATGGAGAGCCATGACGAGGCCCTCGTCGATCTGGCCAACGTGGTCGAGGCGGTTCGCGAGCGCCTGTAGCGCATGATTTTTGAGCTGTAGTGCCGCTGAGGTGCCCAGCTCATTGCGAGCGATTGTTACGGGGGTGTTTCGCTTTTATGCGGAATGCCCCCATTTACGTATGCCGCCCACCGAGAAATACGACCATTTAGGGCAAAAACCCTTGCAATGCAGAAAATACTTTTGTGTGGTAAAGCGCGATCAGTGTCGAAAGTATTTCGCAAGCGCCTATAATGAATACCGCATGTTACGTGCATAGAAGGAGGAATGGGAGGAAACGTGGCTGAGAACCTAAGCAACCAGTCTGTACCCGAAGCCGCGGCGCGCGTCGCTGCCGTGGTCAACCGCCTCGTTAACCGAATCGGCTCGAATGCCGAGTCCAGGGAGCGTCTCGCCGAGATCGAGATCCCCGAGGAGCTGCGCGACAACTTGGCGCTGTTCCTGCGCCTGGAGCGCCGTGTGCTTAGCGAGTATGATCCCGAGATCGCGGACCTGTTCGACAAGATCCTGACGGCCGAGATTGTGGCCAATGCCGGAAATCCCGGCGCCCGTGCTGCCGACGAGGCCGTCGACGAGCAGGGCGTGCCCACCGCCGACGAGCCTACTGCTGTGGCGTTTCGTGAGGTCGTCGATCTGATTGACAGCCTGCCGCTCGATAAGCAGCAGGTTATTGTCCGCGCCTTTACGAGCTTCTTCCATCTGGCAAACCTGTCGGAGGAGAACTACCGCGTGGCGCAGCTGCGCGAGCGCGAGGCAGGTGCGTCGACCGATACCGAGGTCGATCCCGCCAACGAACTCACCGTCGCCTATCACCAGTTGGTAAACGAGATGGGTGTCGAGGGCGCCAACGAGCTGCTCGACAAGCTCGAGTTCCACCCTGTCTTTACCGCACATCCCACCGAGGCCCGTCGTAAGGCCGTCGAGGGCAAGATTCGCCGTATCTCCAACCTGCTGGAGGAGCGTCCGCGCCTGGGCGGCTCCGACCTGGTGGAGAACGAGCGCCATATGCTGCAGGAGATTGACGCTCTGGTGCGCACGAGCCCCATCGCGCTCAAGAAGCCCACGCCGGTCGAGGAAGCCGATACCATCATCGACATCTTCGATAACACACTGTTCGATGTGATCCCCGTCATCTACCGTCGTTTTGACGACTGGGTGCTGGGCGACAAGGCCGGCACCGTGCCGCCGCTGTGCCCGGCGTTCTTCCATCCCGGCAGCTGGATCGGTTCCGACCGCGACGGTAACCCCAACGTTACCGCCAAGGTGAGCCGCGAGGTCGCCGCCAAGTACTTCACGCACATGGTGCTCAAGCTCGAGGACAAGTGCCGCCGCATCGGCCGCAACCTTACGCTCGAGGCCGCCTACAGCAAGCCGTCGGCAGAGCTCATGAACCTGTGGAACCATCAGGTCGAGATGAGCGCTCAGTACACGGCTCGCGCCGAGCTGATTTCCGAGCACGAGCCGCATCGCGCCGTCATGCTCGTCATGGCCGACCGTCTGAACGCCACCGTGCGCCGTATCACCGATACCATGTACCACAGCGCCGATGAGTTCCTGGAGGACCTGCGTGTCGTCCAGCGCTCGCTGGCCGCTTGCGGTGCCGTCCGTGCTGCCTACGGCCCGGTCCAGACCATCATCTGGCAGGTCGAGTCCTTCGGCTTCCATATGGTCGAGATGGAGTTCCGTCAGCACTCCGTGGTGCATGCCCGCGCCCTCAAGGATATCCACGAGAACGGTATCCATGGCGACCTGCAGCCCATGACGCGTGAGGTCATCGATACCTTCCGTGCTATCGGTTCCATCCAAAAGCGCTACGGCAAGAAGATGGCGCACCGCTACATCATCTCGTTCACCAAGAGCGCCCAGCATGTGGCCGACGTCTTTGAGCTTGCCCACCTGTCCTTTGCACACGAGGAGGATGTCCCCGAGCTCGACGTGATCCCGCTGTTTGAGCAGCTCGAGGACCTCGAGGGCTGCGTCGACGTGCTCGACCAGATGCTTACGCTGCCCGTGGTGCAAAAGCGCCTTGCCCAGACCAACCGCCGCATGGAGGTCATGCTGGGCTACTCCGACTCCTCCAAGGATGCCGGTCCTACCACGGCCATGCTCGCGCTGCACTCCGCGCAGGAGCGCATTGCCAAGTGGGCCGAGAAAAACGATATCGATCTGGTGCTCATGCACGGTCGCGGCGGTGCCGTGGGCCGTGGCGGCGGTCCGGCCAACAAGGCCGTGCTGGCGCAGCCCAAGGGTTCGGTCAACTGCTTCTTTAAGCTCACCGAGCAGGGCGAGGTCATCTTTGCCCGTTACGGCAACCGCACGCTGGCTCAGTGCCATGTTGAGTCCGTTGCCGCCGCAACGCTTTTGCAGTCGGCTCCGAGCGTCGAGAAGACCAACACCGAGACCACGCAGAAGTTCTGGGATATGGCCGAGAAGCTCAACGCAGTAAGCCATGAGCGCTATCTGGACCTGCTGAACACTGAGGACTTTACACCGTGGTTCTCGACCGTGACGCCGCTGACCGAGGTCGGTCTGCTGCCGATTGGCTCGCGCCCGGCCAAGCGCGGTCTGGGTGCCAAGTCGCTCGACGACCTGCGTACCATTCCGTGGATCTTCAGCTGGAGCCAGGCGCGCATCAATCTGGCCGCTTGGTACGGCCTGGGCACCGCCTGCGAGCAGTTTGGCGACCTTGACCAGCTCAAGGCTGCCTACCAGGAGTGGCCGTTCTTCCGCACCTTTATCGACAACATCGAGATGTCGATCGCCAAGACCGACCAGCGCATCGCCAAGATGTACCTGCACCTGGGCGATCGCCAGGATTTGTCCGAGAAGGTCTTCACCGAGATGCAGCTCACGCGTAAGTGGGTTCTTGCCATCGTCGGTGACGAATGGCCGCTGCAGCGCCGCCGTGTGCTCGGCTGCGCCGTCCGTGTGCGTAATCCCTACGTCGACGCCCTGTCCATCGCTCAGGTCCGCGCCCTTCGCGAGGTGCGTATGAACCAGGACGAGATGGCAGAGGAGAAGAAGGCCGAGTACATGAGCCTGATTCTTTCGACTGTGACCGGCGTCTCGGCAGGATTGCAAAACACGGGGTAATCGATAGCCCTGCGGCTCTCACCGGGACCCGATGGGTTTCCCTCTGAATGCGTCCTCGCACTTGAAGCCCCCTTATCCTGCTCCTTCGGAGCTGCGGATAAGGGGGCTTCGTGCTGCGGAATGCATTCAGAGGGAAACCCATCGGGTCCCTTCGTCCTCGGTCTTCAGGGATTGGGGCTGAAGGGATTAAAGTGCGCTTCGCGCCTAATGTGGAGTGCGGCGAGGGCTTCTTGCGTCCTGTGGAGTGCGCCGGAAAGTAAACATATGGCGGCCCCTGCGATGTCCGGTCTTCGGAGGATTACTGGCTGGGGAAAAGATGGCGCGCTTCGCGCACTTTGATGGGGTTTCGTGCTGCGGAATGCATTCAGAGGGAAACCCGTCGGGTCCCTTCGTCCTCGGTCTTCTGGGATTAAAGCTGAAGGGAATAAGGCGCGCTTCGCGCCTCGCGTCTTATCGATCGGGATTGAGATGCATGTGGCGCTTCTTGACTTACGACTGTTGCGGCCGCGGTCCCGTTTGGGGTTGCGGCCGTTTTGTTGTGGGTCAAATATGAACGTTGTGTTAACGAGTCGGTGGACGGTGGTGTTTTTCGGTAAGCGGCGTATCCTTCCAACGGTTTATCTAGTGTGTCAGTTGAAAGGAAGAGGGCGCTCGTCATTGTTTGAATGTGAACTACCGTTTGACCACAAGACGTTGCATCTAGAGCTCGGGGATAAGAACTTCGTGGGTGTGATGGAAGGTCATCAAAACGAGTTTAAGACCACGAAATCGCAGGAAGAGCTGGTGGAGGAGTCGCTTGCCAACCCTTACGGCTCGCCTTCGCTCGAGGAGCTTTGTGCTGGCAAGAAGGATATCGTCATCATTAGCTCCGATCATACGCGTCCCGTCCCCTCGCGTGTGACGATGCCTATTCTGCTGCATCACATCCATTCCGCTGCGCCTGAGGCTCGCGTGCGCATTCTGGTTGCTACGGGTATGCACCGTCCGTCGACGCACGAGGAACTCGTTAACAAGTACGGCGAGGAGATCGTCGCTAACGAGGAGATCGTCATGCATGTCGCGACCGACGACAGCATGATGAAAAAGATCGGCACCCTGCCTTCTGGTGGCGAGTGCATCATCAACAAGATTGCCGCCGATTGCGATCTGCTGCTTGCCGAGGGCTTTATTGAGCCGCACTTCTTTGCCGGTTTCTCTGGCAGCCGCAAGTCCGTGCTGCCCGGCATCGCCAGCTACAAGACCATCATGTACAACCACAACGGTCAGTTTGTGAACGATTCCCATTCGCGTGCCGGCAACCTGTGCCACAACCACGTGAGCGAGGACATGTTCGCCGCCGCCGAGATGGCTCACCTTGCTTTTGTGCTCAACGTGGTGCTTAACGGCAAGCACGAGGTCATCGGCTCCTTTGCCGGCGACATCCACAAGGCGCACGAGGCTGGCTGCGAGTTCGTGAAGAGCCTTGCCGGCGTTGAGCCCGTTGAGTGCGAGATCGCCATCACCACCAACGGTGGCTACCCGCTCGATCAGAACATCTATCAGGCCGTGAAGGGCATGTGCGCTGCCGAGGCCACGCTTCCCGAGGGCGGCGTGATCATCGACGTCGCCGGTTGTGCCGACGGTCACGGTGGCGAGGGCTTCTATCACAACATCGCCGATAACGATCCAGCAGAGTTTGAGCGCGCTTGCATCGACCGTCCTAAGGACGAGACCCTGCCCGACCAGTGGACGAGCCAGATCTTTGCCCGCATCCTGGCGCATCACCCTGTGATCATGGTCACCGACCTGTGCGATCACCAGATGCTCAAGGATATGCACATGACGCCGGTTAACACTATCGAGGAGGCGCTCAAGCTCGCCTTTGAGATGAAGGGTGCCGATGCCAAGGTTGCCGTCATTCCCGATGGCCTGGGCGTTGTCGTCGCGCAGCACTAGTGCGCGGCCTAAACGAATCGTTTATAACCGACAAGAAAGATAAGGTTTTATGCTTACCAAACTCCTCTGCGAATTCGGCGCAACGGCCCTCATGATCATCTTTGGCGTGGGCGTGCACTGCGATACCGTGCTCAAGGGCACCAAGTATCAGGGCTCCGGCCATATGTTTGCCATCACCACCTGGTCTTTTGGCATCTCGGTCTGCCTGTTTGTCTTTGGCGGCGCCGTGTGCATGAACCCGGCTATGGTGCTTGCCCAGTGCATCGTAGGCCTGGTGCCGTGGAGCAGCTGCATCCCCTTCATGATTGCCGATATGCTCGGCGGCTTTGTGGGCGCCGTAATCGCTTGGCTTATGTATGCCGATGAGTTCAAGGCTTCCGAGGGCGTCGTCGACCCCATTGCCCAGCGCAATATCTTCTCGACCAACCCCACCACCGAGGGCACGAACTATGCTCGTAACTTCTTCTGCGAGGCTATCTGCACTTTTGTGTTCATCAGCGCCATCCTTGCTGCCGCTAGCCGCGCCGGCGAGAACGTTCTGATGCTCGCCATCTGCGTTGGCCTGATCGTTTGGGCTGTTGGCATGGGCATGGGCGGCATCACCGGCTTCGCCATGAACCAGGCTCGTGACCTTGGTCCTCGCATGGCTTATCAGGTGCTGCCGATCAAGAACAAGGCTGACAACAACTGGAAGTACGGCCTGCTTGTTCCTGGCATCGCTCCGTTTGTCGGTGCCATCGTGGCTGCGTTGTTTGTGCATGGTTTCTTGGGCATGTTCTAGTCCAAGGCAATTGATATAACGTCCGGGTCCGGCATAGGTTAACTTTCCGCCGCGTCCTCGGACATGCAAGAAGCTCCCGCTGCGCACTTCGTGCGGCGGGAGCTTTTTGCGTCCTGCGGAATGCGGCGGAAAGTTAACCTATGCCGGACCCTGCGGGAATCCAGTTGCGTTCGAACGAGCAACCAACATATATATCTGAATTTGGATGTGGTGGGCACTTTGTTGTTAGGCGCTTTGAGGTGCGAGTGACACTTTGGGATGCGTGGCGCCTTGGCGTGGGGCGGTGCTTTGGGATGAGCTTCTTACTTAGTTGAAGAGGGGTTTTATGGCTGATAGGTAGTCTTTGGCTACGTCCTCTTTTGGGGCTTGGAAGTTATGCCAGGCCCACCATTGGACCATTCCTACGAAGCTTGAGGCTATGTGGTGTAGTAGGAAGCTTCGGTCCATGGTGGCGGCGGGGCCGTTTGGGTCGGTGGGGACGGTTTCGGCTGCTCGTGACATGATGGTCTTGCGTAAGCAGTCGGCGAAGACGCGTGAGCCGGCACCGGCTACGAGGGCTCGTACGCCCTGGCGGCGCTCCCAGAAGTTGTTGAGGATATGCTCGACCTGCACGAGTGAGTCGTCGAGCGGTGTGCCATCGTCGTCGAGGGCGTGGGTGCAGATGTCGCTCACGAGCTCGGCCAGCAGGTCGTCTTTGCTCTTGAAGAGCCCGTAGAACGTGGCCCGACCTACGTGGGCACGAATGATGATGTCGCCGACGGTGATCTTGCCGTAATCTTCCTCGCGCAGCAGCTCGGAGAACGCCGCAACGATGGCGGCACGGCTTTTTGCCTTGCGGGCATCCATGGCTATACGTCCGCGTGAACGAGCAGGCAGCGGAGCGTACCGGAGCAACCCTCGTAGGGGCGCTTGCCGGCGCCGTAGCCGACGGCTTCGATGCGGTAGCGTGAGGGCAGTTGGTCTGACGAACGCAGCGCGGTGACGATGGCGGCGCCCGTGGGCGTCACGAGCTCGCCGGCGACCGGTGCAGGCGTGAGGGCGATATTGCCCGCCTGGCACAGGTTGACGACAGCGGGGACGGGAATGGGCATGAGGCCGTGGGCGCAGTGGATGGTACCGTGACCCTCGGAGAGCGACTCAACCACGATGTCCTCAATACCCAGGTCATCGAGGCAGATGGCGACAGAACAGACGTCGACGATGGAGTCGATGGCACCCACCTCGTGGAACATGACGGTCTCGGGCGTTTTGCCGTGTGCCTTGGCCTCGGCGGCGGCGAGCGCGGTAAAGATGGCGAGCGCACGACGCTTGGCGCCATCACTCAGCTGAGAGCCATCGATGATGGCGGTGACGTCCGCCAAAGAACGGTGGTGATGGTGGTGGGCGTGATGGTGACCCTCGTGGCCATGACCGTGGGCCTCATGATCATGCTCGTGGCAGTGCTCGTGTTCGTGCTCGCCATGATCATGATGGTGGTGCTCGTGCGTGTGCTCGGCAGCTGCTTCGTTGCCGTAGAGCCAGGCCATATCGTGGTCGTGGTTCTCGAGTTCCTCTGCAAGCTGGACGTCGAAATCGCAGGCGTCGATGCCATGCTTGTTTACGCGTGTGACGGCGATCGTAAAGCCGTCGACCGGCAGCGTGGCGAGCTGCTCGCGCAGGTGCTCCTCGCTGGCGCCCAGGTCGAGCAGGGCCGCGACGGTCATATCGCCGCTGATGCCCGAAGTGCCGTCGATGATAAGCGTGTGCTGATGATTGGACATGGAATGCTCCTTAACGGGCGCAGGGCGTGCCGGCGCTCAGATGATTGATAAGACTTGCCTGGTAGGCGGCACCAAAGCCGTTGTCGATATTGACGACCGAAACGCCGCTGGCGCAGGAGTTGAGCATGGCGAGCAGCGCGGCTACGCCTCCAAAATTTGCGCCGTAGCCCACGCTGGTGGGAACGGCGATGACCGGGCAGCTCACCAGACCGCCGATAACGCTCGCCAGGGCGCCCTCCATGCCGGCGATGGCGATGACCACCTGCGCCTGAGCAAGTTCCTCGGCATGCGCGAGCAGGCGGTGCAGGCCGGCGACACCTACGTCGTAGAGGCGGTCGACCTCGTTGCCATAGAATTCGGCCGTCAACGCGGCTTCTTCGGCGACGGGTAAGTCGCTCGTGCCGGCGCAGGCGACGACGATGCGTCCGTTGCCGGTGGGGGAGGGCTTGCCGCCCACGAGGGCGAGCTGTGCGTCCGGGATATATCCCAGGTCGATGCCGTTGTCGAGGAGCTCCGAGGTACGGGTTGCCTTCTCGGCGTCCAGGCGCGTGACCAGGATGCGCTCCTGGCCGGCATCGCGCAGCGCTTTGATAATGGCGGCAATCTGCTCGGCGGTTTTACCGGCACCGTAGACAACCTCGCCGGCTCCCTGGCGCACCCCGCGCGAAAGATCGAGCTGCGCAAAACCCAGATCGGCGGTTGGCGCCGTCTGGATGCGCGTGAGGGCGACTTCCGGGGCGACTGCTCCGTCGGCAACATCGCTCAGCAATTGCTCAAGATCTTGCTTATCCATATATGTTCCCTTCGACGGTGCAAAGTCTAGCACTCAAGGGCAAGTTTCCGAACACTAAGACAAAATTGTTCGGAAACTAGACATAGAGGAATTGATTCTGTTGTTAGGCGGATCGACTAGTCACGCAGGATGATGTCCATGGCGAGCATCAGGTTGCGTTCGTCGATGGCAAACGGGGCGGCCTCGCGCGTCTTGGGCTTGGCACAAAACGCGATGCCCGTGCCCGCGGCCTGAATCATGGGGATGTCGTTGGCGCCGTCGCCGATTGCGACGGTGTGGGCCATATCGACACCACACTCGACTGCCCAATCTAGCAGCTGGATAAGTTTGGATTCCTTGGTCACAATGTCTGCCGCCAGCTTGCCGGTGAGCTTGCCGTCCACGACTTCCAGGCGGTTGGCCAGGCAAAAATCGATGCCTGCAGCGGACACAATCTTATCGGCGACCTCGTGGAAGCCGCCGCTTACCACGCCGACCTTCCAGCCCTTGCTGTGCGCCGAGCGCACAAGCTCCAGCGCGCCGGGGGTAAACGTCACACGCGCAAAGGTGCGCTCGAACACGCTCTCGTCCAAGCCGGCAAGCAGCCCCACGCGCTCCTCGAGCGCCTGCTTAAAGTCAAGCTCGCCGCACATGGCGCGTTCGGTGATCTGTGCAACTTGCTCGCCCACGCCGGCTTCCTCGCCCAACAGGTCGATGACTTCCTGGTTGATGAGCGTGGAGTCGATATCCATAACGATGAGGCGTGCAGTCATGGCGGGCCTTTCCGAGTGCAGTTGTATTGGGGCACATTGTCGCACGCGGCGTGCCTTGGCGACGGCCAGGCCGCGTCAATTGTTTCGTCTCCGTCAAGTCTTTGGGCAAGAGCTACTTTTTCGCGGCACATCGACGCGGGTGCGATAAGATAGAACGCCATGTCTGGCTGCGCGGTTTACGCAGGCTGGGCAAATCTGTACGACGCCGCCCGGAACGACACGGGGCAGCACAGATCCATAAAGGAGGATCACTGGTATGAGCCAGACCCGTCCCATCGACGAGCATTCCATGCACACCCGTACCTGCGGCGAGCTTCGCCGCGAGAACGTGGGCGAAGAGGTCACCCTCACCGGTTGGGTGAGCCGTCGCCGCGACCACGGCGGCCTTATCTTCTGCGACCTTCGCGACCGCGAGGGCATCACGCAGCTCACCTTCGACCCCGAGCACTCCGATGGCGATGCCTTTAAGATCGCCGAGACCATGCGTCCCGAGTGGCCCATCAAGATTCACGGCGTCGTGCGCGCCCGTGGCGAGGAGACCACCAACACCAAGCTCGCGACCGGCGAGATCGAGATCCTGACCGACCACGCCGAGGTGCTCAACACTTCCGTCACCCCGCCGTTCCAGATCGAGGACGGCATCGAGACGAGCGAGGACACTCGTCTGCGCTATCGCTATCTGGACCTCCGCCGTCCCGAGATGATGGCCAACCTCAAGCTGCGCTCCGACTTCACCTTTGCCATTCGCGAGGCGCTGCACAACCGTGAGTTCATGGAGGTCGAGACGCCCTCCCTGTTCAAGTCCACGCCCGAGGGCGCCCGCGACTTCATCGTTCCCAGCCGTATTCAGCCGGGCAACTTCTACGCCCTGCCGCAGTCCCCGCAGCTCCTAAAGCAGCTGCTCATGGTCGGTGGCGTCGAGCGCTACTACCAGGTTGCCAAGTGCTTCCGCGACGAGGACCTGCGTGCCGACCGTCAGCCCGAGTTCACCCAGGTCGATATCGAGATGTCCTTCGTGGACCAGAACGACGTTATGAGCGCGCTCGAAGAGGTTCTTGCCGATGCCTTCGGCCGCATGGGTGTCGAGATGCCCACGCCGCTGCGTCGCATGAACTACTGGGAGGCCATGGACACCTATGGCTCCGACAAGCCCGATACCCGCTATGGCATGCACTTGGTCGACCTGACCGACATCTTCGCCAACTCCAAGTTCAAGGTCTTTGCGACTGCCGCGAACGAGGAGGGCTCTGTCGTCAAGGCCATCAACGCCAAGGGCGCCGGTGCCTGGGCTCGCGCCAAGATCGATAAGCTTGCCGGCGTGGCTTCCACGTTTGGCGCCAAGGGCCTGGCCTGGATCGCATTCCGCGAGGACGGCTCCATCAACAGCCCCATCGTCAAGTTCTTCTCGGACGAGGAGATGGCCGCCCTGCGCGAGCGCATGGACGTCGAGCCCGGCGACCTTGTGATGTTCGCCGCCGGCCCGCGCCTGCTCTCCGACGAGATCCTGGGCGGCATGCGTTCCCACATGGCTAACGCGCTCGAGATCAAGCGCGAGGGCCACGACTTCCTGTGGGTCGTCAACTTCCCGCTGTTCCACTGGGACGAGGACCGCAAGGCTTACGCTGCCGAGCACCAGCCCTTCACCCTGCCGACCGAGACCGACATCGCCAAGATCGAGGCCAATCCGTTGGCAGCCGGTTCTTGCACCTACGACTTTGTCATGGACGGCTTTGAGGCCGGTGGCGGCGGTATGCGTATCCACAACGCCGAGATGCAGATGTCCATGCTCAAGCTCCTGGGCTTTACCGAGGAGCGCGCCGAGTCTCAGTTTGGCTTCCTCATGGAGGCGCTCAAGTTTGGTGCGCCCCCGATGGGCGGTTTCGCTCTGGGCCTGGACCGCGTGTGCATGCTGCTCACCGGTTCCGACTCCATCCGCGACGTCATGGCGTTCCCCAAGACGGCCAGCGGCTCCGACCTCATGTCGGGCGCCCCGAGTGCCGTTAGCGGCGCCCAGCTCAAGGACGTCAGCCTGCGCCTGATGTAGGCAAGCGGCTACATATTACCTGTAACGAGGGAGGGACGCGTGCCTTCCCTCGTTTTTTATGCGTCGATGTTTCGAGGGTATGGGTTGACCGGGCATCGCGGAAACTGCATCCCAGAATTCGCGCTCAAAGCGGGATGGGCTTTCCACTAGAGGCACCCTGCGGAAACTGCGACCCAGAATTTGCGTCCAGAACGGGCCGCGGTTTCCCAAACAGGGCCCCTTGGGAAGCCGCAACCCAGAATCCAGCCAAATAATGGGACGCAGTTTCCGGTCGAGCTTTTGGCGAGCCGCAACAACTATCTAACGCTACAATAACTACCACATGGCTGGGTTTGCCGGCCGAATGAGCGATGCCGCGGGAGGGGACATGGTCGAGTTTACAAAGACGATTAAAGATCCGTTGGGACTACATGCCCGCCCGGTTGCGCTGCTCTACGACATCATTGCCAAGCATCGTAGCGACGTGTCGGTTAGCATCGGCGACCGCCATACCGACGGCCGTGATGTGATGGGGCTCATGGCGCTTTACGGCGAGTGCGGCGAGGACATCGTCTTTCGCGTTTCGGGCGTAGACGAGGCCTCGTGTGTCACGTCGATCAGAAACCTATCGCTCTAAGCGCAACAATGTGACAAAGGGACAGTCCCTTTGTCACATCTGTTTCATATGGGAAACTTTTTCGAAAACTGAATAGGAACCCTTTCCAAAAAGTTAACCACGTGCTAGTTTACTATAGCGAACATAGACGTGGTTAACTTTTGCTGCGTCGATGTTGAGGACGAACCGACGTTAGGAGCTCACTCATGTCTTGCGGACCGCAGATGCCGGCTATGCCGCTTTCGATGGTAAAAGCGGGCGAAACCGTGCGCGTGTCTCGCGTAAAGGGTAATGAGGACATGAAGCACCATCTTAAGGACCTCGGCTTTGTCGAGGGCAACGAGATCCACGTGGTGAGCTCGAGTGGCGCCAATATCATCGTCACCGTGCTGGGCGCACGCTTTGGCATCGATTCCAAGGTCGCCATGCACATCATGACCGTCGGTTAGTTCGCAACATTCCGCAAAAACTGAAAGGGGGACAAGTACATGAAGACGTTGGGTGACGTTAAGGTGGGCGAGAGCTCCACCATCGTCAAGCTTCACGGTGAGGGCGCGCTGCGCCGCCACCTTATGGACCTGGGGCTCATCAAGGGCACTTCGTTCAAGGTCGTAAAGGTTGCGCCGCTCGGAGATCCGGTCGAGATCAACGTGCGCGGCTACGAGCTTTCTATCCGCAAGGAGGAGGCGGCCGTCGTCGAGGTCCAGTAAGGGCTTGCGGCGTATATTTCTGCAGGTAAAGTTAGGTTTTTCTAACTTAATGCAGCAACTTTAAAGCACATTATCCAGCCTACGCGGAGAAAGCAGCGCAGGCACACAAGGAAGAAGGATTGAATGGCGGATTCTCAGATCCATGTCGCGCTGGCGGGTAACCCCAACTGCGGCAAGACCACGCTTTTCAACCTGATCACCGGCGCCAACGGCTACGTTGGCAACTGGCCCGGCGTCACGGTTGAGAAAAAGGAAGCCAAGCTCCTGAGTGACAAGAACGTCACGATTACGGACCTCCCCGGCATCTACTCGCTTTCCCCCTACAGCCCCGAGGAGCAGTGCTCGCGCGACTACCTCATGAGCGGCGAGCCCGATGTCGTTGTCCAGGTGGTCGATGCCACCAACCTCGAGCGCAACCTGTACCTGGCGCTTCAGGTTATCGAGACCGGCCTGCCCGTGGTCGTCGCCCTCAACATGGCCGACCTGGTCGAGAAGAACGGCGACAAGATCGACACGGACAAGCTGTCCAAGAAGCTCGGTTGCCCGGTCATGATGATCTCGGCCCTTAAAAACAAGGGTATCAAGGAGCTGTTCGAGCAGGTCAAGAAGTCTGCTGCTTCCAAGGGCCAGGTGCCGGAGCACAAGTTCGATTCCTCCATCGAGGACGTTCTGGACCACATCGAGAACAACCTGCCGGCGAGCGTTCCCGCCAACAAGCGTCGCTACTACGCTGTCAAGCTGTTTGAGCGCGACGCGGACGCCTGCAAGCTCATCAACCTCACCAAGGAGAAGGCCGCTCGCGTCGAGCAGCTGGTCGCCCAGTGCGAGCAGGATTGCGACGACGACGCCGAGTCCATCATCACCGGCGAGCGCTATGGCGTGATTGCCCACATTATCGACGAGTGCATGACCAAGGCTCCGGCCAAGATGAGCACCTCCGAGAAGATCGACCGCGTGGTTACCAACCGTATCCTGGGCCTGCCGATCTTTGTGGTCATCATGTTCTGCGTGTACTACATCGCCGTTTCCACCCTGGGCGGCACGGTGACCGACTTCACCAACGACCAGCTCTTCGGCACCGACGGCTGGTACGTGCTCGGTCAGGGTCGCGACGCCTATGACGCAGCTGTTGAGGCTGCGGGCGACAACGCCGACTCGGTCGACCCAGCACAGTACGGCCCCTATGTCCCGGGTATCACCACCGCGGTGCATGACGCTCTCGTGGCGGGCGGTACCGAGGACGGTGGCCTCGTCGATTCGCTGGTCTGCGACGGCATCGTGGCTGGCATCGGCGCCATCATGGGCTTCGTCCCGCAGATGTTCCTGCTCTTTGTGATGCTGTCTTTCTTGGAGGACTGCGGTTACATGGCCCGCGTCGCCTTCATCATGGACCGCGTGTTCCGCCGCTTTGGCCTGTCCGGTAAGTCCTTTATCCCCATGCTCGTGTCCTCGGGCTGCGGCGTCCCCGGCGTCATGGCTACCAAGACCATCGAGAACGAGAAGGACCGCCGCATGACGGTCATGACCACCACGTTCATCCCTTGCGGCGCCAAGCTGCCGATCATCGCCCTGCTTATGGGTTCCATCATCGGCGACTCTTCTACCACCGCTGCGTGGATCAGCCCGCTCTTCTACTTCTTGGGCGTCTTTGCCGTCATTGCCTCGGGCCTCATGCTCAAGAAGACCAAGCTCTTCGCCGGCCGCCCGACGCCGTTTGTTATGGAGCTTCCTGCCTACCACTTCCCGGCGATCCGCTCTTGGGCGCTGCACGTGTGGGAGCGCTGCTTCGCCTTTATCAAGAAGGCCGGCACGGTCATCTTTGCGTCCACCGTCGTCGTTTGGTTCCTCTCCAACTTTGGTAGCTACAACGGCGCCTTTGGCTACCTGCCTTCCATGGAGGGCATCCCCGAGGAGTTCATGGATTACTCCGTGCTTGCCATGTTCGGCAACCTGGTCGCTTGGATCTTCGCCCCGCTCGGCTTTAGCACCTGGCAGGCCACCGCACTGACCGTCTCGGGTCTCGTTGCCAAGGAGAACGTTGTCGCCACCGCCGGCTCGCTGCTGTCCGTTGCCGACGCCGGCGAGACCGACCCGAGCCTGTGGACCGCGTTTGCGGCTATGTTCCCGACCATGGGCGCTTGCGTCGCCTTTGGTGCCTTCAACCTGCTGTGCGCTCCGTGCTTTGCCGCTATCGGCACCATCCGTAACCAGATGAACTCCGGTAAGTGGACCGCGATTGCCATCGGCTACGAGTGTGCCTTTGCTTGGGTCATCGGCCTGTTCATCAACCAGTTCTATAACCTGCTTGTTCTTGGGCAGTTTGGTATCTGGACGGTTGTGGCCATCGTGCTGCTGGCTGCGATGCTCTTCCAGATCTTCCGTCCCATGCCCAAGCATGCATGGACCGACGAGGACGAGACCAACACTGCTTCCGCCGCAGTTTCCGCTTAAGTCCAAATAAGGATTAGCCCCTTTCCACGAGCCCGGGTGTCCCAGTGACACTCGGGCTTTTTGGTGGGGGAGATGTGACGTTTCCGCAGATAAAACCGACCAAAATAAACCTGTCCCTTTTTGGCAGGTGGAGAATGGGGTAAAGTAAGTGGTGGTTAACTAGAGGAGGCTTGCTATGGCACCTATCGATATTGTTGTGCTGACCGTTATCGCCATTGCGTTTGTCGCCGTGTGCGTGCGCATTTATCGCAAGGGCACCTGCGCCGACTGCGCCCAGGGTGGCGTTTGCACGGGGCATTGCTCCAACAAAAAGACCTGCGCCGCACTTAAGGGCGTGGATAAAATTGCCGAAGACCTGGGCCGCGGTGTCAAATAGGCCCCAGACGTCCAAGCGCCCCGCGAGCATCCGTTCGCGGGGCGCTTTGCACATTTGGCGGCGAGCGCGGCGAGTTGAAGAGTGATTTTGGGGTATCGTTACCTGTACTGTTAATTGGCAACTTATCTATAACGGAGTAACCCCATGAGCGCTCGCGTAACCATGAAGGACATTGCCGCCGAGCTTGGCGTTTCCATCAATACCGTGCACAAGGCCCTGACGGGTAAGGCCGGCGTGAGCGAATCCGTGCGCTCCAAGGTGAATGCCAAGGCCGAGGCCATGGGCTACCATCGCAACACAAGTGCCTCGAGCCTGCGCCGCAAGGATATCAACCTGGTGTTTTGCCTGCCCCGCGCATCGCGCGAGGGGGCGTACTTTTTCCGTTACCTTTGGGAAGGCTGCAACCGCTTTGAGCAGGAGGTCATCGATCAGGGCATTACGGTTGAGCGCGTAGAATTTGGCGTGGGCGGCTACGCCGATGCGCTCGAGCAGATTGATGAGCGTCTGCAGGTAGGCGAGAAGATTGACGGCCTGCTTGCCTATGTTCCGGGCGATGACCGCGCGACCGAGCTTTTGAGGCAGATTGCCGAGGCGGGCGTGGCGATTGAGCTCGTCGACGGCGACCGACCGCACCTCGCTCGCCTGGGTGCCAGTCTGGCGGACTATTCCGCGGCGGGCAGTCTTATGGCAGAGCAGGCGGCTAACCTGGTCCACGCTTCTGGGGCTGACGCCCGCGTGCTCCTGTTGGCGGGCGATCCCTATACCGATTCACACTATCTGACCGCCCGTGCCTTTCATAATTACCTGCGCGAGCACGATATTCCATGGCGGGTTGAGGACCTTGCCGGCGCCCATGCGCAAGTCAAACAGCTCGAGCGCGAGCTTGAGCAGCGCTTGAGTGCGCCGGATGCTCCCGAGCTCATCTGTAGCGTTTTTGCCGTTGGTTCCGAGGTGGTCGCCGACGCGCTTGTTTCAAGCGGCAAGGCCGGCAAGGTCATGGTAATCGGCAACGACCTGTTCCCCGAGAGCGCCTTGGCCTTGCGCCGTGGCATCTTTACCAATATTGTCTATAAGGACCCAGTGAGCCTGGCCTACCGTGGCGCCAAGACCTTGGGCGAGTATCTGCTGTGGGGTAAAACTCCGGCGGAGCCCGTGCAGAAGGGTGCTGTGGAGATGGTGTTTGCCAGCAACGTCGACCGCTACTGCGAGCTTGCGGGAATTTAGCCGTTTAGTCAGGTACCCCCTCTTGCGACGTGCATTTTTTGGAGTATTCAGCAATGGCGTGTCCCGAAAGAGGCTAGGACGACTGTTTTAAGTGCCCCCGATGGCGTAATTCGCCATCGGGGGCACTTATTTATGCCGATTGGGCGCAATATTGAGCATCAGATAGGGCTTCGAAGACAGTGCGCGGTGCGCTCCGATGCTGAATACTCCCAAAAATGCACGGCGGAACATGACCCACCTGGCCAAAGCGCTCAAGTTCGGTATTCGGGGCGCCTGCCAATTCGCAATACATACAAGTCACGGCTCCAGTAACCGTTGAACGGGCAAAATCGACCGTTCACCCCATGGTGGTTAGGTGAACGTTCACCTCTTAAGTCGCAATGAATTAGTATAGTGAACGTTCACCTAGAGGATAACGAGCGCATCGTGCGCCCGCTCCGCCAACAAAGGGGTTGTTTGATGAAAAACTTCATGGACGATCAGGATTTCCTACTGAGCACCAAAACCGGCGAGGAACTGTTCCACAACTTTGCCGAGGGCATGCCCATCGTCGACTATCACTGCCACATTTCTCCC
This sequence comes from Collinsella sp., assembly GCA_023708985.1. GTDB lineage: Bacteria > Actinomycetota > Coriobacteriia > Coriobacteriales > Coriobacteriaceae > Collinsella. Next base: position 30,060 of record BREX01000001.1, read on the forward strand.
AAGGAAATCTGGGATGACAAGCGTTTCGAGAACATCACCGAGGTTTGGCTGGGCGGCGACCACTACAAGTGGCGCCTGATGCGCGCCAACGGCGTTGACGAGCGCTTCATTACCGGCGACGCCCCCGCCCGCGAGAAGTTCCAAAAGTGGGCCGAGACCCTGGGCCGCTGCGTGGGCAACCCCGTCTTTGAGTGGAGCCACCTGGAGCTTAAGCGTTACTTTGGCTACGAGGGCGTCCTGAACGGCAAAACCGCTCAGGAGGTCTGGGACCTTGCCAACGCCAAGCTCGCCGAGGCCAGCTTTACCTGCCGCAACCTCATCAAGCAGTCCAACGTCCGCATGATCTGCACTACCGACGACCCCGCCGACAGCTTTGAGTGGCACAAGAAGATTGCCGCCGACGACAGTTTTGACGTTCAGGTCGTTCCCGCCATGCGCCCCGATGCCGCCCTGCGCATCGAGCGTGGCCAGGAGTTCGCCGACTACTGCAAGCATCTCTCCGAGGTTGCTGGCGTTGAGATCAGCGACTTCGAGGGCATGAAGGCCGCCATCTCCAAGCGCTACGAGGTCGCCCACGAGCTGGGCTGCCGCGCTTCCGACCACGCGCTCGACTACGTTATGTACGTTCCGGCTACCGCCGACGAGATCGAGACTATCTTTGCCAAGGGCCTTGCCGCCGAGCCGCTTACCGAGGACGAGGTCCTCAAGTACAAGACGGCCTTTATGCGGTTCGTCGCCGGCGAGTATGTCCGCCTTGGCTGGGCCATGCAGCTGCACTTTGGCTGCAAGCGTGACAACAACCGCGCTATGTTCGCCAAGCTCGGTCCCGATACCGGCTACGACTGCATCTCCAACTACACGCCGTCCGACCAGCTGGCCGATTTCCTCAACTCCATCCAGGAGGCCACGGGTCTGCCCAAGACCATTCTGTACAGCCTGAACCCCATCGACAACACCATGATCGATACCGTGATGGGCTGCTTCCAGGAGGCTCCGACCGCCGGTAAGATTCAGAACGGCTCTGCCTGGTGGTTCAACGACAACGAGATCGGTATGCGCGAGCAGCTCACGGCTCTGGCTAACGAGGGCGTGCTGGGCAACTTTGTGGGCATGCTTACCGATTCCCGCTCCTTCCTGTCCTACCCGCGTCACGAGTACTTCCGTCGCGTGCTGTGCGGCGTGATCGGCGAGTGGGTCGAGCAGGGAAAGTATCCGGCCGACATGGAGCTGCTGGGAGCCATCGTGCGCGACATCAGCTACAACAACGCGGTCCGCTACTTTGGCTTTGACCTGGATACCGTCGAGGCTTAAACCCGCATCGAATCACACCGAACTCGGGAGCGCCGTTGCCACACGCGACGCCCCCGTTTTGCCTGCACGCTAACGGCTATCTAAGGAGAGACATAGATGGAGAACATCAGCTACGAGACGCTCGAGAAGATCGGCTACAAGGGCTACCTGCTGCCCAAGGACGCGCCCGAGAAGGTTTTGCAGTTTGGCGAGGGCAATTTCCTGCGCGCCTTTGTCGACCGCTTCTTTGACATGGGCAACGAGGCAACCGGCTGGAACGGTAAAGTCGTCATGGTCCAGCCCATCAGCGGTGCCTTTGGCTTTGCCGACGGCATTAACGCTCAGGATGACCTGTACACCGTGCTGGTGCGCGGCAAGGAGAGCGGCAACACGGTCGACGAGTCCCGTGTGATCAGCGCCTGCAGCCGCTGCCTCAATCCGTATCGCGAGGACGACTACCGCGCCATGATGGAGGTCGCCGTCTCCGACGATTTGGAGATTATCGTCTCCAACACCACCGAGGCCGGTATCGCCTACGATCCGTCCTGCAAGGCCGACGACATGCCGCCCGCGAGCTTCCCCGCCAAGCTTGCCCAGGTGCTCCACACCCGCTGGGCCGCCGGCAAGCCGGGCGTCATCGTGCTCGCCTGTGAGCTCATCGATCACAACGGCGAGGAGCTGCTGCGCATCATGAACCAGTACGTGAGCGACTGGGGCTGGGAGGACGAGTTTGCGCAGTGGATGGCCAACGACTGCACCGTCTGCACCACGCTCGTCGACACTATCGTCCCCGGCCGTATCCGCGACCCCAAGGAGGCCGCTGCCGTGGCCGAGCGCCTGGGCTACGAGGATCCCTTCCTGGCCGTGCGCGAGCCCTTCCAGATGTGGGGTATCCAGGGCGATGAGTCGCTCAAGGAGCGTCTGCCCTTCGTGAAGGCCGGCCTGCCGGGCGTCTTTGTGACCCCCGATGTCACCCCGTACAAGAAGCGCAAGGTCCGCATCCTCAACGGCGCCCACACTGCCTTTGTTCCGGGTTCCTGGGTTGCCGGCTTTGACATCGTGCGCGATTGCATGCATGACGAGACCGTTCGCGGCTTCATGAACACCATGCTCTACGACGAGGTCATCCCGACGCTTGCCTCCGATCTTGATGTCGAGGACTGCAAGGCCTTTGCCGCCGCCGTCGAGAACCGCTTCGACAACCCGTTTATCGACCACGCGCTGCTCTCCATTTGCCTCAACTCAACCGCCAAATGGCGTGCTCGCGACCTGCCCACGCTCAAGGACTATGTTGCCGAGACCGGCAACCTGCCCAAGTGCCTGGCGACGAGCCTCGCTACGCTCATTGCCTTCTATACGCAGGAGCTCGTTGCTCGCGAGGGCGATGGCCTGCACCTGCGCCGCGCCGACGGCACCGAGTACACCGCTCAGGACGATGCCTTCGTGCTCGATTTCTACGCCGCCCACGCCGGTGCAGACGATGCCGAGCTGGTGCACGACGTGCTCAGCAACGAGCAGATGTGGGGCGAGGACCTTACGCAGATCGCCGGCCTTGAGGAGTTTGTCGTCAACGCGCTTGCCGTTGTGCGCGCCGAGGGCGCCAAGCAGGCATTTGCCAACGCCCAGGCCTAAATCCTTCTGTGCGCCCGCCGGGCAACTGGCGGGCGCCCGCTGACTTCTGCTCAACCTGTAGGGTTAGGACTCTTTGTAATGAATACTATCCAGATCAATCCGGCCGACAACGTGATCGTCGCGCTGTCGCCGCTTGCCAAGGGCACCGCCGTCGCGGTTCCCGGGGTGGGCGAGGTCGTTGCCGCGGAGGATATTCCGCAGGGCCACAAGATGGCCGTGCGTGCCATTGCGGCGGGGGAGGACGTCGTCAAGTACGGTCTTCCTATCGGTCACGTGACGGGCGACATCCAGCCCGGTCAGTGGCTTCATACGCATAACGTCAAGACCAACCTTTCGGGCGAGGTCGAGTACGCTTACAACCCGACGCATCCGGTCGTTGAGCCGGTTGAGCCCGAGACCTTTATGGGCTTCCGTCGCGCCGATGGCCGCGCCGCCACGCGCAACGAGCTGTGGATCATCCCCACGGTCGGCTGCGTCAACGAGGTCGCACGTGCCATGTGCGAGCAGGCTCAGGATCTGGTCGAGGGCTCGCTGGAGGGCGTTTACTACTTCCCGCATCCCTTTGGCTGCTCGCAGACCGGTGCCGACCATGCCCAGACGCGCCGTCTGCTGGTGGCGCTCTCGCGTCACGCAAACGCTGCGGGTGTGCTGTTCCTGTCCCTCGGTTGCGAAAACTGCACGCACCAGCAGGTACTCGACGAGCTCGGTGACTTTGATCGCGAGCGCGTTCGATTCCTCGCCTGCCAGGATGTAGCCGACGAGCAGGTCGAGGGTCACAAGATCCTGTCCGAGCTTGCCGACCCGGCCAAGCAGGCCAAGCGTGAGCCCATTCCTGCCTCCGAGCTGGTCATTGGCCTTAAGTGCGGCGGCTCTGACGGTCTTTCGGGCATTACCGCCAACCCCACGATCGGTCGCGTGAGCGATATGGTTGTCGCCCGCGGCGGCACGTCGGTGCTCACCGAGGTTCCCGAGATGTTTGGCGCGGAGAGCATTCTGCTCGATCGCTGTGAGAGCCAGGACGTCTTCAATGCCGCCTCCGACATGCTCAACGGCTTTAAGGACTACTTTATCAGCCACGGCGAGGTCGTCTATGAGAACCCGAGCCCCGGCAACAAGGACGGCGGCATTACCACGCTCGAGGACAAGAGCTGCGGCTGCGTGCAAAAGGGCGGATCTGCCCCCATCGTCGACGTGCTGCCGTATGCCGGTCAGGCTACCAAGCATGGCCTGAACATGCTGTGCGGTCCGGGCAACGACATGGTATCCACCACGGCCCTGACGGCTGCCGGCTGCCACGTAATCCTGTTCTCGACCGGCCGCGGCACGCCGTTTGGCGCACCGGCGCCTACACTCAAGGTGTTCACCAACCAGCGTCTGTGCGACCACAAGGCCAACTGGATGGACTTTAACGCCGGCGTGGTGGCTACGGGCGAGCGCACGCTCGATGAGGCTGCCGACGACCTGTATCAGATGGTGCTGGACACGGCGAGCGGCAAGCTTACGAGTGCCGAGCGTCGCGGCTGCCACGAGATCAGCATTTGGAAGGATGGCGTCTGCCTGTAGCGGTAAATGGGTTCGCATAGGGCGCTATTGACCATGGCCCCGTCGGGAGTGTTCCCGGCGGGGCCATGTTTGTTTCGTCTGTTCAAGCGTGTCTTCCTGGGGGGGGGCACGGAAGCCGCAAAACAATAAACGTTCACCTAATCGACCTCAAATTTAAACCCACTCAATACCCATGTAATCGTGATTTTTTTCAAGTCAGATATCCGTTTAACGGCAAAAAACGACCGTTCAAGGATAATATACAAGTGAACGTTCACCTATCATATGCAATCGCGCATAATCTAGCTAAACGTTCACCCTACGAGTGGGCGATATGCAGACAGACATCGGTATGGACTCCAATGTCTTGTTACAAGACAATCGAGAAAAGAGAGGGAGCTCGATGACTAACAAGATCGGTAAAAAGCGCAAGATCACATTTTGGACGCGCTTGGGCTTTGGTATGGGCGGCATGCTCAACTCCGGTGCCCTGAGCTTTACGCACAGCTACATGGTGCTGTTCCTGTCCACGGAGTGCGGCCTGTCCGCAGGCGAGGCTGCGCTGATCAGCTCGTTCGCCATCTATCTCAACGCCATTCTGTGCCCGCTCATGGGCTTTGTGGCCGATAACTTCTACGCTACCAAGATCGGCCGCATCTTTGGCCGCCGCCGTTTCTGGATCTTGCTGGCTATCCCGATGATGGTCGCCGAGCCGCTCATCTTTGTGGCTACGCCGTTTGGTTTCCCGTACTACTTTGTGTTGTACCTGATCTACAACGTCGCGTACACGTTCTGCACCGCCAACCTGTCGCCGCTTACCATCGAGATGACCGATGACTTCAAGGAGCGTACGTACCTCACCGGCTACAAGCACCTCTTTGGTAACGCCGCCGGCTTCCTGATGGCAGCACTCGTCGGCTTTGGCTTTGGCACCTTCGGCGAGACCAACCCGTTCAGCTACTTCATTATTGCTACGATTAACGCTTCGGTCATGGCAATCTCGCTGCTCTGCGTGTACCTGTCCACGTGGGAGCACACCCCCGAGGAGGTCGCTCAGGAGAAGATCGAGAGCGTCGGCGAGGGTATCAAGAAGTTTTTCATCGACGTTATCTCTACCTTCCGCAACAAGTCCTTCCGCAAGGTCCTGTATGCGCAGGTCTCCACGAAGCTCGCCGCTGCCTGCTGGTCTGCGTGCCTGTCCTTCTTCATCGTCTACTGTCTGCAGATTCCTAAGTCCTACGAGTCCGTGATGGAGATGCCCGGCAAGGTCGTCGCTATCGTCTGCACCGCCATCTGGGTCGCCCTCATGGCCAAGAAGGGCTTCCACAAGTCTTGGTACCTAGCAAACGTCGGTTGCGCCGCGTGCATCATCGCCTACAACTACTTCGCCTTTGGTCAGATCAACGGCACCTCCACGGTCGCCATCGCCATGATCGCCTACCCCATCATCTTCGCCATCTGGAAGTTCTTCTACGTTGGCTTCCAGTATCTGCCCGATGTTCTGCTCAACTACATCCCCGATGTCGATGAGCTCATCACCCTGCGTCGTCGCGAGGGCATCTACAGCTCCGCACAGCAGCTCTGCCAGCAGATCGCCCAGGCTGTTGCCGTCAACGTATGGGCTATCGTCCTTGCTGCCTCCGGCTTCATTCAGACCGCCGGCAACAGCGACGCCGTGACCCAGCCCGCCACCGTGCCTCTGTACATTTGCGGCTACATGCTCATCGGCTGCGCCGGCTTCTTCCTGCTCGCGGCCGTCCTTGCCCGCGGCATCAAGATTGACAAGGAGCAGTGCGACATCCTTTGCGACGAGATCCACCGTGTCAAGGAGGGTGGCAAGATGGCCGACGTCAAGCCCGAGGTCAAGGCGCTTTGCGAGGAGCTCTCCGGCTTTAAGTACGAGGACTGCTTCGCCCACAACAATGTTGGCTTCCAGGACGGCAGCGTAATTCCCGCCGAGTAGGGCAGGCGCATCGTCCAAACCACAGGGCCGTGCCACCGGAGATCCACCGGCGGGTACGGCCCTTTTTTAAAAACGACTAGTATGAACTTCTGATTACATTTGAGGGAGAGACCCATGGAGACGAACGTTATCTGGCGCAATGCCCGCGCGGCCGTTATCGAGCTCGACGATGGCGGCTACTTTACCTGTGCCGATACGTGGGAGATCTTTGTCAACGATGAGCCCGCCGGTACCACGAATACGGTCGAGACCTATGTCGATGGCCTGACTCCCGGCAAGCGCAACCTGATCCGCTTTGTCTGCGGCGAGCGCGAGTTGAGCGTAGGCGTCACCACGCCGGCGGAGCCCTTTACCATCAACGTTCGCGACTGCGGAGCCAAGGGCGATGCCGAGCACGATGACACCACCAACATTCAGGCTGCCATCATGGCCTGCCCCAAGGGCGGGCGCGTGCTGATCCCCGCCGGCAACTACCGCATCAAGTCCCTCTTCCTTAAGAGCAATATCAACATCGAGCTTGCCGAGGGCGCGGTGCTGCTGGCCCGCCACGACCGCGCCGCGCTTGCCTACATTCCGGGCACGGTCACGGGTGACGAGGGGGCTGGGTACGCCGGCACCGATATGCTGCCCCTGGGCCGTTGGGAGGGCGAGAGCTTCTCGACCTACTGTTCGACCTTTACGGGCCTGAGCGTGCACGACGTGTGCATCTATGGCCGCGGCGCCATCGACGGCCAGACCGATTTTGCCGAGGACAACTGGTGGAACAAGGACTTTAAGAACATCTTCCGTCCCGAGGAGGGCCGCGAGATCGCCCGCCCGCGCATGATCTTCCTGTCCGAGTGCGAAAACGTGAGTCTTGCCGGCTTTACCGTGCGCAACAGCCCGGCGTGGAATATCCATCCCATTCTGTGCGAGCACGTCGATGCCCTGTGCCTGTCCATCGAGGGTCCCAAGAACTCCCACAACACCGACGGTTTCGATCCCGAGAGCTGCGGTTTTGTCCGCATCCTTGGCTGTCAGTTCTCGGTGGGCGACGACTGCATCGCCATCAAGAGCGGCAAACTGGGCATTGAACCCGAGCTCCGTCCCGCCACGCACGACGTGCTGATCTCGCACTGCTACATGCACGACGGCCACGGCGCCGTGGTGCTGGGATCCGAGGCCGCCGGCGGCATCAAGGACCTCACCGTGAGCAAGTGCCTATTTGAGCGCACCGACCGCGGCCTGCGCGTCAAGACACGCCGCGGACGCGGCAAGGACGCCGTCAACGAGGGCATCACCTTCGAGCACATTCGCATGGATAAGGTGCTCACGCCCTTCGTGGTCAACTCGTTCTACTTCTGCGACAAGGACGGCAAGACCGACTACGTGCAGTCTCGCGAGGCGCTGCCCGTCGACGACCGTACGCCCGGCTTTGGCGCCACGACGTTTTGCGATATCGAGGCCACCAACTGCCATGCGGCCGCGGCCTATATCACGGGCCTTCCCGAGAGCAAGGTGACGCGCCTGACGTTCCAGGATGTCCATGTGACCTTTGCCGCCGATGCCGAGCCCTTTGTGCCGGCCATGGCCTGCGGCGTGGAGCCCATGGTGCGCCAGGGCATCATCGCGCAGAACGTGAAAGTCCTCGACCTGCAGAACGTGCGCATCGAGGGTCAGGATGGCGACGAGCTGCAGCTGCAAAACGTCGACAAGGTTATCCGCGCGTAGGGTAGTGCTCCTGCACAAGTGAATACGGCATGTTGAGGCGTGCGACGGTCGGGTCTGCCCGGCTGTCGCACGCAATCTATAGGTGCCGGCATTGCATGGTGGGTGTTCTGTGACAGAAAGCGTAATGACAGATGAGTGGTAAAGAGCAGCTCTTTGAGGTATCGCTCGAACGCGAAGGCGCGTATCGCAGCATTTCGGCGGCGCTCGAGGCGGCGGAGCGGTGCGTGTCCGATACGACCGTGCCGGTGCGTGTGCTGGTGGCGCCGGGCGAGTATCGCGAGCAGGTCGAAATTCGTCGTCCGCATGTGACGCTCGAGGGCGAGACGGCCGACAGCGTGCGTATCGTGGGAGGCCTGGGTGCCAAGATGCCTTCGGAAGATGGTAGCGGCCAGGATGGAAGACTCGGCACCTTCCGTACGTACACGGTGCTGGTCGATGCCGACGACGTGACGCTTGCGGGTCTAACAATCGAAAACAACGCCGGTGATGGGCGCGAGGTCGGCCAGGCGATTGCCCTGTATGCCGATGGTGACCGCCTGGTTGTCGATGCCTGCTGCATTAAGGGACACCAGGACACGCTCTTTTTGGGGCCGCTGCCGCCGCGCGAGGCCAAGCCGGGCGGCTTTATAGGCCCCAAGCAGTTCGCCCCGCGCCGCGTGGGGCGGCAGTATTTTCGACGTTGCCGGATCGAGGGCGATGTCGACTTTATCTTTGGCGGCGCGCGTGCCTACTTTGAGGGGTGTGAGATTCGCTCGCTCAACCGCGATATGGATGTCAACGGGTATGTAACGGCAGCCTCCACGCCCCAGGGCGAGCCGTACGGATTTGTGTTTCATGGCTGTTCGTTTACAGCCGATGAGGGCATTGCCCCCGGATCGGTCTATCTGGGTCGTCCATGGCGCGAGTGGGCCCAGACCGTTTTGCTCGAATGCTGGCTGGGCCCCATATTTCACTCGAGGGTTGGTGGGATTGGAATAAGCCAGCGGCACATGACGGCACCCTGTATGCCGGCGGTGCCCTGTTTGGCCCGGCGGGTGATACTGCCGCTTGGGTGCCGTGGGCGCATTGCCTGACCGGTCAGGATTCCGAACGCTATGCGCGTGACCGAGTGCTTGCCGGCACGGATGGTTGGGATCCCGAGGGCGGCGACGGTGATGCGGTAGAGACGGCCGGGCTATCTGCCAATGGCCGCACCGTGCACATCGAGACGTACTACGAGGACGAACCTGCGCTGCGCGCCCGACTGAAGCGCGAGGGGCGCTCGGCCGCATTTACGGGCAAGACTCCCACAGACTTTGAGGCATGGAAGGCTGCGACCAGGACTCGTCTGTACGATATTTTGGGTCTTTCGCTTATGGACCGCGCCCCGATTGAGATTCGTGAGCTCAATCGCGTGCGGGTTGCCGGCAGCATCGTGCGTACTCATGCGGTGCTGCAGGTTGAGCACGATGTGTGGATGCCGTTTTACCTGTTGGAGCCGTCCCGCCCCAAGCTTGACGAGCGGGGACTCAAGCGCTGCTATATCTGCCCGCATGGTCACCAGGGGGCGGGTGCTGCAAGCATAGCCGGCGTTGCGGGCGTGCCGGCGGTCGACGATGCCGTGCGTAAGTTCAATTACGACTACGGTCTGCGTTTGGCGCGCATGGGTTATGTGACCGTCTGCCCCGATGCGCGTGGTTGGGGATACCGTCGTGACTGGAAGGGTCAGGGCGACGACGAGAACAGCTACCTGCGCGGTACGTGTCTGAATCAAGCACGTATGGCCGAGCCGCTGGGTCTTACGGTCGCGGGCCTCAACGCCTGGGACAACATGCGCTTGATTGATTACTTGGAGACACGCGGTGACATTGCCATGGACGACCTGGGCTGCTTTGGTTTTTCGGGCGGCGGTTACATGACGTTGTACCTGTCCGCGCTCGACCCGCGCGTGCGCAAGGCGTTTGTCTCGGGCTATCTGTACGGCGTTGATGATTCGCTACTGCACCTCAACGGCAATTGCAGCTGCAATTACACGCCTGGACTCTGGCGTCTGCTCGACATGGGCGACATTGCATCGCTTGTCGCGCCACGGCCGCTCTTGGTTCAGAGCTGCGAGAAAGACCATCTCAACGGCGCCCGCGGGCTTGCGAACGTAGACGAGCAGCTCGATATCGTTCGCGACGCCTACGCGCTGCTGGGCAAGGACGAAAACCTTCTGCACGAGGTCTGCCCGGGTGGACACCACCTGGGCGTGGCGCATCTTGCCGAGGATATCGAATGGCTCGATTCGCAAGTTGCGGAATACGCCCACGCATAGCCCCTCGGATGTTGTGAATGAACGGTATGTACCTGTATGACCGCCGGTGTGCGGGTGAGGAGAAGAATATGGAAACGAAAAACTTGAGCGAATCGACCGTCTGCTGCTTTGGCGATTCGACCACCTGGGGCGATAACGGATGCGGCGGGGGAGGCAACGACATCTCTTGGACCTCGCACCTGGGTGCGCTGCTGGGCGGCGCTACGATCGAGAACTTTGGTATTAAGGGTTCGCGTATTGCCGTCAAGGCCGACCGTAGCGATTCGTTTGTTGAGCGCTTGGACGGCATCGATCACACGGCAGATATCTGCATCGTCTTTGGCGGCGTTAACGACTTTAGCCGTAACGTGCCGCTGGGAGAGCTGGGCAGCACGGACGTGCACGAGTTCTACGGTGCGCTCGACTACCTGATCCGCACCATCACGGCGCGCTCGCCTCAGGCAAAGCTGATGTTTATGACGCCGTGCAAGACGAGCGGCAAACACGAGAAGGATATTCCGGCAAGCAACGAGGCCAACCATCTGGGCCTGACGCAAGACGCCTATGTGCGCGCGATGCTGGAGGTCTGCGATCGCTACTCGGTGCCGGTGATCGACCTGTATGCGCAAAGCGGCATCAGCCCGTTTTTGCCGGAGCACCGCGAGTTCTACATGCCGGACGGTCTGCATTACAGCCCTGCCGGCTATGAGCGCCTGGCGCATCGCATCGCTGCGGGCCTCACCGCCGTTTGCCGTTAAAAGTTTGCCGTTCACGGGGATTATAGGGTTAACGTTCACCCTATAATCCCCGTTCGCGTTACACTAGGGGAAACGTTCACCCATCAATAACGTCAGAGGGGACAGCAATGGGTTGCAATCAGATTCTGGACCGTTATATCGAGCAGTTGATCGAGACCTCTACGCCTCAGGCGCCGGCCTGGAATATCGAAAAGCTTCGCGCCGGCAAGGAGAACACCTGGAATTACATTGACGGCTGCATGATCAAGGCGCTCATCGAGCTGTACGAGATCACCGGCGAGCAGCGTTACCTGACCTTCGCCGACGACTATATCGACTTCTTTGTCCAGGATGACGGCACCATCAAGCATTACGATCCCCAGGAGTACAACCTCGACAACGTCAACGCGGGCAAAACCCTCTACAAACTCTATGACCTGGTGGGCAAGCCCAAGTACCGTGCCGCCATGGATACCATCTACCGTCAGCTCGAGACCCAGCCGCGTACCAAAGAGGGTGTGTTTTGGCACAAAGCCGTCTACCCCAACCAGATCTGGCTCGACGGCATGTACATGGCGCAGCCGTTCTACATGCAGTACGAGCTGAGCTTCCACAACCGCCGTGCCTGCTCGGATAGCTTCCATATGTTCCAGGTGGTGCACGACCTGATGCGCAACCCCCTCAACGGCCTGTACTATCACGCCTACGACGCGAGCCGCAAGCAGTTCTGGTGCGATCCCGTCACCGGCCTTTCGGCCAACTTCTGGCTGCGCGCCGAGGGCTGGTTCGCCATGGCGCTCATCGATACCTGGGAGCTCATGCCGCCCTCGATGTCGGCCGAGAAGGACGAGATCCGCAAGATGTTCCACGACCTGATCGACGCCATGCTGCCGTATCAGGACGAGAAGACCGGCATGTGGCACCAGGTCATCAACCTGCCCAATATCGCCCCCAACTATCTGGAGGAGTCGGGCAGCGCCATCTTTGCCAACGCCATCATGAAGGGCGTGCGCCTGGGCGTGCTGGGCGAGCGCTACTACCAGTACGGCCGCCGTGCGTTTGACGGCATCTGCGACACGTGCCTGTCCGAGCGCGACGGACAGCTGGCGCTCGACAACATCTGCCTGGTGGCGGGTCTTGGCAACACCGCGCACCGCGAGGGCACGTTTGGCTACTACATGAGCGAGCCCGTCGTCAAAAACGACGCGAAGGGCGTGGCGCCGCTGGTGCTCGCCTATATCGAGACTATGCATCATGACAAGTTGGCCGGTAAGCGCGATCCGCTCGCCCCCTCGGGCGTCTGCTCTATCGACGACCCGTTTGGCGGCTACACGCCGGGCATCAATGCGTGCAAGGAGGTCTAGACATGGCGCAGTCGAAAGGCGCGCTGAGCGTCGGTGTGCGCCTGCACGACCTGCCCGAGGGTACGGTCGAGGAGCGCATTCGCATGGCAGGCAAACTGGGTTTCTCGTGCGTTCAGCTGCCGAGCAAAGTACTCTACAAGTCCTTTGGCATTAACCGTTCCGGCCTTACGCACGAACTCGCCGACCATCTGCGCGAGGTGCTCGACACCAACGGCGTGCAGGTGGCGGTGCTCGGCTGCTATAAAAACCTGGCAACGCCCGATCAGAATCAACTGGTCGATACCTATGCCGAGTATGAGGCGTGCCTGAGGTTCGCGCGCTGGCTTGGGGGCTGTCCGGTGGGGACCGAGACGGGGCGCCCCAACGCGCAGAACAAGATGGCCGACGACCGTTTTTCGGCCGCTGCGCTCGATGCGTTTTGCAAAGGGCTCGCACGCGTGTGCTCGATGGCCGAAAAGGAGGGCGGCGAGCTTCTGGTCGAGCCCGGCTGGAACGAGATCGTCAATACGCCCGAGCGCTGCCGCGAGGTTCTGGAGCGCGTTTCGAGCACCGCACTCGGCGTGATCTACGACCCGGTGTCGCTGCTGCATCCCACGATCGTCGGTGAGGCTTCCGAGCAGGTGTCGCGCATGCTGCATTTGTGCGGCAGCAAGATTCGCGTGCTGCATGCCAAGGACTACGAGATCGTAGACAACGAGGACCAGGATGGTTGGTGCGATGGCTCGGGCTCTCGTTTGGTATGCCACGGCGCCTGCACGTGCGGAAACTTTGATTTTGAGGCCATTGCCGCCTGGGCAGCCGCCGCGCGACCGGGCATTATGACCGTTATCGAGAACAGCACGCCGTCCACGGTCGAGCGCTCGCGCGACGAGCTGCTGCGCATGGGGCGCAGCGTGATGTGCGAGCACGTGATTCTGTAACAAAGCAGGCTGGGCGAAAGAGATTGTCGTAGAGGTTCAAGAGGGGTACCGATGGCTATTCATATTGTTGAGGAAGCGAACCGCTGCCTTGGGTGCAAAAAGGCGTTCTGTCAGCTTAAAGGCTGTCCGGTGCAGACGCCTATCCCGCAGATCATCGACCTGTTTAAGCAGCGCCGTCTGGAAGAGGCAGGTGAGCTGCTGTTCCAGAACAACCCCATGAGCGCGGTCTGCTCCATGATCTGCAACCATTCGGGCCAGTGCGAGGGCGCGTGCATTCAGGGCCGCAAGGGCGCACCGGTGCATTTTTCGAGTATCGAGAACTATATCTCGACGGCATATTTGGACCGTAAGGAGTGGAAGCCCGCGCCGTCGTGTGGCAAGCAGGTTGCCGTGGTCGGTTCCGGTCCTGCCGGCATTACCGTGGCCATTAAGATGGCCCAGCTGGGCTGTGCCGTCACGGTGTTTGAACAGCGCCCCGAGATCGGCGGCGTGCTGGAGTACGGCATCCCCGAGTTTCGCCTGCCCCGCGCGCTCGTGCAAAAGTACCGTCACGTGATGTGCTCGCTTGGCGTACGCGTCCGTCCCTCGACCACCATTGGCGGCGCGCTGCATATCGACGACCTGCTGCGCGACGGCTACGATGCGGTCTTTGTCGGTACCGGTACCTGGCGCGCCCGCAAGCTGGGTATTCCCGGCGAGTCGCGTGGTAACGTACTGTTTGGTATCGATTACCTGGTCGATCCCACGAGCGTGGCGATCGGTCAGAACGTGGCGGTTATCGGCGCTGGCAACGTGGCCATGGATGTTGCCCGTACGGCCCTGCGCTCGGGCGCTCGCAAGGTTACCGTGTATGCCCGATCGCGCCATATCTCGGCCATCGATGACGAGGTGGAGCTGACCGAGCTTGACGGTGCCGAGATCGTGCGCGGCAAGGCGATCTGCGCCATCGACGATAACGGTCCGGTGTTCGAGACGGCTATCTTTGACGAGGACGACAACGTGGTGGGCTACGAGGAAGAACTTGACCATGTGCCCGCCGACACGGTTGTGATTGCGGCCTCGCAGGTGCCCAAGGACAAACTGGTGCTTACGACGGGCGGTCTGGAGACCGACCATCGCGGTCTGCTTTCGGTCGATGAACGCGGCATGACCACCGTGCCGGGCGTCTTTGCCGCCGGCGACGTGGTCAACGGCCCGCTCACCGTGGTCCATGCCGTGGCCGGTGCCAAGCTCGCCGTCGAAGGCATGACCAGCTACCTGGGCCTCTAACTCCATCCCACCCATCAGTTGCGGTGAAATACGGACTGTTTTGGCTGTCAAAGGCCTCATCTACTCCGTATTCCACCGCAACTTTTTTGTGGGCTGAGTAAAAGCCGGGGGAACGTGCACGGTCGGGTACAGCGCAGTTGCTGATACGATAAGTACGTTAGCAACTGCCGCCGAGCGGCTTAAACGAAAGGAAGCCTGTATGGAGTCATCCGCCTACCCGATGCTCTTTAGCCCGATCAAGGTCGGTACGACCGAGGTCAAGAACCGCGTCTTTATGCCGCCGGTGTCCACGAACCTGGCCGATCATGGCTATGTGACCGACGACTTGGTCGATCATTACCGTGCCCGTGCCAAGGGCGGCGTGGGCCTCATCATCACCGAGGTCGTGACGGTCGAGCCCACCTATACCTATCTACCGGGTGACATGTGCTGCTACGACGACACGTTTATCCCTGGCTGGGAAAAGCTCGCCGCGGCCGTCCACGAGTATGGCTGCAAGATCATGCCGCAGCTCTTCCACCCCGCCTACATGGCCTTTAACATTCCGGGCACGCCGCGCCTGATCGCTCCGTCCTTTGTGGGCCCGTCCTATGCCCGCGAGGCGCCGCGCCCCATCACGGTCGATGAGATCCACGAGCTCACGCATCAGTTTGGTGACGCTGCTGTGCGCATGCAGAAGGCCGGTGTCGACGGCGTCGAGGTCCATGCGGCACACGCCCACGGCATGCTCGGCGGCTTTTTGACCCCGCTCTACAACAAGCGCACCGACGAGTACGGCGGCTCGCTCGACGCCCGCATGCGCTTCCTGCTCGAGGTCATCGCCGAGATTCGCGAGCGCTGCGGCAAGGACTTCATCATCGACGTCCGTATCTCGGGCGACGAGTACACCGATGGCGGCCTGACCCTCAACGACATGATCTATGTCTCGCGTCGCTTGGAGAAGGCCGGCGTCGACATGATCCACGTGTCGGGCGGCACTACCATCAAGCGCGGCTCCGCCATTCCCGCCGCCGGTACGCAGCAGGCCTCGCACGCCGCCTGCTCGCGCGAGATCAAAAAGCACGTCAACATTCCCGTCGCCACCGTCGGCCGCATCAACGAGGCATGGATCGCCGAGGAGCTGATCGAGGACGGCGCTGCCGACATTTGCATGATGGGCCGCGCCAATCTGTGCGATGCCGAGTTCTGCAACAAGGCTGCTGCCGGCAACGCCGACGACATCCGCCCCTGCATCGGTTGCCTGCGCTGCCTGAACGGTATCATGTTCGGCAAGCGCATCTCCTGCACCGTCAACCCGGATGTGGAGCGTGACGAGGCTGGCTACGAGCCTGCCGCCGAGGCAAAGAACGTGCTCGTTGTGGGTGCCGGTCCCGCGGGCATGGAGGCAGCCTACATTGCCGCCAAGCGCGGTCATAACGTGGTGCTCGTGGATAAGCAGGACGAGCCGGGCGGCGAGATGCGCATTGCGGCCGTTCCGCCGGCAAAGCAGGAGCTCACGCGCGTGATCAAGTATCAGTACCGTCGCTTGGCCGAGGCAGGCGTCACGTGCGTCTTTGGCGCCGAGCTTTCGGCCGAGGACATTCAGCGCGACTACGCAGGTTACGAGGTTGTCCTGGCTTATGGCGCCGAGCCCATCGCTCCGGCCTTCATGCAGGGCTTTAAGCAGGTCATGACGGCCGACGACCTGCTGGGTGGCAAGGCTTTCCCGGGCAAGAAGATCGTCATCGTGGGCGGCGGCACCGTCGGCTGCGAGACGGCCGATTACCTGGCCCCGTTGGTCAACGACCTGTCGCCGGCCAACCGCGATGTCACCGTCATCGAGATGACCAAGACGCTCGCCGCCAACGAGGGCGGCGCCGGCCGCGCGGTGCTCATCACGCGTATGCTTTCCAAGGGCGTTCACGTGCTGACCGAGGCCAAAGTGACCGAGATTACCGAGGACACTATCAGCTACGAGAAGGATGGCGAGATCCACACCATCGCCGATGCCGATACGCTGGTGCTTGCCATGGGCTACCGCCCCAACACCAAGCTGGCCGATGACCTTGCCGCTGCCGGCGTTGTCACCCACGTGCTGGGCGATGCCCAGAAGTGCGGCAACATCCGCGACGCCATCGGCGACGGCTACAAGGTCGCCTGCGAGCTGTAGGCTCTTGGCAAATAGGGGAGCGGCCGCCTTGCGGTGACTCAAGCGATAGCCAATCTAAAAAGGCGCCGCGACACATGGATCGTCGCGGCGCCTTTTGTCTGGCGGTTTGTTGGGGGTCGGTGCGCCCCGTGGGCTTTATTACAGGCCCAAGATCTCCTTGACCTTGGCGATGATGGCCTCGTCGGTGGCGTTGGCAAAGAAGTACTCCTGGAAGTGCTCACCAGCGAGGGCGCCCTTCACCAGATCCTGATCGATCTCGCCCAGGACGTCGACGAGCGGACGCATGGTCACAGCGCGCACGCCGTCGAGGATCTTCTTGTTGCGCTGCTCGGGCTCAACGCGCTCGGCGGGGTAGCCGTTGCCCGAGCCAAAGCCAAAGAGCTTCTCGAAGGTGTACTCGAGGTTGAGCTCCTGGCCCCAGCCGTTCTTGAGGGCGAAGGGCATGGCGACGGCATTGCCATCGTTGACCTGGGCAAAGGTGTAGGCATCCAGCGGGTCGGCAACATGGCCGCACAGCACGCCGGGGAAGGAGTTGCAGGCGAGCATGGCGCCCTCGCCGGTGCCGCAACCGGTCACGACGTAGTCGGCAGCGCCGGAGTTGAGCAGCACGGCGGCAAGGATGCCGTTCTGCACGTAGGTAAGGGGCTTGGAATCGGCGTCGGCATACATACCATAGTTAAAGACGGTGTGGCCCATGGGCTCGACAACCTTCTTAAGGGCAGCCTCGATCATGGGGTTCTTAGAGTTCTGAGAGTTCTCATTGATAAGTGCGATCTTCATCCTGAATAACCTTTCTACCAAGTGTTTTCCTTTTTGTTTCTGTATGCGGGCGGCGGCTACTCCGACCCGTAATGAGTTGTGCGGGCGGTCGGCAGTTAAGTCTGTCGCGAGTTCCGCACGCAAAGGAAAGCACTTAATGTGCTTTCCGTCTTGCGCAGGACTGTCCGAGCAGCAGACTTAACTGCCGACCGCCTCGCCCGAACGTCTTACTGGGGTTGCTTGCCGATGTAGGCGAGTATGCCGCCGTCCACGTACAGAATGTGCCCGTTGACGAAGTTCGAAGCGTCGGAAGCCAGGAACACGGCAGGGCCCTTCAGGTCCTCGGGCGTGCCCCAACGGGCTGCCGGCGTCTTGGCGATGATGAACTGGTCAAACGGATGGCGGCTGCCGTCGGGCTGCGTCTCGCGCAGCGGTGCGGTCTGCGGCGTGGCGATGTAGCCGGGCCCAATGCCGTTGCACTGGATATTGGCCTCGCCAAACTCGGAGCAGATGTTCTTGGTGAGCATCTTGAGTCCGCCCTTGGCGGCGGCATAGCCGGCGATGGTCTCGCGGCCCAGTTCGCTCATCATGGAGCAGATATTGATGATCTTGCCGTGACCCTTGGCGATCATGCCCGGCAGGCAGGCCTTGGACACGATGAACGGGGCATTGAGGTCGATGTCGACGACGCGACGGAAGTCCTCGGCGCTCATGTCGAGCATCGGGGTGCGCTGGATGACGCCGGCGTTGTTGACCAGAATGTCGGGCGTGGTGCCAAAATCGGCCTCGATCTTGGCGATGAGCTCGGCGACGGCGGCCTCATCGGTGACGTCGGCAACATAGCCGTGAGCATCAAAGCCCAGCTCGCGGTAGTGCTTCTCGGCCTCGGCGACCTTGTCGGCGTGACGGGCGTTAAAGGCGATCCTGGCGCCGGCTTCACCGAGTGCCTCGGCCATGGCCATGCCGATGCCATAGGTGGCGCCGGTCACGAGCGCGACCTTGCCGTCCAGGCGGAAGCTGTCCATAAGATCAGACATAGCAATCCTTCCAAAAGAAACGTTCATCTATATAAGTCTTGCTTTTCGTACAAGCTCAGTATATGTGAAGTAGGGTAATAAACCCTCCCATTCTCCGAAAAATAGGTGAACGTTCACTTTTAAAAGGTAAACGGTGAACTCGCCCTGCTGTGCGGACGGCACGATTGTCCTGATCGAGGAGGGCAAGCTCGAGAGACAAGTGGGCACGGGCTGCCCGTTGGCCCCGCGCGTAGTGCTACTTTTCAAACGCGGCGCGCGCAAAGTGCCGGGTGAACAACTTACTGGCGATGCCGGCGACGTTGCCTAAGATCAGCGCCGAGATAGCGGTGGTCACGTCTGGTCACGTCAAAGCCATCTAAGTTGTGCATGGGTGCCAGCGGCCCTTATTTCACCGCAACTGAGGGTATGGGGGATGCGATAGTATTACGTGGTGAAATTCGACAAACCGTGAGCTTCATCCGAGGGCTTTATGGAACAACATCAGCTTTATCAGAGCCTGCAAGATCAGGCATACAACGCATTGCGCTCCAAGATCATCTATGCCGAGCTCAAACCCGGCACACGTCTTTCGGCGATTGGTCTGGAAAAGGAGACGGGAATCGGGCGCACGCCCATTCGCGAGTCCTTTGTGCGTCTGCGTGAGCAGGAGCTAGTGGAAACGCGTCCCAAAAGCGGCACCTATGTCTCAAAAATCAGCATGGAGCGCGCCGAGAACGCCTGTTTCTTGCGCGAGAAACTCGAGAGAAGCGTGCTCATTAAATGCTGCTCTGCCGCCACGCCCGAGCAAAAGCATCGGCTCGAGCAGATTCTTACCGAGTCCGAGTCGCTCGACCATAGCGAAACGCGTCGCTTTTTTGATCTGGACAACCTGTTCCACGAGACATGTTTTGAGATTGCCGGCCGCCACATGTTGTGGGATTGGATGAAGAGCGTCAACACGCATTTTGAGCGATACAACTGGCTGCGTATGGTGTCGCAGGATTTGGATTGGGAGCCGATCCGTGGGCAGCATCGCCGGATTCTCGAGGCCATTAAAAAGGGCGATACCGACACGGCGAGCTACCTGGCAGAGACGCACCTGCATCTGATGCCCGAGGAGCAGGGCCCGGTTATCGCCTTGCATCCCGACTATTTCGAGCTGTCCAAAGACTCTGCCATCTAACTCGTTCCCTACATTAGTTGCGGTGAAATAGGGACTGTTTTGCGGTTTTGGCGGCGTAAACAGTCCGTATTTCACCGCAAGTGCCGGGGCGCTGCTGGAGCACGAAAAGGCTGCGGCGCCGTTTGGAGGAAAAGACCGGAAGCAAGGGTCCATTCCTCCAGACGGTGCCGCAGCTGTTTTGGTGGACTGGATTATGTTGAGTCGGTTGATTGGCCGGGAAAGCAAAGCGGCTCGGGCGCGTGTCGCTTCCGTCACGTTCTATCAGCATACAAGACGGTTTTGGTTCTTGTTCGTGACGGAAACGGCGCGCTTCCGAGCCGCTTTAAAAGAAAGGGGGCGAGGTCTAGGGCACGCCCCCTTTCACGATAGAGAGCTAAACCTAGCCGCGGACCTTCTTGACGACGTCCATGGCCTCGCGGGCAATCTGCTCGACCTTGGAGAAGTCGCCATCGGCGAACAGGGCGGGCTTGACCATCCAGGTGCCACCGCAGGCGATGATGGCGGAGGAGCTCAGGTACTCCTCGACGTTGGCAGTGCTCACGCCGCCGGTGGGCATAAAGCGATGGCCGACAAACGGAGCGGCGAGGGCCTTGATGGTGTTCAGGCCACCATACTGAGCCGCGGGGAAGAACTTGGTGACCTTGAGCCCCAGGTTCTCGGCGGCGGTAACCTCGGAGGGGGTCACGGTGCCGGGAAGGACGGGCAAGTCGATGTCGATGCAGTGCTTCACGACGTCCTCGTTGTAACCCGGGGAGACGATGAACTTGGCACCGGCGGCGCGGGCCTGCTCAACCTGCTCGACAGTCAGGACGGTGCCAGCGCCGACGCACATCTCGGGCTCGGCCTCGGCCATAGCGGCGATGCACTCGGCGGCGCAGGCGGTGCGGAAGGTGACCTCGGCGGACTTCATGCCAGCTGCCATAAGGGCGTGGGCGAGCGGTGCGGCGTCCTCGACCTTATCGAGCACGACGACCGGCACGATGCCCAGGGACTCAAGCGTGGTGTAGAACTGATCGAACATGATGTTCCTTTCGATGTACGGCGCGCGCTGGCGCGTGATTGCCAAATATGCTGGTCATGAGCCGGTTTTGGATTGGTTATCGGAGGCACTGCTTGGGGTCACAAGCAATTCCAAAACCGGCTGCGCGACCAGTCGTGTAGGGAATGCCAGACAAAACCGGAATGGGACTGGTGGTTTTGTCCGACCGGAGAAATCGGGGAGCGGGCCGCAGAGGTATGGGTATGGAAAGCTGCGGCCCGCGGAATGGGGACGGCTTAGCGCGCGACGCGGGTGCCACCGTCGGCGGCGGATGCCACGGCTGCGATCTCGTCTGCGGTCACCAGGTTGGAATCGCCCTTGATGGTGAGCTTGAGGATCGAGGCCGCAATCGCGTAGTTGACGGCGTCCTGCGGATCGAAGTCGTTGATGAGGGCATGGACCAGGCCGGCGTTGAAAGCGTCGCCGGCGGCAACGCCCTCGAGCACGTGCACGTCGTGAGCAGGGGAGAACCAGTGCTCGCCGCTCTCGGCGTCAAAGAGCATGCCCATCCAAATGGAGCGCTCGACGCAGGAGATGTTGCGGACGACCGAGGCGACCTTCTTGCAACCGTACTCGTCGCAGATCTGACGGGCCATCTCGACGTAGGTGTCGCGCTCCTCAATGCCGTGGGCAAGGGAGCCGGAGACGCAGGTCATACCGAGACCGGCAGGAGCGTCCTCGTCGTTGGCAATGCAGATGTCAACGAGCGGCAGGAGTTCCTTCATGGTGGCCTGCGACTTCTCGGGCGACCACATCTTGCCGCGATAGTTCACGTCGCACACGGTGGTGATGCCTTTGGCGCGGCAGGCGGTGAGGGCATCCTTGCAGGCGGCGGCCATCTCGTCGGAGACGGCGGGCGTCACGCCGGAGAAGTAGAAGACATCGACACCCTTGAGGATCTCGTCCCAGTCAAAGACGTCGCGCTTGGCCATGTTGATGGCAGAGTACTTGCGGTCGTAGACGCAGCCGTTGCCGCGCTGCGAGGCGCCGACCTCAAACACATAGGAACCAAGACGGTCGCCCTGGCGCACGACGCGCGAGGTATCGACGTCGTAGACCTTCAGCGAACGCAGGGCGCACTCGCCCAGACGGTTGGCCGGGACAACGGAGACGTAAGCTGCCTTGTCACCCTGGTAGGCCAGGGAAAGCGCGGTGTTGGCTTCGGCGCCGCCGTAGCGGACATCAAACTCGGTCGCCTGCTCAATGCGCAGATGGTCTTTGGGCGAGAGCCTCATCATGATCTCGCCGAAGGTAAGAACCGTTTTACCCATGGTCGCGCAGCTCCTTCTTGCTCGTGCGTACACCTTTGATATGGCGTTGGCACGGAGGTGCCAAGACGGTAGGGTACATCTTTGCACCTCCGTGCCAACGCTTGCCGAAATCGGTTTACGAAATCGGTTTCGTTTCGAGTTGTAGTATACTCATCTACAACGTTTTGCAAGCGAGATTTTTAAAAAAATGCCTAAAATGGCTCAGACTGCCGACAATTGGGAAACGGGGTGCGCTATGGCGCAGATGAGGATTAAGGACATTGCTGCCGAGGCGGGCGTGAGCCCGGCCACGGTCTCGCGCTATCTCAACAACCGCCCTGGGCAGATGACCGAGGAAACCCGTGCTCGCATCGCGGCAGTTATCGAGCGCACCGGCTATCGTCCACGTGCCGCCGCGCGCAATCTGCGCAGCTCGCGTACCAACCTCATCGGCGTGATCTTGGCCGACATTGCTAACCCGTTCTCCAGCGCCATGCTCGAAGGGCTTTCCGCCAGCGCCGCCGCGCGCGGCTGCTCGCTCATGACGGCCATTAGCGGCAACGACCCCGCCAAGGAGGCAGAGTCGCTCACCAGACTTATCGATGCCGGCGTGGACGGCCTGGTCGTCAATACCTGCGGAGGCAACGACAAGGCGATCGCCGAGGCTGCGGGACGCCTGCCCGTCGTGCTGCTCGATCGCGATGTTGCCGACGGCGGTGTCGATCTGGTGACCTCCAACAACCGTGAGCTGGTCGCCGGCCTGGTAGACGCCTTGGCCTCTGCGGGCAGCGAGCGCCTGTGCCTGCTCACCGAGGCAAGCGACGACAGCCCCGTGCGTCGCGAGCGCGCCGAGGCCTTTGCCGACGAGCTCTCGCGCTGCGGCCTTGCGGGTGAGGTCGTCACCCTGGCCGACGGTGGTGCCACGGGTGTCAGCCGTCTGGACGGAGCTATCCGTGACTATGCGGGTAAAAAGCTCGGCCTCATTGCCGTCAACGGTCTGGTCTTCCTGCGCCTGACCGAGGCGCTGGCCCAGCTGGGGCCCTCGTTGCCGGCGGGTCTCAAGATTGCAACGTTTGACGACTATCCCTGGAACCACGTCCTCTTTGGCGGTGTGACCACGGCCGCGCAAGACACCCTTACCATTGCCGAGCGCGTAGTCGAGCGCCTGTCCGAGCGTATCGACATCGTTACCACTACGGTGGGCGATGCCGCAAAGCTCGCCCCCAAGCGCATCGAGATCCCCGGCCACATCGAACACCGCGCCTCGACCTCGCGCTAACTACTCGTTCGTGACGGCCTGTTCGCGCACGTTTTTTGAGCGCTTGATACGCTTTAACCCTGCGGAAACATTTTTCTGCGATAGTATCTGCGATATAGACCAGTCGAAACCCGCCCGAAAGAAAGGGGAGCGACATGAACCAGCAGAACATCGATTACGTACTCCGCTCCGTAGAGCAGCGTGATATCCGCTTTGTGCGTCTGTGGTTTGTCGACATTCTCGGCCGCCTCAAGAACTTTGCCATTAGCCCCGAGGACCTCGAGGTCGCTTTTGAGGAGGGTATTGGCTTTGACGGCTCCGCTATCGAGGGCTTTGCCACGCCCGAGGAAGCCGACATGCTGGCGTTCCCCGATGCCTCGACCTTCCAGATTTTGCCGTGGCGCCCGAGCCACAACGGCGTCGCCCGCGTGTTCTGCGATGTGTGCACTCCCGATCGCAAACCGTTCGCCGGCGACCCGCGCGACGCCCTGCGCCGCATGTTTCGCAAGGCCGAGAAGGCCGGCTACCTGCTCAACGTGGGTGCCGAGCTGGAGTATTACTACTTCCCCGACGAGCACACCCCCGAGCCGCTCGACAACGTGGGCTACTTCGATCTTTCGGTGAGCGATGCCGCCCGCGACCTGCGTCGCAACACGGTCCTCACGCTCGAGAAGATGTCCGTGCCCGTGGAGTACACCTTCCACG
Source organism: Collinsella sp. (assembly GCA_023708985.1). Taxonomy (GTDB): domain Bacteria; phylum Actinomycetota; class Coriobacteriia; order Coriobacteriales; family Coriobacteriaceae; genus Collinsella. Next base: position 54,121 of record BREX01000001.1, read on the forward strand.
CCGCCGGCCGCTCGCAGCACGGCATGAGCTTGCGCCATGCCGAGGCCTTGAGTATGTCCGACGCCATCACTACGGCCAAACTCATCATTAAGCAGCAGGCCTACGAGAGCGGTTGCCACGCTTCCTTTATGCCCAAGCCGTTGGCGGGCGAGGACGGCAGCGCTATGTTCCTGTGCCAGTCGCTATTCGACCACGACGGCAACAACGTGTTTTGGGGCGAGGACGACGAGAAGTACCATCTCTCCGAAATCGCCAAGCACTATATGGCCGGCATTCTGGCGCATGCCCGCGAGATCAGCGCCATCACCAACCCCACGGTCAACTCGTACAAGCGCATCACCACGGGTGGCGACTCCGTGCCGCAGCACGCCACGTGGGGCCTGCGCAACCGCGCGAGCATGGTCCGCATCCCGGTCTACAAGCCCGGCAAGCAGCTGTCCACGCGCATCGAGCTTCGTAGCCCCGACCCCATGGCCAACCCGTACCTGGTCAACGCCGTCACGCTGGCGGCTGGTCTGGACGGCATCGAGCGCAAGCTGGAGCTCCCGCCCGAGGCCACGGCCGAGACGCTCAAGCTTACCGACCGTCAGATGGTCGAGGCCGGCTACGCGCCGCTGCCGCGCTCGCTCAAAGAGGCGCTCGACGTGTTTGAGGACTCGCAGTTTATGAAGGATGCCCTCGGCGAGCACATCCACAGCTTCTTCCTCAAAAAGAAGCGCGACGAGTGGCATAAGTTTGAGTCTACGATCACCGAGTGGGAGATCAAGCACTACCTGGCGAACTCCTAATCGCGCTGGCTTGTTTCAGTACGATTGAGCTCATTTCTTTGGAGGCCGATATGTCCGATAAGAGTGCCCTGTTCATGGCGCGCACGACGCGCTTCCACGAGTTTGCCCGCAGCTTGACGACCACCCTGGGTGTCGAGGTGAGCCTGGCCACCCCCGATTCGCCGACTGCGGCGCACGACTTTGACCTGCTGATCCTCGACTCCGACGGCATCCGCAGCGACCGCATCGATCAGATTGCCAAGTGGCTTGACGATCGCGGCGGTGTCCCCATGCTGGTGATTGTCGACGACGAGACACTCGGCACCTTGCGCCTGCCCAATCACGCGCATGCCGACTTTGTATGCCCTACGGCGACGCCCAACGAGCTCAAGGCTCGCGCGCAGCGTTTGATGGGCGAGGAGGAGACCGTCACCGCCGACGATGTGCTCAACATCGATAACCTCGAGATCAACCTGGCTACCTACCAGGTGACGCTCGATAACGAGCCCATCGACCTGACGCTGATGGAGTACTCGCTGCTGAGCTTTTTGGCCACGCACCCCAACCGCGCCTACAGCCGCGAGGTGCTGCTGCACCGCGTGTGGGGCTTTGAGTACTGCGGCGGCACGCGCACCGTCGACGTACACATTCGACGCATCCGCTCCAAGGTGGGCCCGCAGATCGCGGCACACATCACCACCGTCCGCGGCGTGGGCTATCTGTTTAAGGACTAGATTTCCACCACAAAGGGGACAGGCACCTTTGTGGTGGTTTTGACGCGGGTGCGGGTTCCTCTCGAATCTGCAACAGAACTTAAGCCTTCCTAAAAGATTGCGTTCTCATACACTTGCGCCCGCATATTGGGGTACAACTCAACGTGAACAATGATGGCCCGCCACATGTTTGGCGGGCCTTTGGTTATTTGACGAAAGGATCGCAGCTATGAGCGAGAACGATTCCCAGCGTCCCCAGGATGCGGGCAACGCCGGCGAGACCCAACAGCAGCCGCGTGTGCAGGTAGAGTCGACGCCTGCCGACAGCAACATTCCCTACGTGCAGGCCTACGACACGCAGACCGGAAAGCCGCTGGGCAGCCAGCAGGTTGTAAACAAGCACACAGTGGTCAAGACTAAGACCAAAAAGCTGCCGATCTTTATTACGGCGCTTGCCGGTTGTGCCTGCGGCGCCCTGCTGGTCATTGCGCTCATTATGAGCGGCACGCTCAACATTGGCGGCGGAAAGAATGCCGTGACGGCGGGTGCTTCGGGTTCATCGACGCAAAAGATTACGATTGATTCCGAGGACACCACGCTGGCCGAGGCCGTTTCTGCCAAGGCGTTGCCCTCCGTGGTTTCCATTACCGCCACTTCGAGCGGCAGCCAGAATGGCTCGCTTTCGCAGTCTGCCGACGAGTCGGACAGCTCGGGCAGCGTCGGCTCGGGCGTGGTGCTCGATACCGAGGGCCACATCCTCACCAACAACCACGTGGTCGATGGCTATGACCAGTACGTGGTGACCATGGATGACGGCACCACCTACGAGGCCGAGTTCGTGGGCAACGACGCTTCGAGCGACCTGGCCGTCATCAAGCTCAAGGACGCAGACGCCTCCAAGCTCACGCCGATTGAGATCGGTGATTCCTCCAAGCTCAACGTGGGCGAGTGGGTCATGGCGATCGGCTCGCCGTTCGGCAACGAGCAGTCTGTCTCCACGGGTATCGTCTCGGCGCTCTATCGCTCCACGGCCATGAGCTCTGCCAACGGTAACACCATCTATGCCAACATGATCCAGACCGATGCCGCCATCAACCCGGGCAACTCCGGCGGCGCGCTCGTTAACGATAACGGCGAGCTTGTGGGTATCAACTCGCTCATCGAGAGCTACTCGGGCTCCAGCTCGGGCGTGGGCTTTGCCATTCCGGTCAACTATGCCAAGAACATTGCCGACCAGATTATCGACGGCAAGACGCCGGTGCATCCGTACATGGGCGCTACGCTTTCGAGCGTCAACGCGCTCAACGCCCGCACCAACAAGCTGAGCACCGATAGCGGCGCGTATGTGGCGAGCGTCGTTGAGGATGGTCCTGCTGCCAAGGCCGGCATTCAGGAGGGCGATGTCATCACCAAGCTGGGCGACGACGAGATCACGAGCGCCGATGGCCTGATCATCGCACTGCGCAGCCACGAGGTGGGCGAGAAGGTCGAGATCACGCTCATGCGCGGCAAGGAAGAGAAGAAGGTCACTGTCGAGCTGGGCTCCGACGAGGAGCTGCAGAACCAGCAGCAGGACGACAGCGCGACCGACACCGGCAACGGCGGTATTACCGACGAGCAGCTGCGTCAGTATCTGGAGGAGCTGCTTGGCCAGCAGGGCCAGGGTCAAGGCCAAGGCTATGGCCAGGGTTTCTAACGAGCTGTATCGCACATATCGAGGCCAGAGGGGGCTGTTCCGCCAACGCGGGACAGCCCCTCTTTTCGTAGTGATCCGTTGGGGACGGAGGAAAACGGATCATTTAGAAACGGCAAGGGCATGGTTTGAACGCGCGATCCACTTCAGTTCGGCCGCTGCCGATTCGGTGCGGTTTGAGACCGCTATTCGGCGCCATGGTGACCGGTGGTACTCTAGTATCCGTTTGAAATCGAGCGAAGGAGTGCCGCTATGGAGCAATCGAGCCTGTTTGGTGACGGCGTGGACATCGATACCGAAACGCCCGCGAGCGCGGATGCCGCCGCACCGACCGACGCCCATGCCCAGGCGGCAGCGCGCGCGGCCGAGCTGCGTCACGAGCTCGATTACCACGCCTATCGCTACTACATGCTCGATGCGCCTGAGATCACGGACGCCGCCTTCGACAAAATGCTCGTTGAACTGCAGGAAATTGAGGCTGCCTATCCCGATCTGGTGACACCAGATAGCTATACCCAGCGCGTGGGCGGCTACGTGAGCGAGCAGTTTACGCCGGTCACGCACATGGCCCGCATGTATTCCATGGACGATGCCATGGACCTGGACGAACTTGACGCGTGGCTCCAGCGCACCGAGGATGCGCTCGGCGCCGGTAGCGTCACCTATACCTGCGAGCTCAAGATCGACGGCTTGGGCGTCGCGCTTACCTACCAAAACGGCACCTTCGTACGCGCCGCCACGCGCGGCGATGGCACCACGGGCGAGGACGTGTCGCTCAACGTCCGTACCATCAAGGACGTGCCCATGCACCTGTCCGAGCCGGCGCTCGCCCACATGGGCGCCGATCGCGAGCGTACCATCGAAGTGCGTGGTGAGGTCTACATGCCCAAGGGCAGCTTTGTCCGTCTAAACGAAGAGGCCGATGCCGAGGGCCGCGACCCCTTCGCCAACCCGCGCAACGCCGCCGCCGGATCGTTGCGCCAGAAGGATCCCAAGGTCACGGCACGTCGCGATCTTGCCACCTTTATCTATGCCATTGCCGATACCGATCCGCTGCACGTCCACAGCCAGCGCGAGTTTCTGGACTGGCTGCGTAGCGCTGGCTTTAGCGTCAACCCCAACGTGGCTCGTTGCGCCACGCCGTCCGAGGTCCACGAGTTCTGTGCCCAGGCGCTCGAGCACCGCGGCGACCTGGATTACGACATCGACGGCGTGGTCGTAAAGGTCGACAGCTTCCAACAGCAGCTCGACCTGGGCTTTACCGCCCGCGCGCCGCGTTGGGCCATCGCCTTTAAGTTCCCGCCCGAGGAAAAGCAGACCGTCCTGCGCGAGATTCGCATCCAGGTGGGTCGCACCGGCGTGCTCACGCCGGTCGCCGAGTTCGACCCGGTGACGGTCGCCGGCTCCACCATCGCGCGCGCCACGCTGCACAACATCGACGAGATCCGCCGCAAGAACGTGCGCGAGGGCGACACTATCATCGTGCACAAGGCGGGCGACGTAATCCCCGAGGTCGTGGGCCCGGTGCTCGACAAGCGCCCGGCCGATTCGGTCGACTGGCACATGCCCGAGGTCTGCCCCGTGTGCGGCAGCCCCGTGGTTCACGAGGATGGCGAGGTGGCCTACCGCTGCGTGTCCATCGACTGCCCCGCACAGCTCAAGGAGCGCCTGCTCCACTGGGTGAGCCGCGGCTGCATGGACGTCGACGGCCTGGGCGACGAGATCGTCGACAAGATGATCGCCGCTGGCCTGATCCACGATGTCGCGGACTTCTACCAGCTCACGGTCGACGACATCGCCGGCCTGGACACGGGGCGCGTGTACGCCAGCTCCAACAGCAAAAAGGGCGTTAAGAAGGGCGATCCCATTCCGGTAGGCCTTAAGACGGCCGAGAAAATCATCGCCGAGCTCAACAAGTCCAAGAGCCAGCCACTCGGGCGTGTGCTGTTTGCCCTGGGCATCCGTCATGTGGGCAAGAGCGTGGGCGAGGTCATCGCCGAGCGATTCCTGTCGATTGACAAGCTCATCTTGGCGAGCGAAGAGGATATTGCCGAGTGCGAGGGCATCGGTCCCAAGATTGCGGCGAGCGTCAAACAGTTCCTGGCCGTGCCTGAAAACCTCGTCGTGCTGGAGCGCTTGCGCCAGGCTGGTCTGTCGCTCGAGGTCGACTTGGGCGCCGCGCACGCGCAAGCCGCGGCCGACGCTGGCGTGGCGGGCGAGCTCGCCGACGCACAGCCGCTTGCGGGTCTGACCTTCGTGCTCACCGGCACGCTCGTCAACCGCACTCGCGACGAGGCGGGCGCGGCGCTCAAGGTGCTCGGCGCCAAGGTTTCGGGTAGCGTGTCAAAGAAGACGAGCTATCTGGTCGCCGGCCCCAAGGCGGGTTCCAAGCTCACCAAGGCCGAGCAGTTGGGTGTGCCCGTACTGGACGAGGATGCGCTCGAGCGGATCTTGGCTACTGGCGAGGTGCCCCGGGCTTAGCGCATCGATAACCAAAGTGAAGATCCGCCCGGAAAGCATGATGCCTTTCGGGCGGTTCTTACTTTGCTGGGGCAACCGGCACCGTGATCTGCGTTACGTAGGTTGCCGGGTCGTCGCTGATGATGTCATCGATAAGGGCGATCTCGCGCGAAGGCCCGGTGGGCGCCAGGTTGTGCTCGCGCATATAGCCGAGCAGCTGCTTATAGCGCGGGGCTGCTTGCCCGTGCGTGCCGCGGAAGCTTATGGTCAGGCAGCGCGCGGCAGGTCGCGTCTCAACGTCGCCCAAGTAATCATCGGTGTCATCGAGCAGCAGGAAGACCTCGTCGTAGCCATCAAAGTCGCCGGCGGCGAGGCGTTCGGGCGCGATGCCCACACCCAGATTGCCCAGATAGGCAAAGGTTTCGTGCTGCCCCTGCTGAAGCTGGCGGATATGCCATCCCAGCGAATAGGCGTCGGTGGGATTGACGCGCTCGTGCAGCGTGGCGCAGCGAAGTTCGGGTTCCTCGATTTCGCTAATGGTGTCGAGATCAGCATTCAAAGCGCCATGAAGCAAGGCAAGCCGCTGGTCAATCTTGCGCGACATGCGCTCCAACTCACGCCGCCTGTGCTCAATTAACTCCTGTTGCTTGGTCAGTTGCCGTTGTATCAAATCCATATCGCGCGTAGTGACAAACTCGCGAATCTGCGCCAGCGGCAAGTCGAGAACGCGCAGGTTGCCGATGGTGTTGAGGGTGGAGAGCTGCCGCGATCCGTAGTAGCGGTACCCACTTGCCGGATCGACATATGCCGGCTCCAACAGCCCCATCTGCTCGTAATGACGCAGTGTGCCCACGCTTAAATTGAGCAGGCGCGCCACCTCGCCAATGCGGAGCAGGCCCTCGGTGTGTTCACTTGGCATGTCGGTCACAGGACCACTCCTTTCGGTAAAAACAGGGGAGAGGCGCTAGGCCCGCGTCGCCCCGCTACGCCACCAGCTTGTCAAAAGCCCCGCGGCGGTTGAGCACGGTAAAGGCAATCACGCAGATGACCGCCGACAAAATCGAACCGCACGGCGAGGCGATGCCCATGGGAAACAACGTATCGGAATAGGCGTTCGACAGCAGCCACGCGCCCGGCACGCGAATGAGTGCCACAGCCAGCACGTTGTGCGCAAAGCCGATGTAGCTTTTGCCATACGCAGCGAAAAAGCCGCTAAAGCAAATGTGGATGCCGGCAAAGATTGCATCGAAAATATAACTGTGCATATAGCCGGTACCGGCCGCGACCACCGCGGCGTCCTTGGCAAAAAAGCCAATAAACGCCGGCGCCACCAGCCACATCAGCGCTGTAATCAGGCAGCCGTACACCACCGAGATGGTCATGGCATCCTTGAGCACCTGACGCGCGCGGTCGCCCTTGCCCGCGCCGGCGTTTTGTGCCGTGAGCGCGCTGACGGTAGCGCCCATGGAACTCGGCACGATAAACAAAAAGCTGATCATCTTCTCGACCAGGCCCACGGCGGCGGCGTCGACCAGACCGCGGTGGTTGGCGATGACGGTGATAAACATAAACGCCACCTGGATGCAGCCGTCCTGCACAGCCACGGGCACGCCGATTTTAAGAATGCTGCCGAGCACCTCGGGCTGGGGGCGCAGGTCGCTGCGCTTAACGTGGATGTTTGTGCGACGGCTCTTGAGCCACACGAGCGCGAGGGCAACGCTGGCCGTCTGCGCGGTCACCGTGCCGAGCGCTGCGCCCACGGGGCCGAGCCCCATGTGGCCGATAAACAGAAAATCGAGCGCGATGTTGATGATGCATGCCACGCCAATTACGTACATGGGCGAGCGCGAATCGCTCAGCCCGCGAAAGATGGCCGAAAGAATGTTGTACGCGGCGATAAAGGGAATGCCGATAAAGCAAATGCGCAGGTAGGCGGCGGTGCCTTCGACCGCTTCGGCCGGCGTGCCAATGAGCGCCACGATCTGCGGGCACAGTGCGAGCAAGGCAGCGGCCAGCACCACCGAGACACCCATAAACAGCGTGATGGTGTTGCCGATGGCGGTCTCGGCGCGATCGAAGCGGCGCGAGCCCACGGCGTGGCCGACGATGACCGTCGTTCCCATGGCCAGACCCACGAGCGTCACGGTAATGATATAGAGTGTCTGCGCGCCGTTGCCCACAGCGGTGATGCCGGCAGCGCCGCTAAACTGCCCCATCATGTACAGGTCGGCCATGCCGTAGAGCATCTGCAAAAAGTAGGAGAGCATATAAGGCAGGGCAAAGACCGCGATGGTCTTGAGGACATTGCCGCGTGTAAGGTCGTGTTCCATGGGCGGGGCTTTCTGGCTGGGTTTGTTTTGCTACCAGTGTAGTGAAAACCATACAACGATTGTAGAGTCAAGGTTTGTGTCGGCAGTGGGGTGAAAAAGTCACGCTCACGTTTATTTCTAATTGAATACGGACGTGCGCCATGTGAGCATGGCGCCTGCACTAGCCTTGCAGAAATCGATTTCGGAACACTTGACACCGCCGCACGGCGCGCCATAATACGTGGGTTTGCGAACAACGTTTGATGGGGGATGAACCTGCGTGCGCAATCTCAAGATTCTGTTTTCCTATCTGGGGGCATACCGCCGCGATGCCATTCTCGGCGTGTTCTTTGTGACGGCCGAGACGGCGCTCGAGCTGTTTATCCCGGTCATCATGGCAAATATCATCGACGTGGGCGTGCCCGCGGGCGACATCAACTACATGCTGTTGCAGGGCGCGTATATGCTGGTATGCGCCGCATGTTCGCTGGTACTTGGCTTGGGCTATGCACGCACGTCTGCTCGCGTCGCCTCGGGGCTGGGCGCTAACCTGCGCGAGGCCGAGTATCGCAAGATCCAGACGCTCGCTTTTGGCAATCTGGACAACTACGACGCCAGCTCGCTTGTCACTCGCATGACCACCGACATCACCGTGATTCAAAACGCCGTAGGTAACGGCTTCCGCCCCATGGTGCGCGGGCCGGTAAATCTGGTCATGGGCCTCGTCTACGCTTTTGCGCTCTCGCGCGAGCTCGCGGCGGTCTTTGCCGTCATTCTGCCGATGCTCGCTATCGTGCTCGGTATCATTACCGTGCGCGTGAGCCCGCTCTACCGCCAACTCCAGACCTCGATGGACCACCTTAACGGCGTGGTGCAAGAGGACCTTACCGCCGTGCGCGCCGTGAAGGCTTACGTGCGCGCCGAGCACGAGTGCGACAAGTTCGACACCGTCAATACCGAGCTCGCCGGCACGGCGACCAAGACCTTCGGCACCGCTGTGCTCAACCTGCCGGTGTTCCAACTCTCGATGTACGTGGCTGCGCTCTCGATTCTGTGGATTGGCGGCCGCATGATCATCGAAGGTCGCTTGGGCGTGGGCTCGCTCACGGGCTTTATGAGTTATGTGCTGTTGATCATGAACTCGCTCATGATGATTTCCAACGTGTTTTTGCTGCTCACGCGCGCTCTCACGAGTGTGGGCCGTATCGCAGAGGTGCTCGATGAGGAGCCCTTTATCGCCAACCCTGCGGGAGACCTCGCGACTGCGGCGCCAGCGGACGGCAGTATCGAGTTTCGCGACGTTTCCTTTAAATACCGCGCGGACGCAGCCGAGGATGTGCTCGAGCATATTGACCTTCGCATCGAGAGCGGCTCGACGGTGGGCATCCTCGGCGGCACGGGCTCGGGCAAGAGCTCGCTTGTGCAGCTGATTGCGCGCCTGTACGACGCCACCGAGGGCGCCGTGCTTGTGGGCGGACACGACGTGCGCGACTACGACCTCGCGACCCTACGCGACGCCGTGGGCATTGTGCTGCAAAAGAATGTGCTGTTCACGGGCACCGTGCGTGAGAACCTGCAGTGGGGCAATCCGCAGGCGTCGGACGATGAGCTCCTCGCGGCTTGCCGCGCGGCGTGCGTGGACGAGTTCCTTGATCGCATCGGCGGGCTGGACGGCGAGTTGGGCCAAGGCGGCGCCGGCGTTTCGGGTGGCCAGAAGCAACGCCTGTGCATCGCGCGCACGCTGCTCAAGCATCCGCGCGTGCTCATTTTTGATGACTCCACCAGCGCGGTCGATATGGCGACCGACGCTAAGATTCGCGAGCACATCGCTCGGATTCCCGATACGACCGTGCTCATCATCGCCCAGCGCATCGCGAGCGTCATGGATGCCGATCGCATTGTGGTGTTGGACGACGGTCGTGTCCACGGCGTGGGTACGCACGAGGAACTGCTGGCGGGCGACAACATCTACCAGGAGATTTACGCCTCGCAGATGGAGTTTGCGGGGAACGCGGACGCCGCCGGAGGCAGTGACGATGGCTGCGCGAATGATCCGTTTTCCTCCGTCCCCAGCGGATCGACCTTGGAAGGGGGTGAGCGCCATGCCTAAGACCGCAGCCCAAGCACGCCCGGCCGACCTCAAGCGCACTGTGCTCCGCCTGCTCTCCTACATGGGGCATGCCAAGTTCTCGTTGCTCGCGGTGGGCGTGCTCGCCTCCGTCGCCGCCATCGCGAGCCTCGCCGGCACCTACATGGTGCGCCCCATCGTTAACGGTTTGGCCACGGGCGGGGAGGAACTGCTTGCCAAGCAGGTCATCCTGACGGCGATCATCTACGCCGCGGGCGTGCTCTCGGCCCTGGGCTACTCACAAATCATGGTGCGCGCGGCCCAACGCGTGGTGTCCGATATTCGCCGCGACCTGTTCGCGCACATCCAGACGCCGCCGCTCAGCTATTTTGACGGCACACGCTCGGGCGACATCATGAGCTTTTTCACCAACGACGTCGACACCGTCTCCGAGGCGCTCAACAACAGCTTTGCCAACGTGATTCAGGCCGCCATTCAGGTTGTGGGCACCACGGCCATGCTCATCATCCTCAACTGGCAGCTCACGATTATCACGCTCGTGTGCGATGCGGCCATTGTGCTGTATGCGCGCTACTCGGGCGCGCGCTCTAAGCGCTTCTTTGCCGCCCAGCAGGCATCGCTTGGCGACTTGGACGGATATATCGAAGAGATGGTCTCGGGCCAAAAGGTCATCAAGGTCTTTAACCGCGAGGCAGCGAATGTTGCCGGCTTCGCCTGCCGCAACGACGAGCTTCGCCGTACCGGCACCGCCGCCGTGAGCTATGCCAACTCCATGGTGCCCATGACCGTCGTGATTGGCTACGTCAACTATGCCATCGTCGCCGTGGCGGGCGGCATGCTCTGCATCAAGGGACTCGCCGACGTGGGCGCGCTTGCAAGTTACCTGGTCTTTGTACGCCAGGCGGCCATGCCCATCAACCAGTTTACGCAGCTGGGCAACTTTTTGCTCAACGCGCTGGCCGGTGCCGAGCGCCTGTTTGCCGCCATGGACCTTAAGCCCGAGGTGGACGAGGGCTACGTGGAGCTGGTGCAGACGGGCGACGCCGCGTGGGCGTGGAAAATTCCCGAGGGCCAGGGCGTGGGCGCGTACGGGCACTTGCATGACGTGGCAGCCGTTGATGAGTCGGGCCGCGCGGTGGCTGCCGACGGTACCGAGCTCACGTGCGGCTTGGTTCCGCTTGCCGGCGACGTGCGCTTCCATGCCGTGGACTTTTCCTACGTGCCGGGCGCCCGCGTGCTCACGGACCTCAACCTGTTTGCCAAGCCGGGGCAAAAGATCGCGTTTGTGGGCTCGACGGGCGCCGGAAAGACGACCATCACCAACCTCATCAACCGCTTCTACGAGGTCGATGACGGCGAGATCACGTACGACGGCATCGACGTCAAGCACATTGCCAAGGCCAGCCTGCGCGGGTCGCTCGGCATTGTGCTGCAGGATACGCACCTGTTTAGCGGCACCATTGCGCAGAACATCCGCTTTGGCAAGCTCGACGCGACCGACGAGGAGGTGCGCGCCGCTGCCGAGGCGGCCTGCGCCGACTCGTTTATTCGCCGCCTGCCTAGAGGCTACGACACGCCGGTCACGGCCGACGGCGCCAACCTGTCGCAGGGCCAGCGCCAGCTGCTCGCCATCGCGCGCGTGGCCGTCGCTGACCCGCCGGTGCTCATCCTGGACGAGGCCACTTCGAGCATCGACACGCGCACCGAAAAGCTCATCGAGCGCGGTATGGACCGCATCATGCGCGGACGCACCACGTTTATGATCGCGCACCGCCTGTCCACCGTCCGCGACGCCGACGCCATCATGGTCCTCGAACACGGTCGCATCATCGAGCGCGGCACGCACGAAGAGCTGCTCGCTCAGCACGGCGAGTACTGGCAGCTGGCGCATGGCTTAAAAGAGTTGGATTAACCCGTTCGAGCACGATGCTTTGACCCCTCCATGCTCCTCACCTCGCCTCAAACCATCACAACATTCGACGTTTTTTGCCAAAATTGGGAAAAGCATCGAATGTTGTGATGGTTTTTCTACCACTCGATCGGGTGGAATCGCTTTCTTGCGCACGAAGGTGTGCGGACCCGTGGGCAGGGGAATAAGGTTGGTTATCCGACTCCATTGGAGGGCTCATGGACCTGCCGATCGTCCTGTCCCATAAGACTGCCTGGCTGTACCACAACGTGGCGCGCCCGTCCGAGCCGCTCTCGCGAGCAAGCAGCCTATACGATGAGGACTCGCTTGCTAACGAGGCAGAGCCGACCGCGAGCCTGCCCAAATTGGGACTCGATGCCAAGGGGCTGAGGGCTTCAGCGGCAGTCGGGATCGTTACCGACTATCTGGTTGCGCTTGGTTTTCCACGAGAAGAGCTCGATCATATCGACACGCTCGTCAACTTCGATTTTGAGCGCTCGACGCCGACTGGATTTAGGTGCCACGTGTTTGGAGCGCCGGTACCTCCAGGCCATCTTATCGAGGTGGCAGAGGACCTTCTGGTGGTTGATGAGGTCATGTGCTTTGTCCAAGCGGGTTCGTGGATGAGCGAGCCCGAGCAGCTGGAATATGGCTATGAAATCTGCGCCCGATACCATTTGAATCATCTGTCGACGGACGATTATGTCGAGATGGGGCAGAGGTATACCGTTGCCGACTTGATTGCCTATTGCAATGAGAATCGATCTCGCCAGGGGGCTGTACGCGCGGCCGCCGTGCTCAGGCGCGTGTACGATGGCGCGGTCGCCCATGGAGACGGCCACCGCAATCATGGTCGTAGCAAAACGTTCCCAGGGAGGGCTGGGATACACCAAGATCGAGCTCAACCATCGGGTCGATGTTCCCAACGAGTTCAAGTATCTCGCTAAGGCCGGGTATTTCGAGATTGACGTATATGCGCCTGCGAGCGGTACGGGAATTGAATACAACGGCTCGGACCATCTTGATAAACAGCGCAGCGCGTCGGATGCGGAGCGTATGACTGTGCTGAGCGCGCTGGGCTTTAGGATGATCGTCCTCACCGGGACTCAGTTTGCCCATCAGCTGCAATTGCACCGGGCGATGAACGCCATCGCGCTTGCGATAGGCCTTAAGTGCGACCGAAGCGAAGCGTTCCAAAAGCGGCAGAACGACCTGCGAGAATTCGTGATTCGGCACTGGGACGGCGGCCTTTAGGGGCGCTTTGGCCCTTCTGCGGGGTGCCGTGGGCAGGCAAACCATCACAACATTCGACGTTTTTTGCCAAAATCGGGAAAGGCATCGAATGTTGTGATGGTCTGTGTTGAGGATGGGCTTGGAAAGTCCGTTTTGCTCGAAGCGACTTGTCCTGTCGTACGGGTGTCGGCATGATTCTCCCGTGGGGTATTATGTTTTCCGAAGAATAAAACGCCGCGTGAGGGGGGGCTGCGTGGACGGGCACGTGCAACATGACGGCTTTGGCCGCGATATCAACTACCTGCGCATTGCCGTTACCGACAAGTGCAATTTCCGTTGCATTTACTGCATGCCGGCCGATGGCGTGGCACCCCGCGCACACGATGAGCTTCTCAGCGCCGAGGAGATTGCCCGCTTTGTGCGCTTGGTGGCGGGGGAGGGCATTCGCCGCGTACGCCTGACGGGCGGCGAGCCGCTGGTCAGCCGCCGTATTATTCCGCTTATTCGCGACATCCGCGCGATTCCGCAGATCGAGGACATCTCGCTCACCACCAACGGCGCCCTGCTGCCCAAGCTGGCACCGCAGCTCAAAGATGCTGGGCTTAACCGCGTCAACATTTCGCTCGACACACTCGACCCCTCGCTCTTTGGAAAGATTACGCGCCTGGGTCGGCTCGAGCAGACCATGGCTGGCATCGACGCGGCGCTGGCTTGGGGCTTTGAGCCCGTTAAGGTGAACTGCGTTGTTGTGCGCCGGCTCAAACAGGATGTGGCGGCCCTCGCGCGGCTCACGCTCGACCGCCCCATCCACCTGCGCTTTATCGAATACATGCCCATTGGCGACGAGCACACGAGCTCGCATTGCGCCGTGGACCCGCACGCGCCCGCGCTCAATCCCGAGCTGTGGGACGCGAGCGATACCGTTCCGAGCGACGAGCTGCGGGAGCGCATCAATGCCGGGGCCGCCGCGGCGGGACTGGGCGAGCTCGAGCCGCTCGACATCAACGACGCTCCTGCCGGCGCGGGTCCTGCGCGCTATTGGCACTTTCCGGGCGCGGCGGGAACGGTTGGCTTCATTAGCGCCATGTCCAATCATTTTTGTGCGAATTGCAACCGTCTGCGCCTGACGGCCGACGGAAACGTGCGTCCGTGCCTGTTCAGCGATGCCGAGTATTCGGTGCGCGACGCCCTGCGCCGTGGTGATGATATGCAGGTACTTTCGATTTGGCGCGATGCCGTGGCCCACAAACCGCAGGAACACGCGATAATTGAGGGCACGCAACGATTTATGTCCCAAATCGGAGGATGATCATATGGCCAAGAGCAGGTACGCCGATGCCACCAAGGCCGCTCGCAGGGCCGCGATGTCTGCCCACAAAGTCACGGCTGCGTCCAGCGATGCCGTTACAGGCGCGCAGCCGACTGCCAGTGCTGCCACTGAGCCCGTCCGTGACGCCCGCGACGCCCGTCGCGACGAGCTGACGCACGTGGACGCCAAGGGCGAGGTACGCATGGTTGACGTGTCCGACAAGGCCGAGACCCATCGCACCGCCATCGCCGAGGGCACCATCCTCATGCATCCCGAGACGCAGGCCATGGTGCTGCAGGACCGCGCCAAAAAGGGCGACGTGCTTGCCTGCGCGCGCGTGGCGGGCATTATGGCCATCAAACGCACGAGCGACATCATTCCCATGTGCCATCCGTTGCTCATTACCAAGAGCAAGTGCGACATTGCGCCCATCGCTGCGGCGGGGACGCCGGCCGAGGACGTGCCCGAGGGCTGGGCGCCGGCGCGCGCGGACGGGCAGGTTGGCTTTCACGTACTGGTTACGGCCGGCGTGACGGGTAAGACGGGTATTGAGATGGAGGCTCTGACCGGCGCGAGTGCCGCGTGCCTAACGATCTATGACATGTGCAAGGCCGTCGATCGCGGCATGGAGATCGTCGACGTGCGCCTGCTGCACAAGGAAGGCGGCCGCTCGGGCGTGTGGGATCGCGCAGAGCGTCAGGCCGCTGTCGTTGAGGCCGTGGCCGCTGACGGTGCCGCGCCCGCGAGCGCACCTGCCGCCGTCGCGCCCGCAGCTCCGGCACCGGCCTTCCCCGCGATCGCGTTTATCGGCTACCAAAACTCGGGCAAGACCACACTCGTCGAGAAGGTCATTGCCGAGCTCACCCGCCGCGGCCTGCGCGTGGGTTCGCTCAAGCATCATGGGCATCATGGCTTTGATATCGACGTGCCCGCTAAGGATACGTGGCGCCATCACCAAGCCGGATCAAAGCACGTGGGCCTCATCTGCGCCACGCGCTGGGCGGAGTACGCCGACACGCGCGAGGAGGACGAGATGCCCGCGCGCGAGCTGCTGTCGCGTTACAACGATGTCGACGTGGTGATCATCGAGGGCTACAAGACCGAGGGCTTCGACAACATCGTCGTCGCGCGCTCCGGTGTCGACCGTCTACGCGGCAAGAGCTCGCTCGACCTGGTCGACGGTCACACGCTGGCCCTTGCCTGCAACGAGGCCCTGGCACGCCAGGCATTCGACGCCGGCTTAGCGACCCGAGCCATCAACATCAACGACGCCCGAGCCATCTGCGATCTTATCCAAGATCATCTTTAAGGCTCGACGCTGCGCCGGCCCCAAGCACCCCATCTCGTCCCTCAAGCCGTCGCTCGCGTACCAAAGTACGCGTCGCTCCTCTTTCGGGGCGACCTGGGGCACTTGGAACCGGCTCGCTGCGTTGCCATAACATGCCAAAAAGGGACAGGTTTGTTTTGGCAGGTTTTATCTGGGCAAACGTCATTTCCACCACAAAGGGGCCAGGCACCTTTGTGGTGGTTTTTACTTTGGTAGATGTGTGGGACATGCCTTACAATCTACCAAGTAGTTCATACTGAGCGAAAAACGGAGAGAAGGGTCCTGATGCGTCCTTAATGTTTCATGCGGATAGATTGATTTGACAGACGGTGGCGAATACCCACCGCCCGTATTCGTATGAAACAAGGAGTCTCCATGCTCGCATCTCTTCTCTCAAAACCTCAACCTTCGCTGTCCATGCAGGCCAAGCGCCTGGTAGCGATGCGCTTTCTCATCTACACCGGGTTTCAGACCAGCTACTTTATCGGCGTCATCGGAACGCTCACCTATGCAGACGATGCCTCAGTCGTCGCGACATCGCTGGCCGTCCTGTTCATGAACGTTTTCGTGATCCTGGGATCCTTTGCGGGCGGCGCTGCGCTCGACGCATGGGGTCCGCGCCGCCATTTCTTGCTGAGCATCGTCGGCACGCTCGCAACTGGCACGGCAATCATCGCCTTTGGTAGCGCGACCGGCGTCGTCCTGCTCGGCGCGGTGTTTCTGGGCTTTACGATGGGATTCGCCCAGCCCATCGCCACATCCTATCCGGCTTACCTCACCGACGATCCTGTCGAGCTCAAAGACATCAACTCCGCCATCGCCATGTTTTCAAACGTGAGTATCATCGTTGGTCCCACGCTGGGCGGCTTTGTCGCGGCGGCTGCGTCGTCGCGTGCGGTGTTCGTGCTTATGATGCTCTTTACCGTGCTGGCGTTCGTCGTCGGTTGGGGCTTTAGGCCGCAGACCAGCCATGTCGCCGGGCATGCGGATGCCGATTCGACAGAGGAAGGGGAGCGTGCGGGACAAAGCTCCAACCCCAGCACGTCCGCCCGCGCCACCTTCGCAGCCAGCATCAAGACAGTCTTCACCAACAGCGTCCTCGCGCTACTTTTCTGCATCATTTTTCTTTCGAACTTTGGCTACGGAGCCTTCGATCCGCTCGAGTCGTTTTTCTATCGCGATGTCCTACGCGTCGGCGTTGAGTGGATGGGCTGGCTCTCGTCGGCCTCGGGCGTGGGCGCGGTGCTGGGTGCCGTGCTCGCGCTCCGCTTGCCGCCGCACCTGGTCAACCTTAAAACGCTGCTCGTGGCGCTCATGTCCGTGGGCCTGGGAAGTCTGCTCTATGTGGGGACGCCGTACGTGGGCGTGGCCCTCGTCGGCCAGATCGCCCTGGGCATTGCTTGGGGTGTCGTCAACCCGCTCCACAACACCATTGTGCAAACGACGGCTCCGCTCGAGCAGCTTGGTCGCGTCAATTCGGTCATGGGCTTTGGCAATATGTTCGCTGGCGTGGCCCCTCTGGCAATTGCCCCGTGGCTGGCGGCAACATTTGGCGTACAACGGACACTCGTGGGGGCAGGCATGGTCGTGACGGCGGTCCCTGCGGCGTTGCTGCTGTTTGGTCGCAGGCATTTTGATCGTGCCGCAAGGCAGTAAAACCATCACAACATTCGATGAAAATCGCGATTTTGCCGAAAAACATCGAATGTTGTGATGGTTTGGCCCGCAAACGTCATTTCCACCACAAAGGAGCCAGGCACCTTTGTGGTGGTTTTTGCTTTAACGGGCCGCGCCTGCGCCTTGGTATACCATGTACGCCGTTTGCGAATATACCCCACACCGCCGCACAACCCAGAAAGGCCCCCATGGACACTACCTTCAGCCACATCAAAGCCGTGTTCTGCGATATCGACGGCACACTGCTCACGAGCCAGCACACGGTGTCCCCGCGCACCGTGGCGGCGATCCGCGCCCTGCGCGAGCGCGGTGTGCTCTTTGGCCTGTGCACCGGGCGCGACGCCCACGCGACCGAGGCCATGTACGAGCTCTGGGGCATCGAAGGCCTGGTGGACGTGCTCGTGGGTTGCGGTGGCGCCGAGGTCATCGACCGTGCGCACGACATCAACGAGCTGAGCTATCCGCTGCCGGGCGAGACCATCGCGCGCATCTGCAAGCACATGGCGGACCTTCCGGCAACGCCCGTCTGCCCCCGAGACGGCGTGTTCTACGTGCCCGAGAGCAATGCGTGCGTCGAGCACCTGTCGCGCGTCGACGGCGTGCCCTACCAGGTGGTCGATTTTGCCGAGTTCTTGCGCGGGCCGCAGCCCAAGGTGATGTTTACCATGGCACCCGAGGTAATGCCGCGGGTGATTGAGCGGGCGTCGACGTTTGCCGATGACACTGTTAAGGCGGCAGCTCTGCAAACCACGCAGCGGCTCTACGAATTCATGGATCCGCGCGTGTCCAAGACTCGCGGCCTTGTGCGCGTGGCGGAGCTCAACGACATGGAGCTCCAGAACATCTGCGTGTTTGGCGATGCCGATAACGACACCTGCATGGTGGCCGACGCCGGCGTGGGCGTTGCCATGGCAAACGGCAGCGCCGCCACCCGCGCCGCCGCCGATTTTGTAACCGCCAGCAACGACAATGACGGCATTGCGGTCTTTATCGAGGAACATCTTCTGTAGCGCCGGGGGAGAGCCACCGCAAAGGGGACAGGCGCCTTTGCGGTGGCCTCAGGCGATTTGGGCGAATTGATGCCTAAAATCTGCGCGAAAATTCAAATTTAGTTGTCTGAACATTACGCTTCTAACCACCGATGGGTTAAAGATATTCTCATCAGTTTGGTAGGGTATTCCTCCCGGTTGATGACCTACCGCTCACTGTCGTTATTCGACCGTTCACAGGATGTTTGCTCTTGAGCAAAAGGTTGTGCAAATAAATAAAATGCTATTAAAAAACTGATAACTAACTTAATTACCAGTAGAAACAGATGTTTTATAGCGAATAAACGAAGGCAAATCTAAACAATTGTCAAGAGAATTAAGAACTTGCACAAAAATGTCGGTTTTGCTGCTCAGATGTTTAAACAACCGTTATAATTGCATCACTTAGCGAGCGCAATTACAGATTGCGCAGATACGTTTGATAGGGAAAGAGCAAGATCGCGATCTCTTGGGGAGGAGACATCGATGAAAGCGAATTCGGACAAATCTAAGCAGAGTAATAAAGCGACGCGCCGTGTACTGGCAGGCGTTTTGTGCGGAGCCTCCGTGTTGAGCCTGGTACTGTCGCTCGTCATGCCTCCGATCTCGCAGGCCATCGCCAACGATGCCGAGGCGGTTTCTACCGAGGAAACTGTGATGGGGGGGGGTTCCTCAAGTGAGTCTACTGGTATAGACAACAGTACTAACGGGGATGCCGGCACAGACGCCGATAACCAGAACAGCGACGATGCTGCGAGCGACGACGATGCTCGGCCGGAGGAGCAGTCCAAGTACGAGTCGCAGGCGGAAGATAATGATGCGATGGATGTTAACGCTGTCGCGTCAGCCGAGGAGGCTGCAGAGAGCGAAGAGACAACCACAGCTATTACTAACATTACTAACGCCGATGATTTGTCAGCTAAGCTTCAAGGCGTTGGGGAAAACCAAACTGCCTGCTTCGAGCTTACAGCTGATATTGACTATGCTGGTGAAATCAAACTTGAGAAGAGCGGCAGCAATATAACGCTGAACTTAAACGGTTATAAGATCAAGTGCTTGAACACCGAAATGCCGTTATTTGATGTTGCTAACGGCGCAACACTTACAATTAAGGACGAAATTAAGGACTCCGCGCCGGTGACTGAGACGGTCAACGATGTCCAACAGCTGACTAATCAGGGGCAGAACCCGAATCCCAATAATTATGGCAAGAAAGTCGAGCTAAATTACGTTGGTGGCATTCCGTCTAATCTTACCTACTACGTGACCAAATCGACTCCGAGTGGTACAGGGACAATCGAGACGCTTGTCAGACATAACGTCGATATTAAGGGCGCCATCGTGGCGTGCGACGGCAACGCAAATCTAAAGCTCATCAATCTGTATAACAACAACGGCAAGGGTGGCACGTTTAACCTTGTGAGCGGCGTGATCACGCAAAAACAAGGCAGCAGCGTTAGCAGCTTGGTCTATGCCGAGAACGGCTCTACCGTCAACATGCGCGGCGGCTATGTGTGTGGAGCTTCTGGCTCGGGTGCGGGCGGCGGAATTGAAATACACGGTAATTCGACCCTCGAGGTTTCCGGTGGCGTAATTGCCGGCAACAGTGCTCCTAGTGGCGGTGGTGTGTATGCTAAAGACTCCACGGTCAACATAACTAATGGCGTAATCTCCGGCAACAGCACGCTTGCTACTGGTGTTGGTTTCGGCGGCGGCATCATGGCCGAAGGCGGCAGCGTTACTGTTTCTGGTGGCTACATTACTAACAATAAATATGCCAATTACTGTGGTAACGATGGTAATGGCGATCATGGCGGTGCTGGACTTGCCGCTAAAAACGGTACTCATGTCACCATTTCTGGTGGCCAGATTACGGGCAACTATTCTGAGGAAGCTGGCGGTGGCGTCTATGTGACCGACATCGGACACCAAGGGGGGAGAACGGCATGGCTCAACATTACGGGGGGAACTATTGCCTCTAACGTGAGTTTTCGCTCTGAGGGTGCCGGCATTCGCGTGGGCCAGATGGTTGACGCGATGATAAAAGGAGCGTCAA
Source organism: Collinsella sp. (assembly GCA_023708985.1). Taxonomy (GTDB): domain Bacteria; phylum Actinomycetota; class Coriobacteriia; order Coriobacteriales; family Coriobacteriaceae; genus Collinsella. The sequence goes on from BREX01000001.1 coordinate 74,691, forward strand.
ATTCAAATCCAGTCTATATCACTAATAACCACTGCATGTCTCGCTTTGACTGGGGTGGAGGCGGCATCTTCGTCCAGGGCGATTCTAAGGTCGCGTCTAATGCTGGTAGGCTATTTGTCTATAACTCCTATATAAGCAGCAATGAGGCCGGTGGCTACGGTGGCGGCGTTGCGGTTTGCCCGACGGGTAAGACTTTGGTGACAGGCACCGACGGCACGGCGATTTTCGGTAATACTTCTGCCGGAAATGAGCAAAACGCGAACGATTACGAATCCGTGAGTAATACAGGCAATAACGGCACCCCCCATCTTTCCGGCGGTGGTCACGGTAAGGACCAGGACTCCGACGCTTACAATGCCGAAGTGTTTCGCGAAAACGGCCACGCGGACTTCTTCCTTGCGGCGGAGGGTCATACGACTCCGATCGCGGCGGTGATTGGCAAAATGCTTGGCGGCGGCGATGCTAAGTATCGGGGAAGCTTAGAGCTTCAGAAAGCCATTACTGTCCCCGCTAACGGTGGCGTGCAGGTATATAACAGCATCGGCCTGAGTTCGAATGTTAAGGCTCAAGACCCCGAGGCGATCAATGCGCGAAAGGCTGCGCTAGAGGCGGGCGCGACGTTTATCACGGGCAATTATTCCTGGAACCATGGCGGCGGCATCATGTCGAACGGCGACCTGTACATGGGCGCGTCTGAGGACACGTATGTCTATCCGAGCCTCAAGCTCAAGGCGACCAAGAAGCTGGAAGGCCGCAAGCTCAATGATGGGGAGTTCTCCTTTACGGTGTATCGCAAGGATTCAGACGACCCTTTGGCTGGCACGACAGCTGGCACGACATTCAATCGCGACGTTTGCACCGAGGTTGGAACAGCAGCAAATGATGCAGAAGGCAGCATTACGTTTGACCTTGGTGAACAATTCGCATCGAGTGGCGCGGGTAACGAAATCACATACTACTTGGTCGAAGATCCCGGTGGTGATTCTGGCATCACGTACGACTCCAGCGTGTATAAGATTGTGGTGACGGCCGAAGATACCAAGACCTTGCTCATGTCTGTTCCGAGTAAAGAAAACTCAAGCCAACTGAAGGATCTTTACATCCATAACTACACGATTAAAAACGTCGGTGTAACCAAGTACGAATTCCGCGAGTCGTCTGGGAAGTGGGAGAACGTAAAAGCGAGGAGCAAGGTGCAGAAGAGTGGAGACTATTATCCAATTATCTGTGAGGGTGACTCCACGACTTTCACTAACAAGTTCACTCCGTACGACTCGAAGGGCTCCTGGACGCCTATGGCGACTAAGGTCGTTGAGGGTGGCGAGATGAAGGAGTTCACGCTCCAGCTTGCGACCGACACAGATTTTACGGATATCGTTAGCAGCAAGTCCACCACTGCCGACGGCGACAAGTCCCAGACCCTGAGCTTCGACAAGATTGATTACAAACTCGATCAACTCGACCAGCTCGCGTCTGGCCCCACTGGCCGTGGTGCTTCCAAGACCTTCACGTACTACGTGCGCGAGAAAGACGACGGTTCGCTGTTCTCGCACTATACGTACGACAAGTCGGTCTATCAGATTACGGTTAACGCGACTGACGACTCTAACCACCATATCGACGTCACTGCGACCTACAAGCAGATTCAGGATCGTGATGGCAATGAAGTGACCACTGACACGCCCCACGACCTCACCGGCAAGTCCACTCCCACCTTCACCAACACCTACTCCACCTCTTTGCCCCTTTCTGGTATGTCGGGCGTCACTCTGACGTACCTTGCCGGCGCGGCGGTGCTTTGCGCTGCTGCGGCCTGGATGCACATTCGTCGCAAGGCGAATGCGAAGGGAGGTGAGCGTCGTGAATAAGAAAGTTTGCTCCTTCCCGATCTTGTTTGCGCTGCTTGCCCTCCTGATCGGCATCTACGCGGTTGTGTTCCCCGCATCCGCGCAGGCCGCGCCGACCTCGACCGGTTCCATCACGGTGAGCGGCGCCGTGGCGAGCAACTACGACGCCTACCAGATCTTTAGCGCCAACGTCGTCGACGGCGACAGCGACGCCAAGATCGCCACCGATCTCGCCTGGGCAAGCGACGCCGTGCGCGACGCCGCGCTGCCTGTGCTGCACAGCGCCGGCATGCCCAATTCCCAGACCACCGCGCAGGAAGCTGCCGAGTGGCTCAACACCGATTCCCACCTTACGAGCGCGCTGAGCGCACAGCTCGCTCGTTCCCTCCAGAGCTCTGGCGCCGTGCCCGTGACCCTTAAAGCGGGCGCGGCGGCCAAGCTGCCCTGCGGCTACTGGCTCATCGTCGCCGACGACGACGCCATCGCCCAGGGCGAGGCCGGCACCGCGCCGATCATGGCCCTGGTGGGCGGCGGCGCCGTCACCGTCAAGCCCAAGGCGGCGACCCCCAAGGTCGCCAAGCACGTGCTGGAGGACGGCACCGCCGCCTGGCAGAAGGCCGCCGACGCCACGGTCGCCGACGACCTGTACTGGCGCCTCTCGGCCACGGTCCCGGCGGGTCTTGCTGCCTACGACACCTATGCGGTGCAGTTCGTCGACACCATGAGCGCGGGGCTCGACCCCTCCAAGGTCGCCGCGAGCATGCGCGTGTACGTGGCGGCGGGCGCGGACGGCGGCTTTGGTGCGGTCCAGACCGATAAGGACGGCCGCGCCGGCACCGAGCCCGCGCAGGGCTGGACCGATATCACGGCCCAGTGCGCCACCAAGGTGGCGGCGGACGGGACCTTCACCGTGCGCACCGGCGACCTGATCGCCGCGCTCGGCGGGGCCGACGCCTTCGCCGCGGGCGCTCGCGTGGTCGCCGTGTACGACGCGCCGCTCAACGGCGCGTGCAACCACGGCATCGCGAAGGGCAACCCCAACGAGGTCTACCTGCGCTACCCGCGCTCTCCCTTTGCCGACCAGTCCGGCGGCACCGGCTTCACTCGCACGCCGAGCGATGATGCGTGCGCCTACACCTGGGATTTCGCCCTCACCAAGCGCAGCAGCAACGGCGACAAGCCGCTTGCCGGGGCGGTCCTGAGCATCGCCGACGACCGCGGTCGCACGCTGGCGGCCGACGGCACGTGGGATGCAGAGGGCAAGGCCATCGTCACCACGGGCGAGGACGGCCGCGTGACCGTCTCGGGCGTGGACTCGGGCAAGCTGGAGGTCCGCGAGCTCAAGGCGCCCAAGGGCTACACCGCCTTTGAGGGCACGCGCTCCGTGACGGTCAAGGCCGAGGGCCTGGACGTCGACCAGGTGGCCGCCGCCAAGCCCAAACTCACCGTCACGGCCGAGTCGCCCCTGCGCGCCGACAGCGCGGACGGGTCGACGGGCAGCCTGGAGGCGTCGCTCATCAACACGCCCACCGGCACACCCCCTAGCATTACCACCGGAGGCTTTATGCCCTCGACTGGCGATATGGCAATGTACGCCGCGGCCGCCGCAGCGGTCGCCGGAGCCGCGCTCATCGTGGTCGCGCTCCTGGTCAAGCGGGGAGGTGGCAGCCATAAAGAGTAGCTGGCAGCCCCACAGAGAGCGGGGCGAGACGTAGCGAAGTAGATGCTAAGACACAGACAGATGATGACCGATCGAATGAGAACCAACTGGAAAACGGAGGAAAAGAAGATGAGCATGAGCAAGAACATCGCACGCCTGGCAGTAACCGCCGGCCTCACCGCAGCCCTGAGCTTCGGCGGCGTTATGGCACCGGTGACCATGGCGTTTGCTGATGGTACGACGGGCAGCATCACGATCAATAAGGTCAACGACGCCAACATGGGCAATACGTTCAAGGCTTATCAGATCTTCAAGGCCAAGGTTATTGACGCCCAGGACGGCAGCGGCAAGATTGCTTCTGACGTTAAGTGGGCAGTGGGCGAACAAGCTCAAAAGGACATTATTAAGGCTATTAGGGATAGCAAGGGCTATTCGGATTCTAAAAGCCAGTTGCCAACAGAGGATCCCATAACTGCCCAAGATGTGGCAGATTGGCTTTCCGCAAATGTTACGACTACTACTGCCAGCGCGAATGGTGCCAAGGGGACGCGAGTCGCTCCTGACGACGTACTGTACTCGATTGCTAAAGCTGTGATTAATAACAAGACCGCTGTCGGCAATTCTTTCAAGGCAGGCGATTCGTGGACGTGTTCGAACGATGGCTACTACCTTTTCGTATCTGACGGTCTTACGGATACGACCAAGCCGAACACTGGCACCTCCCCGATCTTTGCCATCGTTGGCGGTAATCCCGTGGTCGTTACCGAGAAGACCAGCATTCCTACCGTCAACAAGGAAGTTCGTGAGGGCACGAAATGGGGAAACGTGAGTGATTCGTATATTGGCGAGGAGGTTGAATATAAACTGACTGGCTCCGTTGCTGATAATATCGCCACGTTCAACAAGTATCAGTATGAATTTCATGACACATTGAGCAAGGGACTGGAGGCTGCGGAGGGATCTGGAAACACGCCGAAGGATCTTCACGTTTATATTGACAACAAAGGCAACCAGACCGAGATCGTGCAAGATGACAATGATGGATATAAGGTAGTTTTAGAGCGAGACAGCGCTACTAAGAAGGAAAATCTCACCATTGCCTTTACCGACCTTAAGACCGTGAAGGATAAAACCGGCAAGACGATTAAAGTTGATGCTGATTCCAAGGTGGTTGTGACCTATAAGGCAACGCTTACCAGCGATGCCGAATACACGGCCGCCGGTAACACCAACGAGGTCAAGCTTGTCTACTCCAACGATCCCATGTCTAACGGCACCGGCACTTCCGAATCGAAGAAGGTCGCTGATTACGTCTTCGGCTTCGATGTCACTAAGATCGACCCGGATAACTCGTCTGCGAAACTCGATGCTGGCTTTACGGTCAAAATGATTAAGGAAGGGTCCGATAAAAGCGTTGAAAAATGGTTGAAGCAAGACGGCAGCTTCAGTAATGATGTAAATGACGCTTACACGTTTGAAACTACGGAGGCTGGCAACAAGGTCTCTATTCCCGGACTTGTTGCAGGCACATATCTGATTTCTGAGAGCAAGACACCTGCGGGCTACAACACCATTGCCGACTTCGAAATCACGGTGGCGCCTGAATACAATACAGACGGCACGCTTAAAGAGCTCAAAGTGACGTCCAATTCCAGCATGGCCACTCCTACGACTGGTGGAAATGTGACCACGACCAAAATCCCCGTCACCATCCAGAACAAGAAGGGCTCCGGCCTCCCGCTGACCGGCCTTAACGGTGTGACCTTCACTTGGATTGCTGGCGGCGCGGTGCTGTGCATCGGCGTGGCGCACCTCATCCGCAGCCGTAAGCAGGCTGAGGAGTCCGAGCAGGAGTAGCGCTCACTCACCCATCCCTTTGGCAGGTGGGATGTGATGGCCATGAGACTTGCGGACACTTTTCTCGTTCATCCACGTTCTTGCTTTGCCATTCTCTTTTCGGGGCAGACTCCGCACTGGAGTCTGCCCCGTTTTTTTGGGATAACGCAGCCAGCCTCCACCGTCCGATGCGGGTACGTTCGTCATCGCGTTTCTTGACTCGTATGAGGTTCGGATTAAGGTCCGTAGGCGCACGCGCGGTGCGGACGGTAGAAGGCATTTGCGCCGCAACAAGCGCAAATAAGAATGCCCGGGGGTAGGATCCCGGGCATTTAACAAAACCAGAAAACTAGGCCGCCCGCGCTTTCGATCACTTACGCGGGGTGCGTCGTTTCCTGTAGCTATTGTATCCCGAATCGCCCAGCCGATTCGGGACATTTTGAAAACGCAAATATGGGCTTAGGCACGAACGGTATCTCTTTAATTCCGAAAATTATGTATAATTCCAATACAAACTGGAACCGAACGAAAACAATGGAAATGAACGAAGCACTAATCTACTTACAAGAAGCACTAGGCCTTTCCGCCAAGACCAAAACTTGGCCTGGATCCGCATGCTTGCCGCTGCATCTGCGGGCGATTGAGGTCAGCGCTGTTGACGCAAACGGTTTTTCGTTTTTGCTTGCAAGCTTGCCTACTGGCGTCGGGCTTCCCGAGGCTAAGAGAGTCTATAGCCAGCTAGCCTTGCGCGCGGAGACTCCTGTTGTCGTTTCGCTTCCTGATGCCGATGCACGTCAGCGCAAAGCATTGGTCGCGCAAGGGATTCCGTTTGTTTGCCCCGGTAGACAGGCTTTTCTTCCATTTATGGGCACAGCTTGCACGGAGAGGGGCGGTGCCCGGTTTCGCAATCACGCGACCAAGATGTCACCCAACGCACAGGCTGCCGCAATCTGGGGTGCAGCCCAGGAGCCATATCGTCCTTATGACCTTTGTCGTGCGCTTGGGATCTCGGCAAGCCGCGCGAGTGAGGCTATAACCGAGCTTGTTGACAGGGGGCTCGCGAGGCGCGAGCGTCGCGAGCGACGTGTCGTCGTTTTCCCTGTTGCCGTTGAACTTCTACTCAGCGAACACATGGCAGAGCTCTCCTCGCCTGTCTCGAAGGTCATTTTTGCAAGGAAGACGCCGCAGATCGAGTATCTTGTTGACGCCGGGGAGACGGCGCTCGCTGCGCGTTCGATGCTCGCTGCGCCGGGCATGGAACAAAAGGCCGTCTTAAGAAGTGCATGGCGTCAACTGAGCGACCTCGAAGTCGCAGATGGGGAGTTGCCGGATAACGAAACGGCGTTGATCCAAGTGTGGCGCTATGCGCCCGTGTTTGCCGGCTCCTCCCGTGTCGACGACATTTCGCTTGCGCTATCTTTGGCGGCAATCGACGATGAGCGAATTCAGCTCGAAGTCGATCGCATGTTTGGAAAGGAATATCCATGGCAAGAAGCGCTGTAGAGGGTCTCCAAGAATTTCAGCAGCATATGCAAGAAGCTGCAGGATCGTATGCTCTTATCGGCGGCACGGCATGCGACATTTTGCTCGCGGAGGCGGGACTTCCGTTTAGGATGACTCACGATTTTGATGTGGTAATCGTCGCCGATGACCGGTTGCCTCAGACGGCAGAAGCTATATGGACTTTGGTGCGTGATGGCGGTTACCGCTGCGGCTGGGGCGAAGGCAAAGGCTCATGTTTTTATCGGTTTACAGAGCCTAAGAGGCCGGGTTACCCCCATATGATCGAACTCTTCGCGAAGTGCCCCGACTTTCTAAAGGGTCGTGAGGGGATTGATGTGGCGCCAATTCACGTTGATGAAAACATAAGCAGTCTTTCGGCAATTTTGTTGGACGATGCTTACTACAGCTTGTTCCTTCAGGGAATTCGGACCGTAGACGGCGTTTCGGTCCTGGGTACGGAATATATTGTCCCGTTCAAAGCGAAGGCGTATCTCGACCTAAAAGCCAGAAGGGAAGCGGGGGAGAACGTTGATTCGAAGAAGGTAAAAAAGCATAAACGCGATGCGCTGAGGCTTGCTCAGCTGCTTGGCGAGTCGGAAGGTGTCGACCTGGGCGGAGAACTGAAGGACGATATGCTTGCGTTTGTTAAAGATTGCGAGGTGGGCGACGTCAATCTGAAACAGATTGGGGTTGCGGGCGTAACGATGGCGCAGTTGCTCGAGACGATGAAAGCAACATATGGCTTGATTGGTTGAGTGGGGCTACGTGGCCCGGACGGTGCAGTCAAGCTGCGTTGTCCGGCGCGGAGGCTCGCTAATCGGCTATTATTTGTTTAGACAACATGAGTTGTAGAGGAGTGACCGGCGATGGTGCAGGGCGCCAAACATATGAAGAGCAATAACGCCGCGGCCAACGGTGGCTCAAGCCCTCAGCCCAAACCTCAACAAAAGCCCAAGCGCCGCCGCAAGCGACTGCCGCGTTGGGCCGATCGACTCATCACCATCGTCATCATCCTTATTGGCGTGGGCCTTATGACCTGGCCGTGGATCTTGGACCGGCTCGAGGCCTCGGGCGTGTTCAACCAGATCAGCACCGTGTCCAGCACTGTGGACGCGCTGTCTGCCGAGGAGCGCGAGCGCATTCTGCTCCAGGCTCGCTCCTTTAACGAGCAGCTGGCGGGTGAGGCCACCGAGCTTCCCGACGATCAGATTGAGCCCTACGCCCAGCAGCTCATCTTTGACCGCGACCCCATGATGAGCTGGATCGAAATCCCCTCCATCGACGTGAGCATGCCCATCTACCACGGCACGAGCGAGGAGGTCCTCATGGCGGGTGTCGGCCACCTGGAGGGCACGAGCCTGCCAGTGGGCGGCACCTCGACGCATTGCGTGCTCACCGCGCACTCGGGCATGCGCAATCTGAGCATGTTCGACGACATCCGCTTGCTAGAGCCCGGCGACCTGGTGCTGCTGCACACCATGAACAAGACGCTCGCCTACAAGATGGTGGACTCCGAGGTGGTGCTGCCCGAGGAGATGGAGTCACTGACCATCGAGCCCGGCGCCGACAAGGTGACGCTCGTCACCTGCACGCCCTATGGCGTGAACGACCATCGCCTGCTGGTGCATTGCGTGCGCGCCAAGTACAACAAGAAGGACGTCGACAAGCAAAAGTCGCTGGCCGGTCGCCACTGGGGCAAGCGCGAGTTTGCCGTGCTCATTGTGGTCGTAGCCATTGTGCTGTTGCTGCTGGATATCGTGATCCACGCGGTCCGCAAGCGCCGCAAGGCCAAGGCCTCGGCATAAGACATTCTCCAGAACCACCACAAAGGGGACAGGCGCCTTTGTGGTGGTCGGGGCTTTCAAACCATCACAACATTCGATGAAAATCGCGATTTTGACGAAAAGCGTCGAATGTTGTGATGCTTTTCGTTGTGGTCGAGACGGTTTTCGCTATGGACGGTACGGTTTTCGCTACGGACGGCGCGGTTTTCGCTACGGACGGCGCGGTTTTCGCTGCAGAATCGCCAGCCCGCAGCCTGCCAACCCGCCGCCCCCGTTACGTTTTCGCTGCATTTGGGTAAAGCGCCTGCTCCAAGCGGCGTTGCCTTGTATACTAGAGCGGTTTATCTGTTATGCGGAAGGGAGCGCCTATGGCACTCAGCGAGAAAGACGTGCGCGGCATCGCCGAGTACGCAAAGATCGCACTGACCGATGACGAGCTCACCCAGATGACGTCCTACATGAATGACGCCGTCCAGATGCTCGAGCCCGTCCTGCAATATGACTTACCCGACGTGGAGCCCACGTTCCATCCCATCGGAAGCCTGTCCAACGTGATGGGCGACGACCTGCGCGAGCCCGAGCGCGACCTGCCGCTCGACTTCGCGCTCGAAAACGCCGGCAGCGCGCGTGAGCGCTACTTCCGCGTGCCGTCCATTTTGGGAGAGGGGGAGAGCGAGTAATGGCGCAGAGCTTCGATTCCCTTGCCGCCGCCCAGATCGCCGCGGGCGTTGCCGCCGGCGACTTTACCGCTACCGAGGTGGCACAGGCCTCCCTTGCCGCCATCGAGGCGCGCGAGGGCGGGGTCCAGGCATTCCTGCAGGTGGCGCCCGAGCTTGCGCTCGAGGCCGCCGCGCGCGTGGATGCCGACCGCGCTGCAGGCAAGCCGCTGCCCCCGCTCGCGGGCGTGCCGCTGGCCATCAAGGACAACATGAACCTCGTGGGCACGCGCACCACCTGCGCTTCCCGCATGCTCGAGAACTACCAGAGCGTCTACACCGCCACCTGCGTCCAGCGCATGCTCGACGCCGGCTGCCTGCCCATGGGCAAGGCCAACATGGACGAGTTTGCCTTTGGCAGCTCCACCGAGAGCTCGGCGTTCCACCGCACCAACAACCCCTGGGATACCGAACGCGTGCCCGGCGGCTCCTCGGGCGGCTCCGCTGCCGCCGTCGCCGCGGGCGAGGTCGCGCTCTCGCTGGGCTCGGACACCGGCGGCTCCATTCGCCAGCCGGCGTCGCTGTGCGGCGTGGTGGGCTTTAAGCCCACGTATGGCGCCGTGAGCCGTTACGGCGTGGTTGCCTTTGGCTCGTCGCTCGACCAGGTGGGTCCCTTTGGCCGCACGGTCGAGGATGTCGCGCTGGCCATGAACGCGCTTACCGGCGCGGGCCACGATCCGTACGACTGCACCAGCCAGGATTGCGCCGTCGACTTTACCGAGCATCTCAACGACAGCATCGAGGGCAAGCGCGTGGGCATCATCCCCGCGTTTATGGAGGCCGAGGGCCTGACGCCCGAGGTCAAGGCCGCTGTTCAGCGCGCCGCCCAGGAGCTGCAGAACCAGGGCGCCGAGCTGGTCGAGGTCGACCTGCCGCACCTGGATGCCGCCATCGCCGCCTACTACGTCATCGGCCCGGCCGAGGCGTTCTCCAACCTGGCCCGCTTCGACGGCATTCGCTACGGCTATCAGGAGGAGGGCTGCGCCAACCTGTCCGACCAGAGCTCGCTTTCGCGCGCCCACGGCTTTGGTGCCGAGGCCAAGCGCCGCCAGATGCTCGGCGCCTATCTGCTCTCCTCGGGCGTGTACGACAAGTACTACTATGCCGCGCAAAAGGCCCGCACACTCATCACGCAGGACTACGACGCCGCGTATGCCAAGGTGGACACCATCCTGATGCCCGCCTCGCCGCGCACGGCCTTTAAGTTTGGCGAGATCAGCGACCCCACGCAGATGTACCTTTCCGACCTGTACACCATCTCGCTTAACATTTGCGGCAACGGTGGCATCTCGGTGCCGCTGGGCCTGGGCGAGGATAGCCGCCTACCCGTTTCTGCCCAGCTAGTGGGGCCGGCCTTTAAGGACCGTCAGCTGCTCACGTTTGCCCGCGCCCTGGAGCGCGGCTTTGCCGATACCGCCACGGGTGCGCCTGTGCTTTCCGTCGCGCCCGATTTTGCCGGGAAGGGAGGCGAGCTGTAATGAAGGAGCTTTCCGAGGTTCTGCAGGATTGGGAGGCCGTGATCGGCCTGGAGATCCATACCGAGCTCACCGCACTCGATACCAAGATGTTCTGCAACTGCAAGCTCAGCCACGATGACGAGCCCAACGCCAACGTGTGTCCGGTGTGCCTGGGCCTGCCCGGCGCCCTGCCGGTGCCCAACAAACGCGCCATCGAGAGCATCGTCAAGGCCGGTCTGGCCACCAACTGCGAGATCCAGCGCCACTCGATGTTCTATCGCAAGCACTACTTCTATCCCGACATGGCCAAGAACTTCCAGACCACGCAGGGTCCGGTCGCCTTTGCCATGTACGGTCATCTGGATCTGGACGTGACCGGTCGCGGTGCCGCCGAACGCCCCGACTGCGCGTTTGGCGAGGCCGAGGCCCAGAGCCTGGCGAGCGCCTCAGCCAATGCCGAGGGTCTGTCTACGTCCATGTCCTCCACGATGCGCGAGGGCAATCAGCGCGCCGGCCATCTGGCCAGCTACGATGCCTCTAACCTGCAGATGCCCGAGCGCCGCGAGGACGGTTCCTACACCGTGCCCATCCGCATCCTGCGCATCCACATGGAGGAGGACGCCGCCAAGATGGTGCACGTGGGTGGCGCCGAGGGCCGCATTACCGCCGCTGCCGAGTCGCTCGTCGACTACAACCGCTGCGGTACGCCTTTGATTGAGCTCGTGACTGAGCCCGATCTGCGCACGCCCGAGGAGGCGCGCCTGTTTATGGAAAAGCTCCGTCGCATCTTTGTGACGCTGGGTATTTCGGACTGCTCCATGGAGAAGGGCTCCATGCGCTGCGACGGCAACGTGTCGCTGCGCCGCCGCGGCGAGACCAAGCTGGGCACCAAGACCGAGCTCAAGAACCTCAACTCGTTTAAGAGCCTGCACGACGGCCTTGCCTACGAGATCTGCCGTCAGGCCGAGGTGCTCGAGGAGGGCGGCATCATCTACCAGGAGACCCGCCACTGGGAGCCTAGCCGCAAGCGCACCGTGGTCATGCGCGTCAAGGAGACGGCCGACGACTATCGTCTGTTCCCCGATCCCGACCTGGCGCCGTTCGATCTGGACGACGAGTTCATCGACCGCTGCCGTGGCGAGATCCCCGAGCTGCCCGATGCCAAGCGCGCCCGTTTTGAGGCCGACTTTGGCATTAAGGCGGCCGATGCCGAGCGGATCGCCGGCGACCCCGAGTTTGCCGAGTTCTTTGAGGCTGCCGCTACCGGTATGGCTGGCAAGGAGGCGCAGACGGTCGCAAGCCTGCTGGTCAACGAGATGATCGCCTACCTTAAGGGCGCGGGCGTGTCGCTCGTCGAGTCCGGCATCGCGCCGGCTCAGGTGGCCGCTCTTGCCAAGCTGCTGGCGACCGATGCCATTAGCTCCAACCAGGCGCACGAGGTCTTTGAGGCCATGGCCCAGACCGGCGACGACCCCAACAAGATCGTCGACGAGCGCGGTATGCGTCAGGTAAGCGATGCCGGCGCGCTGCAGCCGATCGTGGACGAGGTGCTGGCAAACTGTGCCGATCAGGCGCAGCAGTATCGTGACGGCAACCAGAAGGTCATCGGCTTTTTGGTGGGTCAGTGCATGAAGGCGAGCCGCGGCAAGGGCAACCCGAAGCTCTTCAACGAGTTGCTGAGAACGTCGCTCTCGTAAACGGGAACCCGGCCGTTCGGGTCAGGCGGGGCTGAATGGAATTTGGTGATGAGGGCGTCGTTGGCGCCCTCATTTTGTGCGGACGTGGTGCAGGGACGGTCCCCTTGGTCACATCGCGCTCTAAAATTTCCAAAAAGTTAACCTTTGTTGACCTTAATAGTTAGATAAACTAAACTCTTTTCTAAAAGTGTGCTCGAGCAAACTTGTTTACTCGGGTGCTGAAGCACCATGCCGCGTCCAATGCGGCAAAAGGGAGAAGCAACATGAAGAAGTCGACGTTCAATACCCTGCTTGTCGGTGGCGGTTTTCTGCTTGGCACGGCCGGCATCAAGCTGCTTACCAGCGCTCCGGTCAAGAATGCCTGCGTGCAGGGTATTGCGTGCGGTATGCGCATCAAGAACGGCTACCAGGACATGGTCGAGCAGGCCAAGGCTAATGTCGACGACATGGTTGCCGAGGCTGCTTACATCACCCAGAGCGAGGCCGCTGCTGACGAGGCAGCCGAGTAACGCTCCCAGGCACAAACTATGAGATTCTCGATTATCAGCGAGATCCCCGGCAGGACCCGTCTTCAATTGGCGGGTCCTGTGCCAGAGAGCGATCTCGATGCACTTCTTAAGCTCAGCGGCGATATCGACGGCGTGCACAAGGTGCGCGTCTATGGCCGTATTGGCCAGTTAGCGCTCGAATATGACGAGCCGTGTCGCGATGCCGTGCTGGCCGCCGTCGGTGCGCTCGACGCTCAGGCCATTGCCGACGCAAAGACGGGCTACGTGATGCAGCTTGAGCCACGCAAGCACAAGCTCGTTATGGATCTTGCCACACTTGTCGGCGCCCACTACGCACGTCGCTGGTTTTTGCCCACGCCCCTGCGTGCGGTGTTTGTCGTGGCCGGTTACATGACCTTTTTGCGCGCCGCCCTCCGTGAGCTCGCGCAGCCGCGCCTGACCGTTCCCGTGCTCGACGCTTCGGCCATCGGCATTTCGTTCGTCAAGCGTGATGTCGACACCGCGGGCCAGACGATGTTCCTGCTCAACGTGGGCGAGCTGCTCGAGGACTACACCCGCGCCATGAGCGAAAACGAGCTCATCAACTCGCTGCTCGATGTGCCCGACAAGGCGCAAAAGGTTGTCGGCGACACCGAGGTAAGCGTTGCCGCGACCGAGCTTGAGCCCGGCGATCTGGTCGCCGTGCGCACCGGCATGTCCATCTGCATCGACGGCGTTGTCGAGCAGGGGAGCGCTATGGTCAACCAGGCGACCCTGACCGGCGAGCCGCTGGCCGTCGAGCGCAGCGTGGGCGACGACGTGTTCGCCGGTACCGTCGTGGAAGACGGCGGCATCTTGGTGCGCGTGCGCGCCAATACGGCGCAAACCAAACTGCGCTCAATCGTCTCGCTCGTGCAGACGGCCGACTCGCTCAAGTCCGAGGGCCAGTCGCACATGGAGGACCTTGCCAACAAGATCGTCCCGTGGAACTTCCTGCTCGCGGGCCTGGTTGCGCTTACCACCCGCAGCCTTATCAAGACCTCGGCGGCGCTGATGGTCGACTACTCGTGCGCGCTCAAGCTCACGGGTTCCGTTGCCGTCATGACCGCTATGAGCGATGCTGCCAAGATGGGCGTCATGGTCAAGGGCGCGAAGTACTTTGAATCGTTTGCCAAGGCCGACACCATTGTGTTTGATAAGACTGGCACGCTTACCGAGGCACAGCCGCGTCTTGCCTGCGTGCTCACCACCGATGGCTGGAGCGAGGACAAGGTCCTGCGCCTTTCCGCTTGCTTGGAGGAGCATTTTCCGCATCCGGTGGCGCGTGCCGTGGTCAACGCCGCCCGCGAGCGCGGGCTCGAGCACCGCGAGCGCCATGCCGCCGTCGAGTACATCGTGGCGCACGGCATCGCTTCGTCCATCGAAGGGCGTCGCGCCATCATCGGTTCCGCGCACTTTGTATTTGAGGACGAGGGTGCGCAGCTCGATTCCGACATTAAGGAGCGCATTGAGTCCCAGATGCAGGGCCTGTCGCCGCTGTATCTGGCGGTCGACGGCACCGTTGTGGGCGTGCTCGGTATCGAGGACCCGCTCAAGTCCGGGGTCCGCGAGGCCATCGCCGACCTGCACGCGTTGGGCGTTAAGCACGTGGTCATGCTCACGGGCGACTCGGAACGCACGGCCGAGCGCATTGCTCGCGAAGCAGGTGTCGATGAGTTTAAGGCCGAGCTGCTGCCCGAGGACAAGTACGCCTATGTGGAACGGATTAAGCGCGAGGGGCGCCACGTTGCCATGGTGGGCGACGGCGTCAACGACTCACCGGCGCTCGGTTTGGCCGACGTGGGACTGGCGATGGGTGGTGGAAGCGACATCGCCAAGGAGGTCGCCGATATCATCCTGACCGATACGGATCTTGCCGCGATCGTGCGCCTGCGCCGCATGAGTCAGGGTCTCATCGACCGTCTGACGAGTTCGTATTCCAAGGTGATGCTCACCAACTCGGCGCTCCTGGCGCTGGGCATTACCGGCATGATCACTCCGCAGACGTCGTCACTGCTGCACAACGGCTCAACGATCGCCTACAGCCTGGGCAACGCAAAGGCGTACCTGCGTTAGCGTTTTCGATTGAGTAAATGGCCTGCACCCTGGCGGCGCCGCAGCCGCCAGGGTGCAGGCCTTCTTTTGTTTGACGAGATGTTAGCTCGGATATATGCTCGTGCTAGCAGAGCTAGCAAATGCTGAAGGTGAGGTTGAGATGGCTACCGTTGGCAGCATGGCGCAGGTGAATGTTCGCGTAGATCGCTCGGTTAAAGAGCGCGCCGAGGAAGCGCTGCGGCTTTCGGGCGGGTCACTGCCCGAGCTCATCAAAAAGGTGGTGGCCAAGGTCGCGCAGGGTGGCGGGCAGTGCGAGGAAGTGCTTGCGGCCGTCGACGGCCGGCGGCAGACCGTCGCGCCCGATACACCGTTCGCCGCATCATGGGCGGCGGCGGATCAGCTTTACGCGGACCTGGGCATCGCTACGTCGCCCGTATCCGACGATCGCGATTGGGACGCAATCTATTCCGACGCCATGGATGAGCATTATCGCCAAAAGGGGATGATCCTGTGAGTGGGGCGCCTCTCAAGATCATGGTGGACGCCAACGTATGGGTTGATTCGTTTTGCGCCGACCATGCCGAGTCGCTTGCCGCGCGTGCGTTTATTGGGCAGGCGACGGAGGCGGGGGCATTGCTGTTCTTTCCGGTGCATATCGCCAAGGACGTACTGTATGTTGTACAGCACGAACTGAAGCGCAGCGTTCTTGCCAGCGGGGGAGCGCTCGGCGAGGCTTCTGCCCGCGCGATTGGCGATGCGGCGCTGGCGTTTGTTCGGAACATGACCGAAAACGCCACGGCCGTGGGTGCAGATGCGTCGGACCTTTGGCTGGCCGACAAATACTTAGCGCTCCATCGCGATTACGAGGACAACTTGGTACTCGCCGCATGCAAACGCGCCCAGGTCGATTACTTGGTGACCAACGATCGAAAACTGCTCGAACATGCCGATCTTGCAGCAAAGACACCTCGTCAAATGATGCCGATTCTTGCCTTGGCCGAATGCGGCGGCGCGGCAATCGGTTGACGCGAACTGTTTGCGGGCCTCTTGGACGACGATGCGCCAAGGGGCCCGCGTCTGCTATTTACAAAAGCTCGGCCTTGATGGCGGGACTTTCTGCGAGCTGCTCGGCTGCCTTTTCGTCGGAGCTGTCGAGTGCTGCCAGACTGCGGTAGACCCACTCGTTGACCTGGGTGTTCTTGACGCCTGCGGTCTGCATAAGGGCGCCTACCTCGCGGATTGCTGCGAACAGATCGGCCTTGGGACCCGCGAGCTCGACCTCGATACCGTGGTAGGCGGCCACGCCGCGGTTCTCACTCACGTGGTCGATAAAGCCCTCGACGGTCTCAAGCTGCTGGGCGAGAGCTGCATCATCGTCAACGTCCAGCGCGACGAGTGCGTTCGATACCGTGAGGGCGGGATGTCCGCAGGGGACAAAGCCCTCGATGACATCCATAGCTTCGGTAATGGTTGAGCCCAGGCCTGCGAGGGCATCGACGAGTTGCTGCTTGGTATCCATAACGGTCCTTTCGACGGGTCAATTTTGCTTGGCGAAAATATACGTGACGCGATCGGTAACAAAAGTGCGAAGTGCGGCGCACATTGGGGTCTTCACAGCTCGTGCATAGAACAGCTGTCCGCTTTCAGAACGTGGTAAGATAACACTCCACAAGCGGGGCTCGCCCCGTATGTTCCTTGAAAAGTCGACGGTTATCGGGTGTTTGCAGGCCCGATACCATCCAGACTTTCCCGACATTCGGGGGCGACTGGTTTCGACACGATAGCTCTGAGAGAGGAAGCAAGCCGAGGTCTCCTCGCCTCGTTAAACAGGGGTACCGTCAAATTGAATTGACAACAACTCTTCTTTTGAGCCTATGGCTCTCGCTGCTTAATTTATAGCGGCGCGTCAACCCGGTGATTTCCCCGACACCGGCGCGACGTCATCTTAGGGGAATGCTCCTGCGCACGTAATCGGTATGGCGCGGGCTAAGACCGAACCGGTTAGGACGTCGCGAGCGTGTCGCTGCGCGCAAGGCGTCCGAGACTAAACCAGCGACTGAGCTTGGAGATGCCAATCAGGGGGCTTTCGTGGACCGGAGTTCGATTCTCCGCGCCTCCACCATAAGTAACAGGCAGGTAGATATTCGTATCTGCCTGTCTTTTTATTTCTAGTCCGTACCGCGGAGAATCGAACTCTGTGCAGGGCGCGGGCGTTAAGCAAACGCGAAGCGTTTGTAGCCCGCGGGCGAGGGCGGCGGCAGCCGGCCGAAGCCGGTGCAGCAAATACGCGGATTCTTCGCGCAAAGCTTCAGCCCAATATAGATGCGATGTTTATCGAATTTCAGCTGGCCTCGCCCAGCATCAACGGATCCCCCGTACCGCGGAGAATCGAACTCTATGCAGGGCGCGGGCGTAAAGAAAACGCCTCAGTGACGCAGAGTGGGACGCGTTTTCCCAATGACTGCCCAGGCGGAAACCGCATCCCGGAATCTAAGCTCGGAATGGGATACATTTTCCGGATGACGCCTCAAGTGGAAGCTGCGACCCGGAATCGAGCCGTAGAGTGGGACATGCTTTCCCCATGGCAACCCAGGCGGAAAGCGCATCCCGGAATCGCCCCTCAGAACGGGACGTGCTTTCCGCCAGCCGCCCCCTCAACTCCAAAACCCATGCGCCCTCCATTCCAAAACTGGGTAGAAGAAAGCCAAAACGCAATCGCAGGAGGTCAATATGACTGCAGAAGATAAGGCAAAGAACGCCGGCAAGGTCGCGCTCGTCTTGGAGGGTGGCAGTTTTCGTGGGCAGTTTACCGCCGGCGTGCTCGACGTTCTCATGGAGGCCGGTGTCGAAATTCCGGCGGTGTACGGCGTTTCGGCCGGTGCGCTCAACGGCGTCAACTACAAGTCGCACCAGATCGGTCGCGTCAATCGCATCAACCTGACCTTCTGCAATGACAACCGCTACATGGGTGCCGCATCCTTCGCATCCACGGGCTCCATCGTGGGTTACGACTTTATCTTCAACGATATCCAGGACCGCCTGGATCCCTTTGATAACGAGACGTTCGACGCCAGCCCTATCGAGATGTACGCCGTCGCGACGGACATGCTGTTTGGAACCGCTGCCTACCTGCCGGTCAAAAGCGCCGTGCTCGACCTCGATGCCGTGCGTGCCTCGACGTCGCTGCCGCTGGTGACGCCGCCGGTCGAGATCGACGGGCACAAATACGTCGACGGCGGCGTAGCCGATTCGGTCCCCATCGAGCACGTGCTGGAGGAGGCGGGCTTCGATCGCGCGGTTGTCATTGTCACGCAGGACCGCTCGTACGAGAAAAAGCCCTACGAGTTTATGCCTGCCGCGCGCGCCCGCTATGTCGACTACCCCTATCTGCTCGAGGCTATCGAGACGCGCCACGACCGCTATAACCTCCAGCGCATGCACCTGTGGAAGTATGAGCGCGAGGGCCGCGCGCTGGTCATTGCTCCGCAAAAGCCGGTCGAGGTCGGCCATGTCGAGCACGATCCGGCAAAGCTTTTGGACCTGTATATCCAGGGCCGTCAGGAGGCAAAGCGCTTGCTGGGAGATATCGAGGCGTTTGTCGAGCGTCAACGCTGCGACATCACGGCTCGTGGATGACATGTGCAGAAACTCTGGTCGGAGCCAAAATACCTGTTGACTCGTACGGCGAGCGGGGTAATATGGACGGGTTACTTGCAGAGCCCCGTGAATCTCTGTAACAACACGTACTGTACATGGAGGAGTCTAAGTGATTTCGAAATCGACTCACTACGCCAAGCAGGGCGAGGTCCAGCGCAACTGGGTTCTCGTCGACGCCGATGGTGCTGTCCTGGGCCGTCTTGCCACCCAGATCGCAATGATCCTGCGCGGTAAGAACAAGCCCCAGTTCACGCCCAACAGCGACTGCGGCGACTTCGTTGTCGTCATCAACGCCGATAAGGTCCAGCTTACCGGTAACAAGGCCGACACGAAGACCTATTATCGCCACAGCGGCTACAACGGCGGCCTCAAGGCTGAGAGCTTCCGCCAGGCTATGGAGAAGCACCCGGAGAAGGTCATCGAGCGCGCCGTTCGCGGTATGCTGCCCAAGACCACCCTCGGCCGTGCCCAGATGACCAAGCTTAAGGTCTACGCTGGTGCCGAGCATCCGCATGCTGCCCAGAACCCCACGAAGATTGAGCTGGAGGCTTAAAGATGGCTGAGAACACCGTTGTCTACCAGGGTACCGGCCGTCGTAAGAACGCCGTCGCCCGCGTCCGTCTCGTCCCCGGCACCGGCAAGGTGACCATCAACAAGCGTGACGCCGAGCAGTATTTCGGCCGTCATCAGCTCGTTGAGAACGCCCTTGCTCCCTTCAAGGTGACCGACACCGCCGGTCAGTTCGACGTTATCGCTCTGTGCGATGGCGGCGGCATCTCCGGTCAGTCCGGCGCTCTGCGTCTGGGCATCGCTCGCGCTCTTCTGAACGCTGGCGACTACCGTGCTGACCTCAAGAAGGCCGGTTTCCTTACGCGCGATGCTCGCGTGGTCGAGCGCAAGAAGTACGGCCTCAAGAAGGCCCGCCGCGCTCCCCAGTTCTCCAAGCGCTAAGGTTTTATCTCCTTTCGAGATACAATGTACAAGCGGGGCCTGCCGATTCCTCGGCGGGTCCCGCTTTTCTTTTTCGACTAGGGCGGGCGGTTGTATATCGCCTGCTAGGGAAGGAGCGATCCTATGCCCCAGAACATCTTCGGTACCGACGGCGTCCGTGGCGTCGCCAATGCCGACCTCTCGTGCGACCTCGCGTTTCGCCTGGGCCGCGCGGCGACCAAGTTCCTTGGCCCGGACATCTGCATCGGCCGCGACACGCGCCTTTCGGGTACCATGCTCGAGAGTGCTCTGACCGCTGGCATTATGGCAGAGGGCGGCCGTCCGCATTGCTGCGGCGTTATCCCTACGCCGGCCGTGGCGCTGCTCACCGTCCAAAACGAGCTCGACGGCGGCATCGTCATCTCCGCTTCGCATAATCCGCCGGAGTTCAACGGCATCAAGTTCTTTAGCCGCAAGGGCATGAAGCTTCCCGATGCTGTCGAGGAAGAGATCAGCGCCTGGGTCATGTCCGAGGAGGCCATGGCTGCCGACACGCTGCCGACCGGCGCCTGTGTGGGTCACATCATCAAGATGAAAGACGCCCGCAAGGCCTATGTCGATCATGCCATCAGCACGCTCGACGGCCTTAAGCTCGATGGCCTGGTTGTTGCCGTCGACTGCGGTCACGGTGCTTCCTGCCAGACCACGCCCGCTGCGCTGCAGCGCCTGGGCGCCACGGTCCATGCCATCAACACCGATTACTGCGGCACCGACATTAACGTTGAGTGCGGCTCCACTCACCTTGAGCCCCTGCGCGAGCTCGTGCTGCGCACCCACGCCGATATCGGCCTGGCCCACGACGGCGACGCCGACCGCGTGCTGTTCGTCGACGGCGAGGGCAATGAGATCGACGGTGACTACATCCTGGCTATCTGCGGTTCTGACCTCGCCGCCCGCGGCAAGCTCGCCAACTCCGAGATCGTCTCGACCGTCATGTGCAACCTTGGCTTCTCCATCGCTATGAAGGAGCAGGGCTTCGAGATGGTTCAGACCGCCGTGGGTGACCGCTACGTTTTGGAGCGCATGCTCGCGGATGGCGCCGTCATCGGCGGCGAACAGTCCGGCCACATCATCTTCCTGGAGCACAACACCACCGGTGACGGCCTGGTGACGGCTCTGCAGCTGCTGGCCGTGCTCAAGCGCACCGGTCGTACCCTCACCGATCTTGCCGGCATCATGAAGAAGTACCCGCAGGTACTCGTCAACGTGCATTCCGACAACAAGGCCGGCCTGGACGATTGCCAGCCCATTTGGGACGCCGTCGCTGCCGCCGAGAAGGAGCTTGACGGCCGCGGCCGCATTCTGGTGCGCCCGAGCGGTACCGAGCCGCTGGTCCGTGTTATGGCCGAGGCGGAGACGCACGAGCTCACTCAGCGTGTTGTCGACGACATCGTCGAGGTTGTCAAGCGCGAACTTCCCTAATGGTCAAAAACGGGTGCCAAGTGGTAAACTGTTAAAGCTATTTTGATTGATTGGTATGTCCGAGGGGGAGCATGTTCACTAAAGTCCTAAGGTCTTTTGGTATGCGTGGACGAGTTCTTACGCTGGATGCTCCCATCTCGGGCGACGTCATTCCGTTGTCCGAGGTCAATGACCAGACATTTGCCACCGGCCTTTTGGGCCAGGGCGTGGCGATTCAGCCTACCGGCACGCGTGTGATTGCGCCGGCAGACGCCAAGGTCGAGGCCATTTTTCCCACGGGTCACGCCGTTGCGCTCAACACGGTCGATGGCCTAGACGTGCTCATCCACGTTGGCTTGGACACTGTTCAGCTTGAGGGCAAGCATTTTAGCGTGCATGCACAGGTGGGCGATGTCGTCCATAAGGGTGACGTGCTCATCGAGTTCGATCGCGAGGCAATTGCTGCCGAGGGCTACGATGTGACGGTTCCCATCTTGGTGTGCAACTCCGTTGAGTTCTCGAGTATCAAGGGCTCCGTTGGTGCGCATGTCGAAGAGATGGACCAGCTCATCGTTGCTCGCGAGCGCTAGTAAGTGCACGTGGCCATTAGCCTACAATTCAAACACGTTTATGGAGGGCGCCCTTGAAAGAGGGCGCCCTCCGTGGCAAGATGGGATTTGTCCGAAGCTAAACGGCTTTGGGTCACCGTGGACGGGCAGGGGCCTCGACGCGGCTAGACACGAGACACATACATTACGCGACCTCGCCCTGGTGGCCGCACACGTTGGTTGCGGCCGACGCGGGCCGCGGGCAAGTGCTTGTAAGGGGAGCCTTGCCTCTCTTGTACGAGAAAGGACGCGTAATGAAGATCATTAAAGCTAAAGACTACGAGGATATGAGCCGCAAGGCCGCCAATATCATCTCGGCGCAGGTTATCCTCAAGCCCGATTGCGTGCTGGGTCTTGCCACCGGCTCCACCCCGATCGGTGCCTACAAGCAGCTCGCTGCTTGGTACGAGAAGGGCGACGTCGACTTTGCCGAGGTCAGCACTTACAACCTGGACGAGTATCGCGGCCTTTCGCACGACGATCCCCAGAGCTATCACTACTTCATGCGTGAGAACTTCTTCGATCACATCAACATCGACCTGAACAACACGCATGTGCCCGACGGTTCCAACCCCGACGCCGCCGCTGCCTGCTCTGAGTACGACAAGATCGTCGCCGCCGCCGGTTACCCGGATCTGCAGCTGCTCGGCATTGGCAACAACGGCCACATTGGTTTCAACGAGCCCGATGACCACTTCTCCAAGGGCACGCACTGCGTCGACCTCACCGAGAGCACCATTCAGGCCAACAGCCGCCTGTTCGACAGCATCGACGATGTTCCCCGTCAGGCCTACACCATGGGTACCCAGACCATCATGTATGCCCGCATGATCCTAGTCGTCGCCAACGGCGAGGCCAAGGCTCAGGCCGTGCATGACATGTGCTATGGTCCGGTTACGCCCGCGTGCCCGGCTTCGATCCTGCAGCTGCACACCAACTGCGTTGTCGTTGCCGACGAGGCCGCCCTTTCGCTCTGCGAGTAGCGCGAATCCTGCATCTCGACATAGCCTTGCCTAAGGCCTCCGCTTTGCGGGGGCCTTTTTGTTATCCCTCTCCGCCCGCTTGACCAAAATCTTGCCGCAAGCTTGACGAATGCCGGATGCCCAACAGCTTGATTCATTCCATACCAGATTCTATGCAAAAATGCCACTAAAAGGTCGTAGACGGTAGCGGGTGCTAGGCGAGTTGAATGACATAGCTGAACCTTGTTCATTTGCGTTACACTGCCGCTTAGATGGGACAAGCTGACAAGCTCATTTACCTGCTTAAAGACCGATTAGTCGGGGGATTAATAACAATCGGCCCTCGCTGTACAAAAACTTGCCGCTTGCGTACCAAAAGACAACCTAGAACACAAGGTCGCTCTATTCATAGCGCGGCTTGTATGGTCTTGCGGTTACAGTGTCCATACGGTCGAGTTGAGGAGCGGGCATGGTAAACGATTTGGGCAGTATGGACGACCTCGAGCTGATGCCGCTGGGCGGTGGCTATATGGTGCGACGCGAACGCTTGATGAATGAGCTTCTCGCCAAGGGCCGAAAGGCCGGCATCGTGGTTCTTTATGCGCCCGACGGGTTTGGGAAGACCTCGGTGCTGCTGCAGTACACTCATGAGGTTAAATGCGACCCGACGCGAGGCCCCGTGCGGATTATCGAGGCCGATCGCGCCACTGGGCGCGAGGTGTTTATGCAGCTCGAGGTGGTTACCGAAGAACTCAAAGACAAACCGCACTCCCTTATCGCGATTGATAATGTGCCAAACCTCGATCAGCACGATACCGAAGACCTCATCGACAGGATTCGCGGCCTGCGCGCTATGGGGGTGGGGGTCTTTATCTCCTGCCGTCCTTCAAATCGTCAACTGATTCATGGGCTGGGCGATTCGGTTAAGATCAATGCGCAGATGCTCAAGGTGCATGCCTATGAGTATTCGGCGTGGGCATCGGCGTTTTCGATCAGCACATCGCTCGACTTTTATCAGCTCACGCAGGGCGTGCCCGAGCTCGTTTCGGCATTGCAGACGGGTCTGTATGGCCAAGGCGACGTAGCCGGTCTGCTCGAAAACGAGATTGTCAACGTATATGGCGCGGCACTTGTCGACTTGGCTTCGCTCGACAATAATGCACTGTTTTGCGTGGCATGTCTCATGATTTTGATGGGCGAGGGCAATATCGCGGAACTCGAGGCTTGCGGGGTGAGGCTATCGATGGTCGACCAGTCCTACTTCGTACGCGACTACCCGATCTTTGGCTTGGACCCCGCCGAGCGGAGTTTTACGTGTCTGGGCACGGAGGATAACGGACGCTTGCGCTTGCGTAAGTTGGTGGCCGAGGTTCGCCCCGAACTTGTTCCGAGGGCGGCCCGGATTTTGCTTAAGGCGGGCCGATGCGATGCGGCGATGGGCCTGGCGGACGCCTTTTTGGACCGTGATGCGGTCCTTGAACTTGCTGGGCAGTATGGGGTCGATCTGGCTCTGACGGGGCACGGGGCCGATATCTGCCGAGCAGCGCTGGGCACGATCGATGCCGAGGATCCGGCTCCAGAGCCAACGCCTGCCGAGGCGCTTGGCGTATATCTGGCAGCGGTCAGCGTGTCCAATACAAAGCTCGCTCGCTATATGGCATCGGTCATCGAGCGCGGGGGCGAACGGGCGGCCTGCGAAATAGACCCTGTTTCATGGAGGGTGGCCCAGACACTGACGGCTGTTTGCTATGGGGACAACGGGCTTGGGCTTCCTACGAACCTGACCGTGCCAGAAATCGAGACATCCCATACCGCACTCGATATGTTGTCCGCGCATATCGAGGTCAAGCGCTGCCTGACCGAGCGGGGAGATGACGGCGGCGTTCTACAGCAGCTCAAAACGAGCAAGGCCTACGACTGCGAGCTCGACATCGCGGGGATTGTTATACGGGCCGACAGCATGCTGGTGGAGCTTTTTGACGGGTCGTTTGCGGGAACCGACGAGCGCGACGACGAGATGACGGTGGTGCGGGAGGCGCTCGACGTACGTGGGCTTAAGGCGATGGCTATCTGGGTGCGCATGGTGTTGGCGGCACGGCGGCTCCTTTCCGGCTTGCCGGTAACCGACGACGCGGCATTCAACGAGCTCGATCGTTTTGCCGTGCGCATGCGCGACAACCAGATTCAGCTGTTTGGCCTGTTGCTAGAAGGCTGGCAGTCGCTGGCAGAGGGACGGCCGGTTAATGCAAAGTTCCGTGCGGTCCAAGTGCTCAAACTTGCCGAGGAGTCGATTGCGTACATGCGCGATAACGCATTGCTGTTGGAGCGCGCGGCGTATCTGCGTAACACCTCGATGGTTTCGGTGCGCGAGGAAGCGGAGTTGCTCGATATAAGCCAGACGCAGGTTGGTGGAGCGGAGGCCTGGATGGTGGCGCTGCATTTGGCCTGTGCGGGCCGAGACAGCGATCTTGCGGCCTGGATGTCCATGAATCGTGCGGGGATTCTAGAGCCATCGTATCGGCTCTTTGCGCGCCTTGCCATGCATTGTCTGGGCGAGCCGGCGACCAGGATTCGCAAGAAGCTTCCCGTGCGCGAGTTATCGCGGTATTCGCTGCGCGACGATCTGGAAGGGGAGGGCGAGCGCCTGTTCCAGGCCGGCGAGGTTGAAGCCGTTGATACCATCGACCATATCGAGATTCGCATGTTTGGTGCGTTTCGCGCCGAGCGCGATGGGTTTCCCATCACGGACAAAATGTGGCGGCGCAAGAAGGCGGCGACACTTGCCGAGCGGCTTGCGCTGGGCATGGATGCGCTCGTCGATCGTGAGACGCTGGCCATGGAGCTGTGGCCCCATGCCGAGTTCAATAGCGCCCGCAACAACCTGTACTCGACGATATCGCGCTTGCGGTCGGCTTTGGGACCGACGCCGGATGGCAAGTCGTGTGTGCTCATCCAAAATGAATGCATCGGACTCAACGGCGACTACGTCAAGACCGATGTACGGCTGTTTGACCAGATAAGCCGCGAGGTTTTGGGAAATCGCACGGGTGCGCGCGGGCCCCATTTAGTTGAACTGTGCCTTAAGATTGAGCAGCTTTATGCCGGACCGCTGTATGTTCCCAATGGCTGTAACCCCACCTACTTTTTGCGTATGCGACGCATTATGCAGTCAAAGTACATCGATTGCATGATTAAGGGAGCAAATGCCGCTCTAGAAGAAAACGATCTGCAGTCGGCGATTTGGCTGGCGGAGTCGGGGCTTCGGCAGGAAACAGCGCGTGAGGATATGGTGCGCTGCGCCATGCGCGTCTACAGTGCGGCGGGGCGGCGGCGCGATATCGTCGAGCTGTACAGCGGGCATATGCACCATCTAAGGGAGCAGGTCAATGGCGTGCCCGAGCCCGAGACGCGGCGTCTATACGAGCGCTTGGTGGAGGGGCGGCTCAATCGCGTGCTGGTCGAGCGATAAAAAACGGGCGCCCGAAGTACTTGGGCACCCGTAAGCTTGCTATGTGTTGACTCGCCGGATCATTGGCTCTTAGACGAGCTTGATCTTCTCGATGTCCTTGCGCGAGGACTCGCGATACAGCGAGAACTTGCGGCCGATGACCTGGACGACCTCGGCGTGGCAACGCTCGGAGAGCTCTTCGGCGGCCTCGCGGGCGGAAAGACTGGAGCCATCGAGCACGGAGCACTTAACGAGCTCATGCTTCTCCAGGTAGGCGACCGTCTGCTCGACGGTGCCCTCGTTGACATCGGACTTACCGATGATGATGGCGGGGTTGAGGTGATGGGCCATGCTGCGAAGCTGCTTGACCTGGGCTCCTGTCAGTGCCATGGGTTCTCGCTTTCTATGTATGGGGCGCCCCGCGACGGGGCCTTAATCTACGTGAGCTGTCCCACGATAGCGCAGGAACGGCACGGTGTGGAGCGCGTTTGCCCAGTTCGCAAAGAATGCGGATGCCGAGGTAATGGGCAGCTCGGGCTGTGAACGGGCTACGAGCGGGATTCAGAGACCGGTTCCCATGCAATAAACGCCCAGCGAACCTTACGGACATGATCGAGCATATAGCGCCCCTGCGGCACGCCCTTGGATCCCGGCTCACCGGCATGGGGGTTCTCAATCATGTGCTGGGCGATGTAGTCGCGCAGACGGTCGATCTTATCCTCGTTGCCATGCTCGAGCATACGGGAAAAATCCGCCACGCCCGCTTCAAGGCTATCGAAGGTATCGCGACGAGGCGATTCAAAGTATGTAACCTGCGGCAACACACCCATCTGAATGAGGATGTTGAAGGCGTACACAAAGCCATTGCTGCAGGTAACCGAGGCGCCGATAGCGTTCATCAAGTGCAGATCATAGCGCGGGCTGGAGTTAGCGACCATCGTGACAGCACAACGCCGACGAGCCGTTCGATCAAGCTTGGCAAGCGCATCTTTTAGATTGGTCGTCGTAACCGACCGACTGGCAAAGGCAACATCCACCGCTTTCGCGACCGGTCCAACCAAATCCCAATCATCATCCCAAGCAAGCTCAAGCGGCGTAATGCGATCCTCGAGCCCATAGTACTCAATGCCAGCATCAAGCGTGCCCAACATGGCAGGGGAAAAGTCAGCAGCAATCACAGGATGCCCAGCCTGAGCAAGCGGAATAGCAATCGACCCAGCCCCGCACCCCATATCGAGTACCGACTCGCCGGGCTCAAGCGCCAGCAGCTTTATAAAATCCCGAGCATAAGGGGCAGTCTCCAACGGCCGAAAATGCCGAGCCCTTTTATCCCACTCAAAAGAATCGTCAGCCCGCCGCCGATCAGCTTGCAGACGCATCCACTCCAGATTCCAATCTGTGGAAAGCAGCTCAGAACGATTCTCCCCATCAGCCACGGGCCAACCTCCTAGCAACAAAAAAGCGACTCCTCCCAAAAGAAGAGCCGCAACCAGCATATATCAGAAAGAACCGATCCAACGCCAAACCGTCATACCAGCAAAGTGGAGCAGAAGCGAAGCGACTGCAACCGGGATAGAACTCAATCGAGGTCCCGTTGTGCGGGAGCCCCGGGGAGGGCAAATATATAAGGTCGATCGCGAGTTTCGCACGAGCCGGAGAGCACTTAATGTGCTCTCCGTGCGAGTCAGGACTGTCCGAGCAGGCGACCTTATATATTTGCCCTCCCCGGGGCTCCTCGCCCGAACCCCTCAGCTAGTTCTTCAGCGAGTTCAGCGGCGCCGGGAAACGTCCACCGCGATGGGCAAGCACGGTGCCGGCGTTGGGGTTCACCGGCATGATGGGTGCACGGCCGAACAGGCCGCCGTACTCGACGCAGTCACCCACGCCCTTGCCGATGGCGGGAATCACGCGGACGGCCGTGGTCTTGTTGTTGATGACGCCGATGGCCATCTCGTCGGCGATGATGCCGGCGATGGTCTCGACCGGGGTGTCGCCGGGGATGGCGATCATGTCCAGGCCGACGGAGCACACGCAGGTCATGGCCTCGAGCTTCTCGAGCGAAAGCGCACCGGCTTCGACGGCGGCGATCATGCCGGCGTCCTCGGACACGGGGATGAAAGCGCCGGAGAGACCGCCCACGCTGGAGCTGGCCATGACGCCGCCCTTCTTGACGGCATCGTTGAGCATGGCGAGCGCGCAGGTCGTGCCCGGGCCACCGCAGGTGCCCACGCCGATGATCTCGAGGACGCGCGCGACGGAGTCGCCGATGGCGGGCGTGGGAGCCAGCGACAGGTCGACGATGCCCTTCTCGACACCCAGGCGATGGGCGGCCTCGCGGCTCATGAGCTCGCCGGCACGGGTGATCTTAAAGGCGGTCTGCTTAATCTTTTCGGCGACTTCCATCATCGATGCGGAATCGGGCAGCGTCTCCAGGGCTGCGGCCATAACGCCGGGGCCCGAGACGCCTACGTTGATGACGGCGTCGGCCTCGCCACCGCCGTGGACGGCGCCCGCCATAAACGGGGAGTCCTCGACCATGTTAGCAAAGCAGACAAACTTGGAAGCGCCGACGGAATCCTGGTCGGCCGTGAGTTTAGCGGCATCGATGATGGTCTGGGCGGCCATAAGCACGGCGTCCATGTTGATGCCGGCGCGCAGGCTGGCGACGTTGACGCTGGAGCAGACACGGCTCGTGGTGGCGAGTGCCTGGGGGATGGACTGGATGACGCGGCGGTCGGCGTCGCCGATGCCCTTCTGGACGAGTGCGGAGAAGCCGCCCAGGTAATCGATGCCGAGCGTCTCGGCCGCGCGGTCGAGGGCATGCGCGATGGGGGTGAGGTCCTCATCCTTGCAGCACGCGGCGATCTGCGCCACCGGGGTGACGGAAACGCGCTTGTTGACAATGGGGATACCGTACTCGCGCTCGAGGTTCTCGGCGGTCTCGACCAGATGCTCAGCCGTGTGCGTCACATGGTCGTAGATCTTCGTGCACATGCGGTCGAGGTTCTCGTCACCGCAACCCATGAGCGAAACACCCATGGTGATGGTCCTGATGTCGAGGTTCTGTTCCTCAACCATGCCGCGGGTTTCCGCGATTTCTGCGGGCGTGATCGCCATCCTTGCGCTCCTATCTGCCAAAACGAGCATAGTCTTATCTATTCTAACGTGCCGCACGTGCCAAGTGGCGCATGCGGCACGTTTTGGTGCTCGGTTGTTTCCGTTGTGTTACTGCCCAAAGACCTCTTCGGCGATGCGCGCGCTTTCGGCGGCATCCTTGGCGTAGTAGTCCGCGCCGATCTGCTTGGCGTATTCGGGGGTGAGCACGGCGCCGCCCACGATGATCTTAACGCCCGGAACCTCGGCATGGAGCAGCTTGATGGTCTCCTCCATGGCGACGACGGTGGTGGTCATAAGCGCCGAGAGGCCGACGAGTTTGATATCGCGCTCCTTGACGGTCTTGAGTACCTCCTGCGGATCGACGTCGCGGCCCAGGTCAAAGACGGTGTAGCCGTAGTTGTCGAGCAGCATTTTGACGATGTTCTTGCCGATATCGTGGATGTCGCCCTTGACGGTGGCCACGCAGATCTTGCCCTTGTCGGCAATCTCGCCGGCGGGCATCAGGCGCTTAATGGTGTCGAAGCCCACGCGTGCGGCCTCGGCCGAGGCCATGAGCTGCGGCAAGAAGAACTTGCCCTGGTCAAAGAGGACGCCCACCTCGTCGAGGGCGGGGATAAAGTGATTGTTGATGAGGTCCATGGCGTCGTGGTCTGCTAGCAGACGCTCGGTCTCGGCAGCGATCTCGCCTTTGCGGCCCGAGACGACCATGTGGCGGATGGGGTCGTCGTTGCCGTCGGTGCTGGTGACACCAGCGGCGGGCACGGTGTCGGTCGATGCGGCCTGAGCTGCTGCCGGGTTGGCGGCGATCTTGTACGGATCGGTCCAGCCGGCATAGCGCTCGATGTATCCGGTCGAGCCCTCGTCCTCAACGCTCAGGACGCGATAGCTGTAGACGGTGTCCATAAAGCGCTTGGAGCCCGGGTTCATGATGGGGGCGTCCAGGCCCGCGCCGAAGGCGGCAGCCAAAAAGACCGAGCCCAGCAGCGGGCGGGCGGGCAGGCCAAAGCTGATGTTCGACACGCCAAGCGCGCATTTGACGCCCAGGCGCTCCTTGCACAGGGACATGGCGCGCAGAATCTGCTCGGCCTGGCGTTGATTGGTCGAGGCGGTCATGACCAGGCAGTCGATGAGGATGCGGTCCGGGCCGATGCCGTAGCGGGCGGCCTCGGCCACGATGCGCTCGGCGATGGCGAAGCGGGCCTCGGCGGTATCGGGGATGCCGCCTTCGTCGAGCGTAAGGCCGACGACGTTGGTGCCGTAGTGGGCAACCAACGGAAAGATCTCATCCATGATCTGTTGCTTGCCGTTGACCGAGTTGATGATGGGCTTGCCGGCGTAGCGGCGTACGGCGGCCTCGACGGCGGCGGGATCGGTGGAGTCGATCTGCAGCGGCAACAGCGTGGAGCCTTGGAGCTGCTCGGTCGCCTGCTGGATAATCTTGACCTCGTCGATCTCGGGCAGGCCCACGTTAACGTCCAAGATGTCGGCGCCCTGTTCTTGCTGGCTGATGCCCTGGCTCACGACGTAGTCCAGGTCGCCGTCGCGCAGGGCCTGCTGCAGGCGCTTTTTGCCGGTGGGATTGATGCGCTCGCCGATGACGGCAATCTTGTGGCCGTCGCAGGGGAGGTCCACCACGGTCTGGGCGCTTGTGACCGACATGCTGGGCTTGCGGTGGCGCGGACTGGGCGTGTGGTTATCGATAAGCGTGCGCAAGGCGGCCATGTGCGCCGGCGTGGTGCCGCAGCAGCCGCCCACGACGCTCACGCCGTCCTCAATCATGCCGGCGACGGCCTCGGCGTATTCGGGTGCCTGGATATCAAAGACGGTATTGCCGTCATCGTCCACGCGGGGCAGTCCCGCATTGGCCTGCACCATAACGGGCTTGTCCGTAACGGTGAGCATACGCGCGGCGAGTCCTCGGAGCTCGGCCGGGCCCTGGCTGCAGTTGATGCCCAAAACGTCGGCGCCGATGGCGTCGAGGGTGATGGCGGCGACCTCGGGGCTCGTGCCCAAGAAGGTGCGGCCGTCTTCCTCAAAGGTCATGGTGGCAAAGACGGGCAGGTCGGAGTTCTCTCGGCAGGCGAGGACTGCCGCCTTGATCTCGGCCAGGTCGGTCATAGTCTCGATAATAAAGAGGTCCACACCCGCGGCGACGCCAGAGCGCACCTCCTCGGCAAAGAGGTCGTAGGCCTCGTCGAAGCTGAGGGTACCCAAGGGGCGCAGCAGCGCGCCGATGGGGCCGATATCGCCGGCGACGTAGTGGGCACCGGCTGCGCGGGCGCAGGCGACAGCGGCGGCAAAGACATCTGCCACGGTGGCGGTACCGTCGAGCTTGTGGGCGTTGGCGCCAAAGGTATTGGCGGTGATCACGTCGCAGCCGGCCTCGACGTACTGTCGCTGAATGTCGGTAATGACCTGGGGCTCCTCAAAGTTGAGCAGCTCGGGCAGGGCTCCGGCCTTCATGCCGGCCGCCTGCAGCATGGTGCCCATGCCGCCGTCGAACAGCAGATGCCCCGTGCCCTCGATGGCCGCACGCAGGCGATCGTCCTTAATGCGCAGATCGTCGATCGTGCGCGTCTTGTACGTGGCACCGTTGCGACGTGCGGCATCAACGGGTGCCGCCAATGCAGTGCCGTCAGAATCATGAGTGATAAGCGGAGTAAACATCGAGGGCTCCTAATGGCTGGAATAGCAGGTGGTGTGGGCGGCGCGGAAGCGACAGTGCTCGCGCATGCGGCAGATATTGCAGGTGGGGCGGCTCTGGGCGTCGTGGACCTCGCCGTCGAACAGACCGATCACCGCGGTCACGCTCTTGGTGGGCATGAGCAGGCTGGTGGGCGTGACGGTAAGCCCGATGAGCCGCGTGGCGTTGAGCGCGTCCACGATTGAGCGCTGTGCCGTAAGCGGGCAGTCGCCGTAGCCGGGACTGAAGCGCCAGTTGCCGGCGAGTCCGTGTGCGGCGGCCGCAGCCTTGACCTGCTGGTCCATCTGCTCGACGGCGGCTTCTACATAGGCAGAGCATGCGGCGTCGAGCACGGCTCCCTCCAGGGGCTGCTGGGCTCCCGTGGTGCGCAGGCGACGCTCGGCGTCCATGCCGAGGGTGCATGCCATGAGCGCGGCAAAGCGGGCGTCTTTGAGATGTCGATAGATATCGCGACCTCGCAGCTCAACGTTGGTGCCGACCAAGCGAATGCAAGGCTCACTTTGTTCGTCCACGCCCGTGGCATCGACGGCAAACACGCGGCGCACGCCACGGGGCTCAATGTCCAGTTCCAGGCGCTCGACTACAAGCTCAATACGTCGTGACAGCTCGGGCTCAATCTGCTGGCCGCCGTAACCCAGATACCGCAGCATCTCGGCACGGTCGACACGGGGATGGTGCGCAGCATCGACACGGTAAAGCGCCGGCGACGCAAAGTCGGCCGGCACTTCGACAGCGGTTGTATCGATGTGCGGTTTTTCCATTACCCCAGGCGCTCCATAATAGTCGCGGCGATCGCAGGACGATTCATAGTGTACAGGTGCAGACCGGCGGCGCCGTGCTCCTTAAGGTCGCAAAGCTGACGGGCGGCATAATCTACACCGGCTGCCTGCAGGCTCTCGGGGTCGTTCTCGTACTTGGCGAGAATCTTGATGACGGGGGAGGGCAGCGACGCGCCGCACATAAAGACCATGCGGCTGATCTGCGACTTGCCCATAAACGGCATGATGCCCGCGGTAATGGGCACGGTGATGCCGGCCTTGTCGGCAAGCTCGCGGAAGCGGTAGAAGCACTCGTTGTCAAAGAAGAGCTGCGTCACAAAGAAGCTCGCGCCGGCGTCCTGTTTTTGCTTGAGGTATTCGACCGAAGCGTTGAGGTCCTCACAGGCAATGTGGCCCTCGGGGTAGGCCGCGGCGCCCACGCAAAAGCCGGCGTCGACGAGCTCGGGGATGAGGTCGCGGGCGTAGGCGTAGTCCGAGGCGGGCTTGTCGTCCTCGGTCGCGCCAGCAGGAAGATCACCGCGCAGGGCCAGCACATTTTCTACGCCGGCGGAGCGGTATTCGTCGATCTTGGCGGCGATGTCGGCATGCGTGCGGCCAACGCAGGTAAGGTGCGCCACCGAGGGCGTATTGAATTCGCTCGTAATCATATGCGCGATGGGGGCGGTGGTGGCGCCGTTGCCCGAGCCGCCGGCAGAGCAGGTGACCGAGACAAAGCTCGGCGAAAGCTTGCACAGATTGCCTGCCACTTCGCGAGCCGTGTCGAGGGTCAGCTCGCCCTTGGGCGGGAACATCTCAAACGAAACGGGTGCGGTGCCCTGGGATGCTGCCTGCTTAAAAACCTCGTCGACGCGCATATCGTGCTCCTTTAGATACGTAATAGTGTGATGTGTTGTAAGGATTCTACAGCACCACTGTGTCACGGTGGAGTTTCACTCGCTATTCGGGGATACCAATCAAAGATGCCTTGCTATCGACATTCCCTATAGCAGAGCGGTCAATCTAGGATGGGGCTATAAAGACTGGTATCTGATGCGAAATACCAGTTAATAGAGCCCCATCCCAAATTGACTACCCTTAAACCATGGGGAGAGGTCTGCAATTTATACAGTTGATTGGCTGTTGAGGGCGGCAACGCCGCCGCGATGCGGTAACCTCATTGATTGGTTTCGTGACAGCAACATAACGGTAATGTTGCGGAAACACGACGAGCCTAATCTATGACTCGTTCGTTAGTAATCAACACCGCTTCTCACGCGGTGCCGATACGAAGGGAGTTCCGTATGGCCGAACTTACTGACCGCTTCGGGACCATGGTGTTCTCTGAGGAAGTCATGAAGGACTACCTCCCCAAGGACATTTGGAAGCGCCTTGCTGCAACCCTCGAGGACGGTGAGCCGCTCGACCTGGATGTGGCCAACGCCGTTGCCCACGCCATGAAGGTCTGGGCCATCTCCAAGGGCGCGACGCACTACGCGCACTGGTTCCAGCCGCTTTCGGGCATTACTTCCGAGAAGCACGACAGCTTCCTCGAGCCCAACCACGACGGCACCGCCATTACCAAGTTTACGGGCAAGAACCTCATCCAGGGCGAGCCGGACGCCTCCAGCTTCCCCAACGGCGGCCTGCGTGCCACCTTCGAGGCCCGTGGCTACACCGCTTGGGATCCCACCAGCCCCGCATTCATTAAGGACGATGTCCTGTGCATCCCCACGGCTTTCTGCTCCTACACGGGCGAGGCCCTGGACAAGAAGACCCCGCTGCTGCGCTCCATGACCGCGCTCTCGCGTGAGTCCAAGCGCGTTTTGGCGTTGTTTGGCAAGACCCCCAAGAAGGTCGTTCCTTCCGTGGGCGATGAGCAGGAGTACTTCCTGATCAAGAAGGACGCTTACCGCAAGCGCAGGGACCTGGTCATCACCGGTCGCACTCTCTTTGGCGCTGCTCCCTGCAAGGGCCAGGAGCTCGAGGAGCACTACTTTGGCGCTATCCGCCCCACCGTCTCGGCCTATATGAAGGACCTGGACGATGAACTGTGGGCGCTTGGCATTCCTGCCAAGACCAAGCACAACGAGGTCGCTCCCTGCCAGCATGAGCTCGCTCCTGTCTATGGCGAGGTGAACGAGGCCATCGACCAGAACCTGGTCATGATGGAGAAGATGAAGCTCATCGCCTCCCGTCACGACTTGGTCTGCCTGCTGCACGAGAAGCCCTTTGAGGGCATCAACGGTTCGGGCAAGCACAACAACTGGTCGCTTGGCACCGAGTCCGAGAACCTGCTCGACCCGGGCGACACCCCGCTCGACAACCTGCAGTTCATCGTCTTCCTCACCGCGGTGATCGAGGCCGTCGATAACTATCAGGAGCTCCTGCGTGCCTCCGTTGCCTCGGCCGGCAACGATCATCGTCTGGGCGCCAACGAGGCTCCTCCGGCGATTATGTCCATCTTCCTGGGCGACCAGCTTACCGAGGTCGTCGAGAAGATCATCGATGGCAAGGCTTCCGTCCATGCCACGCGCGGCGTGCTCGACCTGGGCGCCGATACCCTGCCCAAGCTGATGCAGGACAACACCGACCGCAACCGCACCTCCCCGTTTGCCTTCACCGGCAACAAGTTCGAGTTCCGTGCCTGCGGCTCCGAGCAGAACGTCTCCGACTCCAACCTGGTGCTCGATGCCGCCGTGGCCAAGTCGCTCAAGTCCTTCGCCGACGCACTCGAGGGTACGCCCGAGGATAAGTTCCAGGACGCCGCGCTCGAGTACTGCAAGAAGGTGCTGACCGATCACCAGCGCATCCTGTTCTCCGGCGACGGTTACTCCGACGAGTGGCCCATCGAGGCCGAGAAGCGCGGCCTTGCCAACAACAAGACCACGGCCGACGCTCTTCCCGCCTTTGTTTCCGATAAGGCTATCGCGCTCTTTGAGGAGACGGGCGTCCTGACCAAGGCCGAGGCTCAGTGCCGCTATGACTGCAAGCTCGAGAAGTACAACAAGCTCATGAACATCGAGGCCACCACGATGGTTCGCGAGGCGCGTCGTACCTATCGTCCGGTCATTACCGCCTATGCCACCAAGGTCGCTAAGGGCCTTGAGACTATTCGTGCCGCCGGTGCTGAGGCCGCCATGCAGTGCGAGCAGAACACGCTCAACAAGCTCTGCAACGGCATCACCGCCATCAACGACTCCATCAAGGCCCTCGACGCCGTACATCAGAAGGCCGAGGCTCTCGATGGCCAGGAGCAGGCCAACGTGTACGCGCACGAGGTCGTTCCTGCTATGGATACGCTGCGCGCCGCCGTGGATGCCATGGAGGAGATCGTGGCCGCTGACTACTGGCCGGTCCCGACCTACGACGACATCCTGTTCTACGTGTAGAGCGTAACTGACATATCGTCACGGTATTGAGCCGGGGTCCGCATCATGCGGGCCCCGGTTTTTGTTTGCGAAGGACGCTTTGGAGTCCGTTTTGCTACCGAAACGCCCGCCATCGCGAGGGTAACGGGCTTCTCAGATTCTGTGGTGCCCCCAGCGGGATGTCCGCGTGTGGCTGGCGCCGCCCGCTTCCGCTGCGTCGCTCCGCTCCTTGCGTGCTGCACTGGAAAACGCTTCGCGTTTCCTCAGCTCCGCACCCTGTCGGGTTCGAATCCCGGCATATCGGCAGTAAAAAGCCCGTCACCGCGAGGGCAACGGGCTTCTCAGTTTAAATGGTGCCCCCAGCGGGATTCGAACCCGCGATATCCACCTTGAAAGGGTGGCGTCCTTGGCCGCTAGACGATGGGGACAGCGGGAAAGAGTATAGCAGACTTTTTTGCCGGCGCGTATATCGATGACAAACTGGAAAACCACCACAAAGGTGCCTGTCCCCTTTGTGGTGGTTGGGGCGTTAGGGGAGGAGCTTCATGGCGGCGTCGTGGGCGGCGTGCTCGTAGGTGTCGTCGAGGGGCTTGAGCGGCAGCAGAGCTGTGGCCTGCGCATCGCCGCGGCGCTCGAGGGCGTGGGTAATGAGCCAGTCGGCGAGCTCGGGGTTCTTGGGCAGTGCCGGTCCGTGTAGATACGTGCCGATGACGCCCTTGTAGATCAGTCCCTCAAAGCCATCGTCGCCGTTGTTGCCGGTACCCGTGACGACGGACGTTCCGAGCGACGTGGCATCTGCGTCGAGCAGAGTGCGGCCGCCGTGGTTTTCGAATCCCACAAAGGGCTCGGGTGCCAGGTCGGTCTTGACGGCGACGTTGCCGATCAGGCGGTCGGAGCCGCGCACGGTCTCGGCGGCAATGACACCCAGACCCTCGATGCGATCCTCGCCCATATAGTACGAACGGCCGAGCAGCTGATAGCTGCCGCAGATGGCAAGCAGCGAGCCGCCATCCTCAACATAGGCCGCGACCTTATCTTTTTGGGCGAGCAGCTCGTGTGCCACGGCTAGCTGGTCGCGGTCGGAGCCGCCACCCATCATGACGATATCGGCATCGGTCAAATCAAGCGTTTCGCCCATACGGACCTCGTCTACACGCACGGGAATGCCACGCCAGGCGCAGCGGCGTTCGAGGGCGATGACGTTGCCGCCGTCGCCGTAGAGGTTAAGGGCATCGGGGTACAGATAGACGATGCGCAGCGGGCGCGAAAGCTCGACCGGCGCAATATCGGTGGGGACAGCGCTACCATCGGCGCGCGTTACGGCGTGGGAGGCGACCGAACTTGCATCGGTGCCTTTGAGCCCGTCGAGCTCCTTGACTAACGGCGGGAAGGCCGTGTAGTTGGCGACGGCGTAGAAGGTGTCATCGGCGGCCTCGTCTGCCACGGCGCCGATCGCCTGCGCGACGTCCGAGATAATCGCGGCATCGATGCCGGCGTACTTGAGGCGTACCTGCATGTCGTGCGCACGCGTGCCTCCGGCAAAGGCGACAAGACCCGGCGTGTCGGCGATGCGCTCGAAGTCGACATCGTAGATCCACGAGACATCGTGGCCGTCGGCATCGTTATCGTTGAGGAAGAAGGCGCAGAGCCTGCCACCTGCCGTTTTAATGGACTGGATCTGGCGATCGAAGCCCACGGGATTCTTGGCCAGGTTGGCCTCGACGGTGCGGCCGGCAATATCCCAGCGGCCCATGCGTCCGCCGGCGGGCACGTAGGCATTAAGCGTGGGCTGCAGGTGCGCCGCGTCCACGCCCAGCTCGTGCGCCGCAAAGAAGGCGGCGGCGACGTTATAGACCATGTACAGGCCGTTGTAGCGCGTGGCGATGTGCACGGCGGGCGCGTTGGCCTCGGGTCCAAAGGCCAGGTCAAAGCCGTAGCCGTCGCAGCCGAGCTCAACGCCCGTCACGCGGCGGAGCAGCGCGGGGCGACCCCAGCCGCACGAAGGGCAATGATAGGCGCCGAGCTGGCCGTATTGCACGTAGTCATACTCCAGCGGCGCGTTGCACTGCGAGCAAAAACGCGAGTCGCTAATGCGATCGGACTCGGTGCCCGTGGCGCCGTCGATGCCAAAGGCGATGCTCGTGTTGGGAAC
Source organism: Collinsella sp. (assembly GCA_023708985.1). Lineage (GTDB taxonomy): Bacteria > Actinomycetota > Coriobacteriia > Coriobacteriales > Coriobacteriaceae > Collinsella. The sequence continues at coordinate 112,938 of BREX01000001.1, forward strand.
GCGTGCGGCGATCGCGGCACACAGCGGGTCGTCTGCGTTGTAGATGAGCGTTGTTGACGGAGAGAGCTCCAACGCATGGGCAATGACGTCTTGGGTATGGTCGATCTCGCCGTAGCGGTCTAGCTGGTCGCGGAACAGGTTGAGCAGCACGAAGTACGTCGGCTTGAGCTTGGGTAGGACGCGCACGGTGTAGAGCTCATCGCATTCAAAAACGCCCACGCGCTTGCCGCCGCCGGCTCGCTTGAGGCCGCTGCGCGCCTCGAGCAGTGCGCCCACCACGCCCGGCTCCATGTTGTTGCCGGCGCGGTTGCATACCACGGTGGCGCCGCTGGCGGCAACGGCGTCGGCGATGAGGTTGGAGGTGGTGGTCTTGCCATTAGTACCGGTGATCACCACGCTGCGGTCGACCAGGCTCGCGAGGTCGCTTAGCAGCTCGGGGTCGATCTTCATGGCGATGCGGCCGGGAAGCACGCCACCCTGGCGTTTGAGGACAGAGCGCAGTCCCCAGCGGGCGATATCGCTCGAGGTGCAGGCGAGAGATGAGCGGAGGTTCATGAAGCCGTTCCTAACATAGATGACATGGTCGGGGCGATCGCGTCGCTAAAAGCCGTAGCGGCGCGCAAATTCCTGGGCAAGCTGCGATACATCTTCGCAGGCGTTGGCCCAGGGGGCAAAGTCGGGGGTGTCCGAGATAATACCGTCGGCTTCCCAAACCGCCTGGTGCGAGAGGTCCCAGGGGTCGCGCGGCTCGGGTCGGCAGGGAAGATACGGCGTCTGGTACATGGGGTTCAGCAAGAAGAACGCGCCGCCCTCGCAACGGTTAGCGAACTCACGCAGCGCGCGCGTCGCCGGGCGCATCTTGTTTGTTTTAAACAGCAGAATCGTGCGGGCGAGCAGGTACCAAGGAGAGTTTTCGAGTGCGTCTGCCCCCATCTGTTCCTCGAGCTGATGAGCCAGGGCAAAAAAGCCGTCCTGGTCTTCCAGGCGAGCGAGGGCGAGCAACACGGTGCCGGCGGCCCGAGTGGGATAGCCTTCTGCTTTAAGGACGCGGCGAGCGTGGTTGGCAGCAGCACGGTAGCGGGCGCTCGCCATGCACAGCTGCGAGATGGCCTCGAGCGTGTGGAGCCACCCGATAAGCGCCGGCTCGCTCACGGTAAGGTCCGCTGCGGTGACACCGTCGGCCAAAACATTATTGGCCCAGTAGTGTGGGGCCTCCATGTCGAACCCGGGCACGCTTTGCCGCAGGTAATCGGTCGTGGTCGCTTCGAGCTTCATCAGGTCGCCCAGGCAGGCGTCGACGGGTGTGTCCGCCAAAATGATGGCGAGCAGCTGGGCATCGACCGCCAGCGCATCGACGCGAACGATCTTGAGCAGCTCATCGCGCATATCGTCGAACAGGCGGTTGCGCGTCTGCTCAAACTCCTCGTCGCTGCCCATGTCCTCGATGCGATGGAGCTCGTCGAGCAAATGACGATGCACGCCGGCATAGGAAAGCAGCGCCTGCGCATGCTCGGTCTGCGCGTACTTTTGAGGGTTAACGCTCACGTCGTTATGGACAAGTTCGCGTGCTGCATCGGTGAGTTCGGGGTGCGACGCAACGTAGGCGCGCTCCAGGTAGGCGGGGATGTAGACGCTCGGATCCATTAGAGGTCTCCTCCCTTAAACGGCAGGCCCTGCTCGGCCGCCCGTAGGATGCGCTCGTCGATCTGGGAACGCACGATATCGTTGGTGGCGACCCAGGCGGCGAAGCTGGCGTTGTCGGGGGCGCCCAAGCCCTCCTGCAGTACCGGCGTCGCCTCGGACAGCGCAAGGACAAGCTCGTCGGTAGAGCCCACACCCACGTTGACGCGGGCATAGACGCCATCGGGAAACTCGGTTTGGAAGTAGAGTGCCTCGGCCGCGTGCGGGCACGAGCGTGCAAGGATGCGCAAGTAGTGCTCGGCACCCTCGTAGTCCAGCTCGCGCCAGGCTGCGCTCATCAGTGCGATGAGCGTCCACGGGTCCAAGTCGCGCTCCGCGTCCTTGGGACGACGACGCAGCGGCGTGTTGGCGAGATAGGGGACGGAGTGGGCAGAGCGAAAGCGCTTGAGCTCCTCGGCAGGGTATTCGAGCTTCGCCATGGCGAGCATCGCGGTGTGGCGGACGCCGGCCGGATCGTTGGGGGCAAAGTCGAGGCTGCGGTTTGCAGCTTCGAGCGACATGCGATAGCGTCCGCTAATGAGGGCGCGCGATGCAAGGGCGGCAAGCCAGCGCAGGTAGGGGCGGCGCATAAGGTCGCCCGCGGCCTCGCGCTCATAGGGGTCCTGCGCCGAGGCGATCTTGAACGCCAGGTCATGCTCGACTTCATCGCGCTTGGATACCAGGTACTGTACGTATTCCTCGTTGGAGTCGGCGGTGAGGGCCGTCAGCATGCGCTGGGCATCCCAGTTGGTCGGATCGAGCGCGGCGGCCTCGCGAAGCATGTTCTCGGCAGCGGCCTCTTCCTGCTCGGCTTGGGCATCGTCGGGGATAAAGGGAATGCGGTAGTCGACAGCCTCGACCACCTTGGCAATCAGATGTCCGGCGCGGTCGCGATCATGCACGATGAGCGGCGCGGGGTTGCGGGTGAATTGTTCCATCAGACGCTCTACGGCGGTGCCATCGGTGAGCGGGATATTGTCGCGGCGCAAGGCCTCAAGAACGAGGCGATGGCAATCCTCTTGAATGGGATCGAATGCCATGGGGCCTCCTTTGCTGCGGTTAGGGTTCAAATGTCTCTATATAAGGTTCTAGTTTACCCGCATATGGCACACCGGGGGTGCCGCACTTGGACTTGCACCTTTGCACCACGAAGACGGATGTCGCACAAATGTCGGCACCTTGGACGCCCGAGTGGTATCACGGTGCCGCAAACGGTCGATTTTTGGCGGCGAACGGGGCACATTTTGGAGGAGCACCGTCCTGCCCGGGATATGTGGTCAACCTTGATAAAACGTTTGCCCAGCTTGGGAGTATGAATGCCCCACAAGGGTCTTCAGGGATAGAAAAAACGTTTCATCATTGTCGGCTTTAGGTGAATAACTGACCAACCAGAACGGTAGAATAGTGTTTGTCTGAGCGTTGAGACGTTTGGACATCGCGCATTGTCATCGCCGGCAACGCGCAAAACGGTCCTAACGGAGCCAATCGGGTGCTCCGTTATATACGCAAGTCTAAGAGGGGCTTGTTTAGGAGGCACAGTATGGGACGTTTTACCAATCCTCGCGATCTGTACTTTGGTGAGGGCGCTCGCCACGAGGTGAAGAACCTCAAGGGCAAGAAGGCCATCATCGTTTCTGGCGGCAGCTCCATGCGCCGCGGCGGGTTCCTGCAGGACGTCGAGGCCGACCTCAAAGAGGCCGGCATGGAGGTCAAGCTGTTCGAGGGCGTCGAGTCCGACCCGTCCATCGAGACGGTCATGAAGGGCGCCGAGGCCATGCGCGAGTTCGAGCCCGACTGGATTATCGCCATCGGCGGCGGCTCGCCCATCGATGCCGCTAAGGCCATGTGGGTCTTCTACGAGTATCCCGAGGAGTCCTTCGACAACATCATCCAGCCGTTCAGCTTCCCCGAGCTGCGTCAGAAGGCTCATTTCTGCGCCATCTCCTCTACCTCCGGCACCGCTACCGAGGTCACCGCGTTCTCCGTCATTACCGACTACGCCAAGGGCATCAAGTACCCGCTGGCCGACTTCAACATCACCCCTGATGTCGCCATCGTCGATCCCGAGCTCACCTACACCATGCCCGCCAAGCTGTGCGCCCACACCGGCATGGATGCTCTGACCCACTGCATGGAGGCCTACGTTTCCACCTGCGCCTCTATGTTCACCGACGCCAACGCCCTGCACGGCATCCGCGAGATCGTCGAGTGGCTGCCCAAGTCCTATGCTGGCGACCATGAGGCCCGTCAGCACATGCACGAGGCTCAGTGCATCGCCGGTATCGCCTTCTCCTCGGGCCTGCTCGGCATCGTTCACTCCATGGCTCACAAGACCGGTGCTGCCTTCGAGAACGGCCACATCATCCACGGTGCCGCTAACGCCATGTACCTGGGCAAGGTAATCCAGTGGAACTCCAAGGACCCGCGTGCTGCTGAGCGTTACGCTTACGTGGCCAAGGAGATTCTGCACCTTCCCGGCGAGACCAACGAGGAGCTCATCGCTGCGCTCGTCCAGAAGATTCGCGATCTCAACGACCAGCTCAACATTCCGCAGTCCATCAAGGATTACGCGAATGGTGGCGTGAAGGTCGACGCCGAGAACCCGCAGATGGTTTCCGAGGAGGAGTTCCTCGCCAAGCTGCCCGAGATCGCTGCGAACGCCGAGACCGACGCCTGCACGCCCGAGAACCCGCGTGAGACCAAGGCTGCCGACTTCGAGAAGATCCTCAAGGCCTGCTACTACGACACCGACATCGATTTCTAATCGACTCTTGTTATCGTAACGAGGGGCTCCGCACGTATCTGTACGGAGCCCCTTTCTTTTTTCTTTTAGAGAATGGGATAGTTATGGCTGCAATTTTCAATAGCCCCAGCAAGTACATCCAGGGTCCGGACGAGCTCGCCAAGCTCGGCTCCTATGTCGAGCCGCTCGGCGCTAAGGCCCTCGTCATCGTGACGCCTTCGGGCAAGAAGCGCGTCGGTGCCAAGATCGAGGGCGGCTTTGCCGAGGCTAAGGCCGAGCTGCTGTTTGAGGACTTTAACGGCGAGTGCTCCAAGGGCGAGGTCGATCGCCTGGTTGCGCTCGCTCGCGACAACGGTTGCGACATCATCGTCGGCGTCGGTGGCGGCAAGATCCTCGACACCGCGAAGGCCGTCGCCTATTACCTGGAGTCCCCGGTTATCATTTGCCCCACCATTGCTTCGACCGATGCCCCATGTTCGGCGCTTTCGGTACTCTACACCGACGATGGCCAGTTCGATAAATATCTCTTCCTTAAGGCAAACCCCAACATTGTCCTGATGGATACGACGGTTATCGCGGCGAGTCCGGTGCGCCTGACGGTTTCCGGTATGGGCGATGCGCTCGCAACCTACTTTGAGGCCCAGGCGACGCATGATGCCGACGGTGGCACTTGTGCCGGCGGCAAGGGCGGAATGGCCGGCCTGGCGCTCGCCAAGCTCTGCTACGAGACGCTTATGGCCGATGGCGTCAAGGCCAAGGTCGCGCTGGAGAAGGGTGCGCTGACGCCTGCCGTCGAGCATATCATCGAGGCCAATACGCTGCTTTCGGGCATTGGCTTTGAGAGCTCGGGCCTTGCTGCTGCTCATGCCATCCACAATGGCCTGACGATGCTGCCCGAGTGCCACGGCATGTATCACGGCGAGAAGGTCGCCTTTGGCACCATCGTCCAGCTGGTACTCGAGGATGCCCCGACTGAGAAACTCGAGGAAGTCTTGGGCTTCTGCATTGAGTTGGGCCTGCCGGTCACGATGAAGGAACTTGGCGTTGCTGAGCTTACGCGCGAGAAGGCCATGATTGTTGCCGAGGCTGCGTGCGCGCCCGATGACACCATGTGCAACATGCCGTTTGAGGTGACGCCTGAGATGGTCGCCAACGCCATCCTGGGTGCCGACGCACTGGGTCACTACTACCTTATGGATGAGTAAACTAAGGTAAGGAAGGGGCAAAGCCGACAGATGGCTTTGCCCCTTTTTGCTATGGTGCAAAGGGGTCAGGTTACTTTGCACCAATTGTTGTTTGATGAAGGGCGGATTCTCGTATGGCGCTTCCCATGGTATATGGCGGTCCCGGACGATATGTTCAGGGACCAGGCGAGCTCTCGCGTCAGGGCAGGTATTTGTCATGGTTGGGCTGTGCTGCCTATGTTCTGTTTGACCAGGGCACCGAGGATCGGCTGTGCAGGCAGATCGTCGATGGATTTCTGGACGAAGATCTAAGCGAGCCGTTCTTTAAGATTTATAACGGTCCGTGTACGGAAGAGGCCGTTGTCGGAATGGCCAAGGAAGCCCGGGCCGAGTATTGCGACATGGTGGTGGGTATTGGCGGCGGCAAGATGCTCGATATCGCCAAGGCGGTAGCGTTTTATGCCGAGTTGCCGTTGTGTGTATGCCCCACGGCGGCTTCGATGGACGGCCCGTGCAGTGCGATTTCGGTGCTGTATCACGAGGATGGGTCGTTCGACCGCTACTTGATACTCGACAAAAATCCCGATCTGGTCGTGGTTGATACCAACGTGGTTGCGGCAGCACCACTGCGGATGACGGTCGCTGGTATGGGCGACGCACTGGCAACGTACTTCGAGGCGCGTTCGTGTGCCGCGGCGCACGGCGCTAACGAGCACGGTGGCGCGCCGGGGCACTTGGCACTGGTCGCGGCACGTGCCTGCTACGACACGCTTATGGAATGCGGCGTCGCTGCCAAGCGCGACCTCAAGAAGGGTCGCATGTCACCAGCGGTTGAGCGCCTGATCGAGTGCAACATCCTGCTTTCGGGCGTTGGCTTTGAGAGCGGTGGCTTGGCGTTGGCGCATGCCATCGCCAACGGCCTGACGATTTTGCCCGAGTGCAAGGCTATGCACGGCGAGGCCGTGGCGTTTGGTCTGGTGGTCCAGCTTCGTCTGGAGCGTGCGCCCGAGCTTGAACAGGTGCTCGAGTTTTGTCAGCGCGTCGGTCTGCCGACGACGCTCGAGGAGCTGGGCCTTGGCGAGATTTCCGATGCCGACCTGCAGGGTGTTGCAAATGCGGTCTTTAGAAACGAGCGTAACATAGCCAACGAGCAGGCCAAGGTGACCAAACAAAAGCTCGTGCAGCTCATGTGCGAGGCATAGTTTGGCGCTTGATTGACCTTGTGCAATCGAGGCGGCGATAGGCCATAGGCTATTTGTCCCAAAGGTGCTCCGCGTGTAATTTGCTCGAGGCACGGGCCGATGGCGTATCATTATCTCTTGCTTGTTTGCACTGCTCAGGGAGGGGCCGCGCATGGCGCAGGAACACGATCTGTTTGATGACATTATCGAGATCAGCAAGGGTTTCGACTTTCTTAAAAACCCGCTTGGCGGTGTGACCGATGCACTCGATCCGTCGGCGCCGCAGTGGAATCCTGCCGACTACAAGGAGCGTCCGCGCGGCAACACCATTCCGTGCCTGACCTGCAAAAACGAAAAGAGCGGCTGCACCGCGTGCATGGATGTGTGCCCGGTCAACGCTATCGAGGTCGAGGAAGACGCTATCGAGATCCTCGACTCCTGTCGCAAGTGCGGCCTGTGCGCCGCTGCCTGTCCGACCGAGGCGATTATTTCGCCGCGCCTGGCGCCCAAAAACCTTTACGACGACATTGTCTCTGCAGCTACGAGCCACGAGACCGCCTACGTTACCTGCACGCGCGCCCTCAAGCGCATGCCGCGCGAAAACGAGGTCGTCGTTGCCTGCGTGGGCGATATTACGGCCGAGACCTGGTTCTCGGTGCTGGCCGACTATCCCAACGTGAGCGTGTACCTGCCGTTGGGCGTGTGCGATAAGTGCCGCAACACCGGTGGCGAGGATATTCTGGGCGAGGCCATCGCCACTGCCGAGGAGTGGGCCGGTACGGGCATGGGCCTGGAGGTCGACCCCAAGAGCCTCAAATGTCATAAGCGCCGCGAGTACGAGCGCAAGGAGTACATGGATAAGATTGCCCGCACCACGGGCCTGACGGTGACCAAGCTCAATCCGGCGACGGCGGCGCTGGCCTCGGTGACGCAGAAGTTGAAGGCCCACCGTCACCAGATCACGCAGCTTGAGCGTACGCTCAACACCATGTGCGGTACCACGTCGGCCAAGCGTCGCCGTTTGCTCACGCACGGGCGCCAACTGGTGCTCTCGACGTTGCAAAACCACCCCGAGCTTGCCCAGAACATGCAGGTGAGCACGCCGGAATGCGATTTTGACAAGTGCACGTCGTGCGGCGAGTGCGTCAACGTGTGCCCCACGTTTGCCTGTGACCTGGTGGGAAGCGGCCGCTTTGCACTGGAGTCCACGTATTGCTTGGGCTGCGGAGCCTGCGTCAAGGTGTGCCCTGAGCATGCGCTCAAGTTGGTTGAGCATGATGCATCCAACCTGGTCGTCGTCGATCCCGAGGCCGAGGAAAAGGCCGCCCAGAAGGCTAAGGCCCACGAAGAAGCCCAGAAGGTCAAGGCTGAGGCGAAGGCCAAGCTCGACAAGATGCTCGATCAGGTGGAGAAACTCGCGGACTAGTCAGCGACCCCTATCTCTGCTTCATTCGTGCCGCCGTGGCGTCCGGGTTCGCCCAGATGCTGCGGCGGCGCTATACTTATGCAGTTTGAAGTACCTGTACCAAAAGGAGCTGTCGTGTCCCTTTCCATCGGTATCGTGGGCCTGCCCAACGTGGGCAAGTCGACGCTGTTCACCGCGCTTACCAAAAAGACCGGCCTTGCCGCCAACTACCCGTTTGCCACGATCGACCCCAACGTGGGTATCGTCGATGTGCCCGATAGCCGCCTGCAAAAGCTCGCCGACATCGTTAACCCCGGCCGCATTGTGCCGGCTACGGTCGAGTTTGTCGACATCGCTGGCCTGGTGAAGGGTGCCAACGAGGGCGAGGGCCTGGGCAACCAGTTCCTGGCCAACATTCGCGAGACCGACGCCATCTGCGAGGTCGTGCGCTACTTTAAAGACCCCAACGTCATGCGTGAGGTGGGCCGCACGGGCGAGTTCGTCGATCCCGCCGGCGATGCCGACACCATCATGACCGAGCTCATCCTGGCCGACATGGGCACGCTCGAGAAGCAGCTGCCTAAGCTCGAGAAGGAGGCCAAGCGCGACAAGGAGCTCATGCCCAAGTTCGAGGTCGCCAAGCGCCTGCTCGCCTGGCTCAACGAGGGTAAGCGTGCCGCGTCCATGGAGATGACCGATGAGGAGCGCGCCGCCGCCAAGGGCCTGTTCCTGCTCACCATGAAGCCCATCCTGTATGTGGCCAACGTAGACGAGGACATGCTCAACGACGACCTGGCGCCCATCGACGGCGTCAAGCCGCTGCCCATCTGCGCCAAGATCGAGGCTGAGCTTTCCGAGCTCGATCCCGAGGATGCGGCCGACTACCTGGAGAGCTTGGGCCTGGAGCAGCCCGGTCTGGACGTGCTCGCGCAGGCGGCCTACAAGTTGCTCGGCCTGCAGTCGTTCTTTACGGCTGGCGAGATGGAGGTCAAGGCCTGGACGGTGCGTCAGGGCGCGACCGCCCCGCAGGCTGCCGGTGTCATCCATACCGACTTTGAGCGCGGCTTTATTAAGGCCGAGGTCATTGGCTATGACGACTACATCGAGCTTGGCGGCGAGCAGGGCGCCAAGGCTGCCGGCAAGCTGCGCATCGAGGGCAAAGAGTATGTCATGGCCGATGGCGACGTCGTGCACTTCCGCTTTAACGTGTAAGGACGACGCATATGTTTAAATACGGCAAAAAAGCTGGCTACATGGGTATTGCGTTACTCGTACTTGCGGTGATTCCGCTGGTGGTTGCAGCGTGTGTTATCCCCAACATTGGTCCCGAGGTGGCAACAAAGTTTAATGCCGCCGGCGAGGCGACGCGCTGGGGCAAGAGCTACGAGCTGCTGGCACTGCCGGTGCTCAACCTGCTGCTAAGCGTGGCGACGTACTTTACGGCAGGACGCCAGGCTAAAAACAATGATGACTCCGCCGCCATGGCGCGCATCGTGTGCGAGCGCTACCTGCGAAACGGCTGCATCACGGGTGTGTTCCTCAACGTGATCAACGTTTACTTTATGTACTCGGCGATTACCGGAACGGGCTTTGGCCTGGGCTTTTAGCTTGCGCCTTTAGGCAACGAGCCTGCACGCATATTCAATGGCTGCTGCGAGGCCGCCGCTCGATCGTGGTTTAAATACCATGTCGGCGGCGGCCTCGTTTTCGTATCCGGCGCCGCGCAAGGTTAGGGAGACGGAGGCTTCTAGGAGCAGGGGGAGTCCTTGCGGGGTGGTGGCAATAACGGCGGTCCGGTCGAGCGCACAGCCGTGCTCTTGGCATAGACGTGCGAGGTCGCCCTGCTTTGGACTGGAAAGCGGTGCCGTAGGGACACGGCTCGTTAGCAGCGCAAGTGCCGTGCGCTCGTCGGGCGTAAGCTGGTCGGCTTCGATAACGACAAGAGCAATCGGTGTATCGTGCCGACGGCAATCTGCACGCTGTACGTAAATCGAAGAACCCGACATAGAAAACTCCTGTGTATTCGTTTAAACGTAAACTATAGTTTACGTTTTTGTTCAGCTCCATTTCAAACTCGGCTGCATGGACGAACGTGCGAAACAGATTCTTGGCAAGCGAGTCGAGCAGACGCGCAGGGACCTTGGTATCTCCAAGGTCGATTTTTGTGTGGCAGCAGGAATCAGCCGCCCCTATCTCGACAGAATCGAAGATGGAACGGCAAATTTCACGCTCAAGGTTCTATTTAAGATCGCGCCCGCACTCGGCATGACGGTGTCAGAGCTTCTCGAGGGTATCGAATAGGGGATACCCGTCGACAACTGAATTACGCCATCGGGACGCGGTCGTGGTTGACTTGGCTGTAGAACAGGCGCTGGATCTCGGCTGCGTCGCGCGATTGGCCGAGTGCCCACATGGTTTTGGCCACGAGCGTCTCGGTGGTCATGTCGTCGCCGCGCAAAATACCCGGATGGTCGGCGTAAGCACGGCCGACCTCGTAAACACCCAGGTCAAGGCCCTCTTCGGGGACTTGCGTGGTCATAACGACGGTGCGGCCCGAATCGACCCAGCGGAAAATTGCCTCTTGGAACGACTCGCCGGACTCGCCGAACTCGGGGATGCCGCCAATGCCAAAGGTCTCCAGAATCACGGCGTCGTAGCTATCGGCCAGAGCGTCCAGAACGCCAGGGTTCACGCCGGGCGTGAGCTTGAGCACAAACACGCGTGGGTCGATGTGGTCGTAGAAGCGCACCGGGTTTTCGCCCTGATGCGTGCCGTGAAGCCCGTTGCGCACGATGCGGTCGTTGCGGATATAGGCGATGGGCGGATAGTTGACGCTAATGAACGCGTTAAAGCTCATGGTGCGCTGCTTGCGGGCACGCGTGCCGGCAATGGCGACGCCGCCAAACACGATCGAGACGTCGTGCGAGTGCTCGTCGAGCGCATAAAGCAGGCTCTGGTACAGATTCAGCTTGGCATCGGTAAAGGGATTGCCCATGGGCTTTTGCGAGCCGGTGAGTACGATAGGCTTGGGGCTGTCCTGAATCAGATAGGAAAGCGCCGCCGCGGTGTAGCTCATGGTGTCGGTGCCGTGCAGAATCACGAAACCGTCGTGGTCGGCATAACCCTCGACGATGACGTCGCGGATACGCATCCAGTCACTGGGGCGCATATTGGTGCTGTCGATGTTCATGGGCTGCACGACGTCGAGCTCGCAGAGGCCCGAGATCTCGGGGACGCTCTGGGCAAGCTCCTCACCGGTCAGGGCGGGGGAGAGGCCGTTGCCGTCCTCGGTCGATGCGATGGTGCCGCCCGTGGCGATGAGAAGGATGCGCTTCATGCTGGTATTCCTATCGTATTTGCCGCCGCAGAGGCGGAGTCGTTCGGCAGTATTGTGGCACAGGGCGTCCAATGTTCAAACGTATTACATCATCTGTAACGTTTGGTAACACTTCAATCGCCGTCAAATAGGGCCCAGGTCGTGCGTTTGCCGTGCGCTGATGGCTGCGAGGGACGAGAAACCCCATATAACGTGTACACTATGAAAGCTGTTTTCGTTTATTCGCGCGGGTGGGCACCGGCTCCCCGCCAACAAGAGGGGGAAACCATGGATCAAAAGGCTTCCGCAAAGGTCCTCGTACTCGACTTTGGTGCGCAGTACGGTCAGCTCATTGCCCGTCGCGTCCGCGACCTCAACGTGTATTCCGAGATCGTTCCCTGCGACATCTCGGCCGATGAGATTCGCGAGATGAACGCCTCTGCGCTCATCCTTTCCGGCGGCCCGGCTTCTGTGTACGCCGAGGACGCTCCGTCCATCGATCCCGCCATCTTTGACCTGGGCCTTCCCGTCCTGGGCTTTTGCTACGGCCATCAGATCACGGCCGTGACGCTCGGCGGCAAGGTCGGTCACTCCGAGGTGGGCGAGTACGGCCGCGCCACTATTACGCGCACTGCCGGCGCCAAGCTCTTTAACTCCACGCCCATGGAGCAGACCGTGTGGATGAGCCACCGCGACGCCGTGTCCGAGGTGCCCGAGGGCTTTACCGTTACCGCCAGCACCGACGTGTGCCCGGTTGCCGCCATGGAGTGCGTCGAGCGCAAGATTTTCACCACGCAGTTCCACCCCGAGGTCAAGCACTCCGAGTACGGTCAGCAGCTGCTGAGCAACTTCTTGTTTGAGATCTGCGGCCTGGAGCCCAACTGGAGCATGGACAACCTGGTCGAGACCATGACGGCCGAGTTCCGCGAGAAGGTCGGCGACGACCGCGTGATTCTGGCCCTGTCCGGCGGCGTCGACTCCTCCGTCGTGGCTGCGCTGGGCGCCCGCGCCGTGGGCAAGCAGATGACCTGCGTGTTCATCAACCACGGCCTGCTGCGCAAGGGCGAGCCCGAGCAGGTGGAGGAGGTCTTCACCAAGCAGTTTGACGTCGACTTTATTCACGTCCACGCCGAGGACCGTTATGCCGAGCTTCTGGCCGGCGTGACCGAGCCCGAGGAGAAGCGCCGTATCATCGGTACGCAGTTCTGGAAAGAGTTCTTCGCCGTGGCGCAGCAGCTCGAGACCGATGGCAAGCCGGTCAAGTACCTGGCTCAGGGCACCATCTACCCCGACATCATCGAGTCCGGTGCTCGCAAGACGGGCGGCAAGACGGCCACCATCAAGAGCCACCACAACCTGATCCCGTTCCCCGAGGGCGTACACTTCGACCTTATTGAGCCGCTCGACCACTTCTTTAAGGACGAGGTCCGCGCACTTGGTCTGGCACTGGGTCTGCCGGGTCACATCGTGTTCCGCCAGCCTTTCCCGGGCCCGGGTCTTGCCATCCGCATCATCGGTGCGGTCGACAGGGAGAAGCTCGAGATCCTCAAGAACGCCGACGCTATCGTGCGCGAAGAACTGGACGCCTACAACCAGCGTCTGTTTGAGCAGACCGGCGAGCGCAACTCCGAGCACAGCTGCTGGCAGTATTTCGCGGTCCTGCCCGACATCAAGTCTGTCGGCGTTATGGGTGACGAGCGCACCTACCAGCGCCCGATCATCCTGCGTGCCGTCGAGTCCAGCGATGCGATGACCGCCGACTGGGCCAAGCTGCCCTACGACGTACTGGCCCGTATCTCCGGCCGCATCGTTGCCGAGGTCCCCGGCGCCAACCGCGTGTGCTACGACATCACGTCCAAGCCGCCCGCGACGATTGAGTGGGAATAGAACAGACGTTCGATAAAATAATATAGTATCAGATAGCGGGCACGGTTTCAATTGAATCCGTGCCCGCTGCTGTATGCGTGTCCCTGCATGCCCAATATGCGCCGTAAAAGCCGTCTTCTTCGACGTCAAAGTGAATGCGCTTCGTTTTTGCCTCTCAAAATCTTATTTTCACGATTTGCATTTTCATCCCGTTGTCACCGACCCTTGCGAGAAACCGGAAAAAGCCGCTGACAGAAGGGTCTCTCAAATCGTTGTAGCCCAGCATATAGCCGCGACTTGTGACCTGCAGACGGCTGTCCCACGTGCCGATTTCCTTGGCGGCATCCGAAACCGCAAAATATGCCCCCACATCCTTGATTTTTGCAGTCTTAAGCCATGTTTTTGCGATCATCTTTACCGCCGTCCGATTGGCAGCATCAAAGACCAGCACACTGCCGGTGAAAGCGTCCGCCATCCCCCGCACCAGTTCCCGGACCTGCTGGGTCAGAAAGTAATAGAACACCCCGGAGGCAAAGAACGCCGCCCCGCGGGAGGCATCGATTTTGCTAAACCATGCGGTGTCTTTCAGGTCGCAGGGGATATTTTGTTCTCGATCCCCGGCGGGCAGTAGCTGCTGCCGCAAGGCAATCACATCCGGGAAGTCCAGATTATAGATCTTGCATCTACCGTTGTCGCAGGTTCTGCCGGTGTTGTCCAGCCCGCAGCCCAGATTGACCACCGCCGCACTGGGGTGGCCTTTCAGGTAATCCCGCACCTCGAAAGCAAGATCACTCTGCCGTGTGGCCACCTCCAGCGCACCAAAGCGCTGCATCAGGCTGCGGGAGTTTTTCTCTGCCTCTGAAAAGTCGTAGTCGATCTGGTCGAGCAGACGAACCGCTGTTTCATCCCTGTAAAGGGTCGGGTACAACTCCGTACACAGCTTCCGGGAATACAGCGGGAGGATCAGCGTCTCCTGCACGGTGTTTTTCTCAATTTTACATTTCATAGGTTTCTTCCTCAGTGAATAAAAACTGTCATAATTGCCGCCAGCATAGCCGCTATGACCGTCATGCCTATCGCCATGTGCAGGATGGATGCAAAAATACCCGTGCTTGATGCCCCTACTTCCGCGCCGTGACGCAGAGCCACTTTTTCTTTTTGTGTATCTGCACCTCGTGAAAACCCGCCTGCTCCAGACATGCCTCTAATTCAATGTCCTTGTAGATGGTCATGCCGCCGATGATCTGCGTCCACCTCTCGTCCTTGTCCGTATCGCCATTGCTCTCGTTGCAGATAAGAATTGTCCCGCCTGGCTTCAGCGTCCGCCAGACCTCACGGAAGCATCGGGGCAAATCAGGCCAAAAATAGACGGTTTCAAAGGCCGTGGCAGCATCGAAGTAGCTATCCTCAAACGCCATATCCGCCACACTGCCTTGCAGAACGGCGCAACGCCCCTCCTGAAGTGCAGTTCGGTTGAGCTTTCTAGCCTTCTCCACGCTGACGGGCGAATAGTCGATGCCCTTGACGACGCCATACGGGCATTTTTTCAGCAGCCGTTTTATGTTTGCCCCGCCGCCGCAGCCGCAATCTAGCACCTTGGCGTTTGGCGCAAGTCGTAGAAATCGAAGTCCCCACCGCGCCACAGGGCTGTGGCCCAGATTCATCATGGCAACCATAAGTTTTCCGCCGAGGCCCACGGGCTTGCGGGTGTTTTCAAAGAACGACATCTGGCCCCTCCGATTTTCTGCATTCCGCATAGGTCAACGGGAACGAGGCCTTCAGCACCGCGCTTTTCTGCACCGCCCAGCCGTTTTGACGCAGGAAACGTAGGTATTCCTCGCTTGTCCACCTGCTGTGGAGAGGGAATCCCTCCATACTCATGAAAAAGGCTTTTGCCTTGCCGGAAACCGAGTTCCCCGCGTGGGTGAAGGTTGGAGCGATGAGCACGCCGTCGTCCTTCAGCACCCGCCTGATTTCTTGCAGGGCCTTTTCCGGATGCGGCACTATGTGAAGCGCGTTGGACACGATCACCACTTCGAAGGACTTCTGTGCATAGGGCAGGCGGAACATATCTTGTACGGAAAAGTGCAGCTTTGCGGATTGATTGTCCCGCTTTGCTTCAAGGATCATCTTTGCAGAGGCGTCCGTAGCCTCGATGTGCGCCGCCGCATTCACGATGCTCTTTGCGATAAGCCCCGTGCCGGTGGCGACCTCCAGTACGGTTTTTGCTTTCACTACCGGCCGGATCAGCCCATATATCTTCTCATACGCCGCCCGGTCGTTTCGCATGAAACGGTCATACCGACCGGCGTTCTTGTCCCAGAAACCCTCGCGTTCGTGCATGGCTGACGCCCCCCAAACAGTTAGAGCCATCTAACTATAACACACGAATCATGCAGTAAGATGAGGCTAACCTTCTTTTCTTGGCTAAGACGCATCTCTTCGGTTTTCGCTTATAGCGGCGCGAGTCAGATACTAGGCTGGAGCTGAAGAAGGAACTTGGCGGACAGGTAGGTCGATACCGGTTCCCGGAACGGTGATCCAGCCAATTACACCAGGGCTCTAGTCATTGAGTGGGAATAGAAAATTCTTTAGCTATGGAGGTATAAATTTGATTTCCTTTAGGATACACCCCCATAACTATATGAATTGACCTGCTGACTCCAATGAAGATTGGAGGGCAACTGCCAGGGGTGACGGCCCAGCGAGTGTTATTTTGCGAGCTATGCGCGTTGAAAGCGACCTTTCGTGGTATAAACTACTTGCCGGAAGCCGCGGCTTTCAGAGTACGGCTTACGTGTACGTTTAACCTCCGTGGGCGACGGGGTGCCGCAAGGCGTAGAATATCGCCCACCTGTAGGGGCCTGCAGCGATGCGGGCCCCGCTTCGTATGAGGGGGCGCAACCGATGAAGATCGTATCCATCTCCCAGGACTTCTTCGACCTCGTCGAGGGCGACCGCGAGCTCATGCTTAAGCACAATCGCCCCTGCATCGTGGTGGTGAGGCTACGTTTTCGCGGAAAGCGCAGGGACTTCGCTGTGCCGCTGCGCTCCAACATCGCCCCCAACGTGCCCAAAGACCAGTACTTCGCGCTACCGCCCCGCCCCACGACACGTCCCGGCTGCCGCCACGGCATCCACTACGTCAAGATGTTTCCCATAACCAAGGCCTACCAGCGTCGCTTTAGGAC
Organism: Collinsella sp.; assembly: GCA_023708985.1. GTDB lineage: Bacteria > Actinomycetota > Coriobacteriia > Coriobacteriales > Coriobacteriaceae > Collinsella. Next base: position 129,504 of record BREX01000001.1, read on the forward strand.
CGAGGGTTCGGCCTACTATGAGACGCTCCAGCGCATTATCGACAGCAACACCAAGCGCATTGTCTCAGAGTGCCAGGCATACCTCGACCGCTACGAGCAGGAGGGAAGGCCTCGCTTTGCCGTCGACATCGACCGCATCGTGGTGCTGCTGGAGGGCGAGAAGTAGGGCACCTCGGCTCAGTCTCGAGCCATACAGAGTCGCTCCGCATTTTTGAACGCCGTGTGTGCGTCCCAAATACTTGAGAAACAAGCTGTGAAGTGCGGCGGCGCGCCCGTGCCCGTGCATAGCCGTCACCATTAGCGTCTACGCGGCGTCGGCTTCAAGTGGAACTGGCCCCACTGCTGTATATGGTTTGCCTTGCTGCACATGGCGATCAATGCCCACGATGCTTCTGCTTGCGCTTCAGCTTTCGCTGCTCGAAGCGCGCCTCCGCTTCATCCGCGCGACGCTGGCTTCTTGCTTGAGCCGACTCCCGCTTCATCGCTTCCCGCTGTGCTGCGAGCGCCTGCTGCGCCCTGGTGCCCATCGCCGGCTGCTTAAGGGCCTTCGACGCCTCGCGGGCGCGGCGCTTGGGGTTCCTCGCGGGCTTGCTCGCCTCGGCGGGATCGTCACCGAAGAACGCGAGCTCCGCCCATTTGCTTGTAACGAATCGCAGGATTTCCTCATCGGACGGTTCCGCGCCGAAGACGATGCGGGCGGCGCCGTATCTGCCGTCCTCGACATGCTCCGCCAGCCCGACCCAGAATTGGCCGTCGTGATATACGGTCAGGGTGGATGACACGCTGATCTGCATGGTTGGTTCCTCCTTTATGTAGATGACCATGCAGAGAAGGGACAACCAAGGAGGCAGGTTACTGATGCGGACTCCCGCACGCCCACGACTACCCGACGGGGACTGTGTTTTCATCTCTGATGCCCGCATTGTAGCACGCGCGGATTTACGATGTTGATCGCCGGCGCCTAGGCGGAGATGAAGGCGGTTCGATCTAGGTCAAGCCGGTCGCTCGTTCATGAAGCGGCCGATTCCCTGAAAATAAAAGGCGCCCAGGAGGACACCTACAGGCTATCTTCGAAATACTTGATTTGGGGCAGACGGAGGAAAAAATAGGGCAGAATCGCTCTCACGATCCCGCCCCGCAAACCCGAGGGTTTCTAACTGGCTCCATTATTCCGGGCTTCTCAGTTCTGTCATTGACCCAGGTATCACCCGTCTCCTATAGCGAGTGAATATAAAAATAGGGCAGAGTCGCTTGCGCAAGTCCGCCCCTAAAACCGTGAAGGTTTTGCTATCTGCAGGCTATTTTACCAACCCGAGCGATTCTGTCAACCTGCGAAGGAATTCGAGCGCGGAGCGAGCTGCGGCGTCGGGCCCCTTGTCGGGCAGCGCCTCGGTTTCTCCGTCGGCCCTGGCGAACATCTCGGCGAGCTCGGATGCGGCGCGCGAGCGCGAGGAGCCCTCGGGTACCAAGCCGGAGTGCGCCACGAGCACGGTCGCGACCTCCTGCATGGCCGTATTCCCCATCCACTTCCTCCTGGTCGCCTTGGGGATTCCCACGGCGGCGACCCTTCGGGAGACGCCACTGGACGCCGAGCCCCGGGCGGCGCCCCTCTCGGCGAAGCAGTTGATCAGGCACGAGCCGTGCGCGGCGCAGTTGCGGACGGACTTCACGCGCTTGAGGTCGTAGTGGGAGGCCTCGAAGCGCCTGTCGCCCCATCGCCTGGCGCAGAAGCGCACGAAGTCGATGAGGGTGCCGAACGAGGTGAGCTCAAGGAAGGCCCAGGCAGGCATGTCGCCGGAGTACTTCGCGTAGAGGCTCGAGCTGTAGGGGCTGCGGCCGCTCATCTTGAGCTCGCGCAGGCGGTACTCCCTGTTTGCAGTGGTAAGCGATGCCATGTAGTCGGCCACGATGGCGTAGCCATCCTCTCCACGGTCCTCCATCTCGCGAAGCAGTGTCACCTTCTGGAAGTGCTCGATGTCGAGCGTCATGCCGAGCAGGGCGTGGCGTAGCTCCTGGTCGAGCGCCGCGAGCAGGCGTAGCTGGCCGAAGTCGAGGTCTACGTAGCGGCCGTCGCGCGGGCCTCCCTCGTATTTCGAGAAGAGTTTGCGATAGGATGCGAGCTTGAAGAAGTTGCACTTGTCGCGCAGGTAGTCCTCGGCCTCTTCCTCGGAACACAGCTCGAAGGCTACGCCCTTCTGCTTGAGGTGCTCTATCTGCTGCTCGATCGTGAGGATCGGCTTCCTATCGTGGGGTTCGGCCATGCTCGTTCTCCTGTCATAAAAAGTATTGCCTATTTTACCAGCATGTTCTCGACATTCGGTGAAGGCCTCATCGTCGACTCATGGGCAAGCCGCCTGATACGACTCCCTTTCCCTGCCAGCAGCGCAGTCGCCTGACCTGCGGCTTTGGAATCGCGTTGGAAGCCGCCCTCGACCAATCATTTGCAGTTGTTGCGAGTGGCTTGTGCGTGATGCTGCGGTTGAGTTCCAGAAACGGGCGATTCCGCCCAATCGGGCATCCGAATCACGGCCGGAAGCTCCTTTGGGACAAAAACAAAAACTCAAAGCCCTGAGTTTGAAAAAAGTTTTTGAAGTTGTCCCAGCTTTTGTCCCCGAAGCCGACGAGACGCGACATCGCGTCATTCGGCGGCACGCGTTCCGTGTCGATGCCGAAAACTGGGTGCAACTGGAATGACGGGACGACAGAACCAAAGCCACCAGCGAAATAGTGGGAATAACAGCCCTCGAACCCTTTGGTTCGAGGGCTTTCTTTTTGCATCTCTACCTGGGAAAACGACCCAATTATTCCCGTGTGTCCCTACTGGGCGGTACAACGGAGTACTCGGCGGTACGGGAATAATTAGGCCCTGCGGGAATAATTCACAATTCGGGTCCCCCGAAGGCCGATTTCGAGCGGATGAAACTGACTTGAAACTGCGAGGCGGATTCAAGCCCTCTTCAATTGCATTCGCCCAGGTCAACAAATGGGAATAAAGAAATGCGAAAATCGGTTTCCGCAGTTTCAGTGACCCCGAATGCCGCCGAATAACGCCGTGTATTCTGAGCGTATTGCTTGCATTGTTGCATTATTTTCCACAATGCAAGCATGGAATAAATCGAAGTCATACGAGCCACCAACGACATCGCCTCTTCCCAAAGGGGGCTCTTCACATCTGTGCAGGCGAAGGTGCTCGGCGTCGAGCGGTACGCGCTCTCGAGGCTGGAAGGGCTCGGCAACATAGAGAGGCTCGCGAAGGGCGTCTACCGCATGGGCGGCTCGCCGAGCACGCGGGAGGAGGACGTCCTCGCGGCCTGACTGTCGATCGACCCGGGGAGGCGCCCCGTCGCCATGGGGGCGACGGCTGCATGGCTCTACGGCATCGGCGAGGTCAGCCCCTCGCCCTACGAGTTCTGCACGCCCGAGAGAAAGCAGACTAAGCGCCCGAACCTGATTCATCAGGAAGCGCCGCCTCGACCCGAAGGACGTGGCGATCGTCTCGGACATCCCGGCGACGAGGCCCTGGCTCACGGTGGTGGACCTGATAGACTCCGGGGAGGAACTGAGCCTGGTCGCGAACGTGCTCGCGGACGCGCTCGAAAGGGGCCTCGTCGAAGACGAGGGCGCGCTGAGGGAGAAAATCGACGCCGGGGGGCAAAAGCCGGGATGCCGGCGGGGGCCAGCCTGTACGATTCGTTAGCTAGGAGGCGGGAAGAATGACGTACGAGAACGGCGGTCAGCTCGACAGGGCCCTGAAGAGGGCCGTTCGCGACAGGGGCGGTGACCCCGGGGACGGCTGTCGTCGGGCTTTGCGCGACCGGTTCCTGCGCAGGGTGTTCAGCAACCCCGACGGCCGGTTTATCCTCAAGGGCGGAAGCGGGCTGCTCGCGCGCATCCCCGACGGCCGCGTCACGCGCGACATCGACTTCGCGACGGCATCTGTGTTTGATAGCGTTCAATTTACGGGTTGGGGCTGCGGTGGAAATCCTGGACCAAAAGAGGACCAGGATTTCCACCGCAGCCCCAACCCGAAAATCAGGCTTGACTAAACACAGACGGTCTGCTGCGCGAGTACTTCCCGAAGGGGACCGGCTTCTCTGCGGTCTCGGACGAGGAGGTCGAGCGGGTGTACGATGCCATCAACCGCAGGCCCCACAAGCGCCTGGGGTTCAGGACGCCCTACGAGGTCCACTACTCAGGGGTGTTGCAGTTGCTCTGAGAATTCAAGCTCGAAAAGGCGCAAGCAAAGGTATCTTGACTACGCTCTAAAGCGTGGCGTGAAGTCCGGCATCGTTGACGCGCTGAGGCTTCAGGGAATTGCCGCGAGCGAGGTTGATGCAGTTTCTGTTGTGGTTGACGAGCATTCGACTTCGATCGACGGAAAGTACAACCTGGCAGAATCGGTTGATGAGGAGCTGCGCTGCGGCATGTTCAACCCAACGTGGCAGACCTCCTACCCTCCTGTATTTAGCGACTGGCTGCCCAAGATTCCAGTCTCCTATGTCGACTCCTCCAAGGTGGCTATGGTGAGGGCGGCTGACGTGACGGCGAACTGGGCATTTATGGCCGAGCGCGACAAAGAGACATATCCGCGAGCCTACGAGATGCTATCAAAGGCGACGGTCCTCGGGCTTCTGTAGCGTTGGACATGTAACTATCTGTCTTTTCAAAAGCCGTGAAGATCTTGGTGGATGATAAATTGCGATTTGTCCGCCTCGGCAGCGAAGTCGGCGAACTCCTGTTGGAGGGACAACGGGGGAATTGCAATGGGAATAGCGGCCAAGTCTGCTGCGCTGATATTTGCCTGATGGACACTTCCCTTCGCTATATTACGAAGGACTCGCTTTCCTTCCTTTGAATTCAGGTAACCAGATACATATTCGGCAGAGCTGTGGTCAGCGAACCTTACGCACACGATGTACCCAGCAATAACCATGGTCTCTGACTGATGAAAAACGCAAGTTTTCCCAACCTTGTCAATGCTGTTGGTTCGATTAAAAAGCATATCGCCATAGCGGACGGTAGCATTTTCGAGAGCTTGGCCCTTTAGGGTGATTCGCTTTGTATCGGTTAGGTCAAGGATGCCGTCGTCGGTGATATTGTTCATTCGGATGTAGACATAATCGCCATCGGCGCCGGCTTTTGCTGAAGTGCCGTAGTGCATTTCTATGCTGTAGTTGCCGATTGTTTCGATTGGCCATGATGCGTGTGTCTTGGTTCTAAACATCTCGACAAACCGTGATTTGACTTAACAGGTATACCTTCTATGAGAGTCCCTTACGTTGTCCTGATCGACCATTGCGTACATCAACGTTGTATCAATCTTTTGATGGCCAAGCAGCTTCTGCACCTGCTCGATGGGCATTCCTTTTCCAATTGCTTTGGTGGCCAGCGTTCTCCTGAACTTATGTGGGTGGACGTGTTTGACGCCTGCTTTTGTTCCCAAGGAGCGAAGGCGGAGCTCGACTCCGCTTACTTGCAGCCTAGAACTCGGCTTTGTGAGACTACAGAATAGCGCGGCGACGTTATCGCTGCGTTCTTGCAGGTAGTTGTTTAGGTGCAGCTTTGTAGTCGCATCAAAATAGACGACTCTCTCTTTGTTGCCCTTTCCGAGTACAATGCACTCTCGCCGATTTAGATCAACGTTTTCTCGATTGAGCGAGACGAGTTCGCCTATTCTCATCCCTGTTGAACTAAGAAGGTTGATGATTGCCAGATCCCTCTTGCAAGAACAGGCGTCTGTGAGGGCTATAAGTTCTTCATCAGAATATACGGACTTGACCGTTCTCTTTGAGCGAATCTTTTTAATGCGTCGTGCAGGGCTTTTGAGTATATGGTTCTCGTCTTCAAGCCAAGAGAAGAATGACGACAGGATGCGCCTGACGTTGTCGACGGTGATGCTCCCTGCGTTATTACCCATGGGATATTCGCTCAGGTATGTTCGTAAGTCATCTGAACTAATCCGGACAATTGGTTTTTTGATTGCTTCGAGCGCCCTTGTAAGTGTGGCCTTGTAGTACCTGATGGTCTTAGGCGAGCATCCCTCGATGGTTTTGGCTGCGAGGAATCGCTCCATGTACTTTGAGGCCTCGTCTTCGACATTGCTGAGCGCGTTCACTTCAAGTTCGATGCCCCTGAGTTCGCTCATAAGGACGCTCTCGAGATACGAAAGCACTTCGCCGCTAACGAGTGCCTGCATTTTTGTGAGAACCGCGTTTGCTATTTCGATCGTCGTGTGCATCAGTTCCTCCCATCCCGATATGGATGGGAGGAACGTATCACGCGAGGAATCGGTCTAGAAGGGCGTCGCGCTCTGCGGAAAGGGCGTCGACCTCTTGCTCGAGTGCAAATTGCGATTTGTCGACCTGAGCGACGAAAGAGGCGAACTCTTGCTGAAGCTCAAGGGGAGGCAAGGGAACCGTCATTCTCTTTAGAGCTTCTTTGGTAATTGCCTCCCTTGTTGCTCCAGCCGCTCTTGAGCCGTTTAGCAGGAGCCTCTGATACGAATCACTGATCAGCACCGTGTTCAATAGCACCGGCAGCATCCGTTTTTGGTCGACTCTGACAATTGAGACATGCTGATTAACACGTCCACCAGCCAATTCATCTGGCAAAAGACATGAACGAGCAACCGAAGCGCCAGTAATATTCAGAAGCACGTCACCCTTCATCAGCGTGACGCCTTCTAGTTTTGCGGCTTGTTCATCATCAATACAAGCAAGGTCCTTCCACACGAAACGACCGTTGTGAACATTCATACTTCTGACCAGCGGAACACCTTCGGCCTTGTATGCCGTTTTGCCACCTCGTGGCGTTGCTCCGGAACCCAACTTGGTACAGAGGTCTTCAAGCCTAACGAAAGGCCATTTTTTACCATCGACCGGATCGCCAAATACCTCTACAAACCGTGATTTGACGCTCTCCTTGAGAGCGGCGATTTGCTGTCGTTTGCTATTGATTTCATCTGTTAAGCGATTGAAATCGTCGATGAGGGCTCTCTGCTCGGAGAGCGTCGGGACTGGGATGGGGTATTTGAGCAGCTCATCCTTGTCTCCGCGAGGCCTGCCGGTTCCCGTGAAGGTGGACATATCGTAGTCGAAGAAGTCCTTCTGCCACAGGAGCAGATGGAGAAACTCGGGCAATAGGCTGTCGGTATTTATGCTTCGGAATACCAAAACATCCTTGGAGCACGCCCCATCGCGGTCTGCGAGCCAAATCTTCTGCAGATAGGGGCGAATATTGGAGACGAGCGTGTCTCCCTTCTTGTATGCGGTGCCAGCACTTGCCGGAAGCTCTCCACTATAGGTGGTTATGCCGCCACGGTCCTTGACCATGTTTTCCGTTGTTACGTAAGTGTCGGTGGTGATGGAACTCTGGGCCACGCTGTTGGTAACGTAGGATGTGATGTCTCTAAGCGTCTTGACTACGGTGCCCTGGGCGAACGAGCGGGGCTTGTAGAAAGAGCGGGGAATCGTAAGAGTCTCGTCGAACTTATCGGCATCAAAGTCAATGAAATCGGCGGTCTTGGCATAGTAGTAGTACTGGGCAAGGTCGCCGGGCTCAACTTGCTCGCCGGAGAACCATGCTCTGATGATGCCGCTTAGCGAGTTCGTGTCGTCCGATTCGTTGTCCGAATAGAGCACGCCCTCACCATCGATGGGCTGTATCCCCTCGTTGCCTTTGCGATTGCTCCATTTGTAGCCAAGGAAAGAGGCGATTTCCTTGGTCGTGTTAGGTGAGTTGATGATGAGCGTCTGTTCGCCGCAGACGAGACCCCAAACGCGCAGGCGTTTGCGCTCTTCCTTGTGCGCATGGCGATAGAACAGCTCGTTCTCTGCTTTGAGCCGTGAGTTCTTGTCGGCCGCCTTCCAAGTCTTGCTCTTCCGAAGGGTCTTGAGCTCCTTCGATGATTCGAAAAGATGGCAATAAACGCTGAAGTGGCGAGTGTTTGCCCATTCGTTCCAGTTAGCCTCTCCTGCGAGAAAAGCCCGGTAAGTATCTCCGTCTACATTAATTGTGCCGAGATAAGCGTTGAAAGCGCTTTCGTCTCTCCAGCCAGTGAGCTTCCTGCGCTCAAAAACAGCGTCAACGAAATCAAGTGCGTTCGCATTGCGGGGCGGGATCTCGTCAAAGCGACGTAGGAACATAATTGCGACGTTTGTTCCTGTGGCCGCGAATGTGCCTGATCCAAACCTGGCGATGGAGACGATCTCGAAGGAGCTCAAAAGCACATCGCGTGCGGCCATGAAACTCGAGCTCGTGCTCTTGTCGAGGATCGAGGTGGGGAGGACGATGGCGGCGTAGCCTCCGGGCCGAACAAGCTGTGCCGCACGCTCGACAAAGAGGGTCTCGATTTCCGAGCCGCTATCGCTGATGGTTTCCAGCACTTTGAGTTCGTTATTGTGAAGCTTGAGATGCGGTTTGAAGGCCGCTACAGAGTACGGGGGATTGGCGACAAGAATGTCGAAGCGTCCCCTGTCGGTTCGGCTGTCGATTCCCTTGTCGGGATAATTTTCAAGTCCGTCGCCGAAGACCACGTTGCTCTGCCCTGCGCCATGCATGTAGAACGAGACCTTGGAAACGCGAGCGAGTCGATAGTCCTTCTCGATGCCGACGAGATTGTCTCTGACCCAGTCGGCGTCTCCGAGGTCATCCTCTATGGTCGGATCATATTGGCATGCGGCGTCGGAGATTTCTTCGAATCCTTCTGTGAGAAAGTGCCCCGCGCCACAGGCGTAATCGATAACGCGTGGATAGTGCACGGCACCAGCCTCGTCCTGCACGATGCTGTCGAGTGGGAGTGACTTCCAAATAAAACGGGTGATGGGCACAGGTGTGAAGAATTGGCCCTCGTTTTGCTTAAAGCCCTGATTAAGGAGCTGTTCGAAGAGGTCGCCCAAGAATTGAATGTCTTGAGTTCCTACGATGCGATACGGCTGTAGAAGTTGCACCGTCTCTACGAGTACCTTGCCGTTCTGAAGAAAGAGTCCCTCGTTGTGGACGTCTTTGAACGCAAAGTCATTGTTGGTATAGAACTTGAGCTTGCGCAGCGTGCCGTTCAGCTCCTCGATGAGCTTCTTGCGGTGCTGGCCCGTATAGTTGCTTATGAGGTTTTCGGCGTAGTCGTTGGGAACGTACAGGACCTCTTCCCGCATGAGCTTTCTCATGCCGTCTGAGTGGAGTCTCTGGAGCCTGTCCTGGAGCGTTTCGTAGGTGTCGCGTCCTTGGCGGTATTGGAACTCAATCTCCTGGGTTGGCATTTTCGAGAGCTCGTCTTGGAGCTTCGCGATAAAGAGCGCGATAAGGCGATTGAAGGCGTTCTCTTTATCGGAGACGTTGTTGTGGCGGAGGATTTCCTCGAAGCGGTTGACGATGCTGTCTTCGGCCCTGAAGTCGACAAGGTCCTTCTTGAGAAGGGGAGGAACCATCGGGTGGTATGCCGTCGACCTATCGCCAAAGAGGATGTTTCCCTCGACTTGTTGGTTGTACGTTTCCGTCCAAACTTGATGGAGCTGTTCCACTGTATGGGCGTCGCGGTAGAGCGCAATGGTGTCATCGCGTTTGGCGAGCGCGATGAAGTTCTCGTCATCGCTGCAGTTAATTGAAACCTGGTCTGGCACGATTTCGTTGTTGATGAAATCGCATGCAAAGAGTACCAACCAGCGAGTCGCGCGCTCTTGTTGCCAATAGGAGAGGAGTTGCCCTCCGTCTGACTGCATGTTCTTGAATTCGTTTTTGAACTCGGTCCAGGGGTCTTACATTCGACGATTGCGAGTGTGTCGCCCCTCTCGTCATTAATGCAGATATCAGCGCGGCCGCTCTTTTGTTCGTGCCCAAGGGCCCATTCGCGCTCCAGCTCAAGTGATTCGGGGCGATATCCTTTGTCGAGGAGCATGGTTACGCAGGCGAGTACGACGAAGTTCTCGTTATCGGAAAAGTTACAAGTTGTGTCTTTGTTGACTTTGAACCCCAGGTCTTTCGGGTAGCCGATGCGTTTCTTGGAAAAATCGACCGTGATTTGCGCGCTGGTCTCTTCCCAGGATTTCTGATAAACGGTGCCGTCGCCCGAGGGCTCGTAGCACAGAGCCCTAAGTGCGTCGCGAAGATTGTCCAGAGTAATCATCTAATGTCTCCGTAGCTGCGAGGTGAAAACACAATTCGCTAATTTTATCGCAGAGGGCGCCGTAAGAACGTAGTGTGATTGGCGGTGCTGCTGCTTGCCAGGGCATTTGATTGGATGATGACGCGCACGGGGCGGGATTCGCCAGTCCGCTAAGCCACGCTGGCAACAGTAGCGTACCAGGCGGTTGCTTGCAGAGATCCTCACGCGCGCCGTGCTTGAACCACTGGAGGTACGTGTTTCTCGTCGTGCGTCCATCGGTGACCGATCCGCCTTTTACTAAACAAGTTTATCGAGTGCGCGAAGCGATTGAGCCAATGGCGAAGCTCCAACTTATTCGTCAACTCATGGGCAAGCCACCCGAGACTACTCATTTCTCCTACTAGCAATGAAGGTCTGCGACCTGCAGTTTTGCAAACTGCTTGAAAGCCACCCGATGAGATACCCCCGATTTCCACTTGGAATCGGGGGTATTTTTATTTACAGGCTTTAGCCTGTGCGGGGCGCGCAGCGCGCCGCATCAGAAACCACCCGCTATGCGGGTGGGGCCAAACGGCTTTACAAAGCCGCCCCCTCGCCGGACACTTGCGATTGTTCAGGCCGCAAGGAATCCGAGTCGAGAGGGCGGTGGTGGCGTATGGCCCAGAAGGCCTACGGCCTGTCGCACACGAAGTGGACGTGCAAGTACCACGTCGTGTTCACGCCGAAGTATAGGCGCAAAGTCATCTACAACCAAATAAGGTCCGACCTTGGGGAGATCTTCAGGAAGCTCTGCCAGTACAAGGGGATAGAGGTCATCGAGGGGCACCTGATGCCCGACCACGTCCACATGCTGCTGGCGATACCGCCGAAGTACAGCGTGTCCAGCGTGATGGGCTACCTGAAGGGGAAGAGCTCGCTGATGGTATTCGACAGGCACGCGAACATGAAGTACAAATTCGGCAACAGGAAGTTCTGGGCCGAGGGCCACTGCGTGTCCACCGTCGGCCTGAACGAGGCCACGATCGCGAAGTACATCCGGGAGCAGGAGAAGGCCGACATCGCGCTCGACCGGCTGAGCGCCAAGGAGTACGAGGACCCCTTCGATAGGGGGCCGGGGCGTAAATAGCGCCGGTTTGACCGGCCCGTCACGGGTCAATCTGCAGTGCGGCCCGAACCCCGTGAGGGCCGGCGCCTTTAGACGCGTGCCGGAAATCCAAGGGTTACACCCTAAGAGCAAACCACCCCTTCTAGGGGTGGTTTTGATTTAAGCGTCCACGCATGAAACACGGCGCGATGAACTGCGCTGCTCGTCGCCCGTCCGCGCCGCCGAGAGCAGGGCGCCCAAATCGGCCTGGATCGCCTCTGCCTTGCTTCCAAGCTGCAACGGAGCCGAGCCGCCCGAGATGTTTACGCTCAAAAGGTGCGCATCCGGCAGCTTCGCGGTCATGCTCCAGAACGGGAGCGTGATGATGCCGGGGGTCATCTCGCCCACGCCGAGCTCCAACAACAGCACGCGGCGATCGCTGCGCTCGCGCACGAAGCGCTCGTATCGTCCGAGGCTCTCGCGCCAGGCCGCACCCTGCAGAAACGTGTCGTCGCGCACCCACGGCACAAGCTGCCAGCCGCAATGCGGGCATCGGGGGATATCCTCGCTGAGGACCTCGAACCCCGCCATGCCCGCGAGCATGCGTTCGACGTAGGGGCTCGCGTCGAAGAGCTCGTCGCAGCATGGCTGCTTGCACTGAAGGTGCGCGAAGCTTCCCTGATAGTTACAGGTTCTCTCGTCGGGAAACGTCTTCTCGACTTGGATGTCCACATTGGTGCTCAGGATGAAGTAGTCCTTATGGCCGATGAGGGACCGTAGGTCGAGATAGGGCTGCGAGGCCAGCTCGCGCAGCATGAAGTCGATGTATCGCGCATAGTATGCCCATCGCTGCTCGAGGCTGGGGTAGAGGTGGTAGAAGCCGTCGAAAAGGCTCTTGAAGCCAAAGGCTTGCTGCCAGTCCGTCATTCCGGCGCGCGCCATGCCTGCGCGGTTGTAATGGTTGAACCCGGCGGCGCTTGACATGCCCGAGCCGATGCCGACGATGATGGCGTCGGCATCGTCGATAAGGCTTCGAAGCCTATACGCTTCCCTCTCTAGAGACGGCATTGGGCAATCTCCTCGAAAGCCGGGGCCATATCGCCGTCAACGAGAATCGTCTCGCACGATGCATCGGGCGCCATAGCCTGGCTGTAGTTGAACACGATGTAGGTGGCGTGCTCGCAGACGTTCGCGATCTGGGCGAGCATGTGCTTTATGATGCCGTTGCGCAGTCCCACGCCAAGTTCGAGGATGGCGACCCTGCCGTTGCGATGGGCTTGCACAAGGCGCTCGAGCTCCTCGAGCTGGGCCGTGGCGAGGGCGTCTGGATGGGCGAGACGCCGCTCGTCGATCGACGTGCGTATGCCCCCCTCCGTCTCGAGCACGCGGTTCTCGTCGAACCCGGCGCGCGCGAAGTGCCCGTCGATGTTGCATGTGACCACGAAGGTGTCGGCGTGCTCCGTAAGACGCCGCAGCCCGTTCATGAGCGAGCCGGGCTCATATTCGAGATACTCCTTTTGATGGAACCGCTCGGCCCATCGGCGTCGCACGCTGGCATCCGGGGAAGCGAGCCCCTGCAGTATGCAGCCGATGCCGTCTGCCTGGGCGAGGTCCCCGTACGCCTCTTGGAAATGAGCATCGGCGCAGAAAAGGTTGAGCCCCTCCGCCATGTCGAGTCCGTTGCTAGCGCCGATGATGACAAGATCCGCTTCGGCTAGCGCCCTGCCTATGCGAACTGCTTTCGCCGTCTCCATGCGCTACCTCCCCAGCGTCTTGCGCACGTCGGCAAGCACGTCGGCGATGTCGGCGCGAACGGCGAGCCCCCGATCCTCGATCGCGCGGGGGAGAAACTGCGTCTTGTTGTTTACGGCGATGTAGCTGGCCTGCGGTAACTGCGCCGTGAGGGCCCAGAACGGCTCCTGGATAAACGCGGGCGTCATGCGGCCCACACCCAGCTCGAGGAAGAGGATCCTCTGCCGTGCGTGCGCGTCGAGCCATTCGGACACCTTGCGGTACTGCTCCTCGTAGAGTTCGCCCTGCAGGAAGTTGCCGTAGCCGCGAACCCAGGGGAACGCCTCTGCCCCGCAGTGCGGGCAGCGCGGCACGAGCTCTGTCGGAACCTCAAGGCCGTCTCCCATGGCCTCTACCATGTTGGAGACCGGCTCGACCGCATCCCACACCGCGTCGGTGCAACAGCGGGAGCACTGAAAGAAGCGGTGGTCGCCTTGGATCTCTGCCACTTTCTCCCAGGGATAGAGCTTCACAAACTGCGTGTCCTGGTTGGTGGTGAGCACGAAGAAATCCTTCTCGGCGAGAATGGCGTCGAGGTCCCTGTAGGGCTTGCGCAGCGGGGCGTTGAGCGTGGTGTCGAGGAAGGTGGCGAGGTATCCCCAGCGCGCCTCGGCGGTGGGCCAGCGGTAGAACGACCCCTCGAAAGCGCCCTTGAAACCGTAGCGCTCGGCGAATTTGCCGAAATGCTTGCGATAGGTCGCGTTGTCCTCGTAGTAGAAGTCGCCGCCGCCCGCCGCGGAGAGCCCGGAGGCCCCGCCCACCAGCACGCAATCGGCTTCTTCGATCATACGGGCGAAGTCCTCGATTTGCTGGTCGTAGGGCTCGGGCTCGCGGTCACTCAGCTCATAGGGCGTGCTGCCGCTGCGGTAGGCGGCATGAAGGGAAAACGATCGGTTGGTGAGCTCGATAACGAGCTGCTCGTACAGGGTCACTGGATACCTTCTTTCAGCTATTATAAACAGGTGTCTATAAAAAGTATCCATGTCGATTTGCTTAAGAGCAATGAACAGCTTCGGCCTGCTGTCGATAAACGAGCGTTTGCCGGGCATTGTCGAGCGTTGCAATTGGAGGGGTAATGGAAGCGGGGAAGATCGATCGTCGCCGACGCTATACACTCTCGGTCATACGGGAGGCGTTCTTCGCGCTGCTGGCCGAGGTCGGCTTCGCGAAGATGACGGTAGCGGATATTTGCCGCCGCGCCGATATCAACCGTGGCACGTTCTATCTGCACTACGAGGACAAGTTCGCCCTGCTCGACGCGCTTATCGACGAGGCCTTGGCGGCGGTGCCGCCGCTCGAGGGAACGGAGGCGGGTGCCCTCTGCCAGCGTCCGCCGGCAAACGATGACTATTATCTGCTCTACTCGGATGACGACGCGTACGCCCGGGTGGCACAGCGCGTCGTCGAGCGCGGCGCCGAGCAGATGGTTCCCTCGATCATGGAGGAGACTGGGCTTTCGCGCGAGGACGCCTATCTGCTCTTCGTCCACAACGTCCAGGGAAATCTCGCGGTCAACCGCCTGCTCGGTTGGAGGCGAGGGCCCGAGTTTGCTCACGCTCAGGAGCTGCTCAGCGCCTATTCCGAAGGGGGCATGCGGGCGGTATCGGCTCGTCACGATCCTCGTAGCTCGTCTTGACCGCATGTCATTTCAGGTAGGTGGCGTTGCTATGGGCCCTCTTTGATTTTCGACGTTGTATAAGGCAATCGCAATCGTCTTGAGCTTCTTTAGGGAACTTGAACAAGAGATATGGCCTGCTGGCGATTGATTAACACCATTCGTTTTGGTTACAAGAAAGCATGCTGCGCGCCTGCAGCATGAGGGAGAGGGAATCCTATGAATATCGTTGTATTGAGCGGCAGCCCGCGTAAGGGCGCTAATACCGATACCATGGTCGAGGCGTTTGCCGAGACCGCGCGTGAGGGCGGCCATACGGTCGAGGTCATCCGCGTTGCCAGCAAGAAGATCGCCGGCTGCTTGGGATGCCAGTACTGCTTCGCCCATGAGGGCGTCTGCGTGCAGAAGGATGACATGGCCAACGTGATTGAGTCGCTGAAAGACACCGACATGGTTGTCTTCGCTTCGCCTATCTACTGGTTTGATATCACTGCGCAGGAAAAGACCGCCATCGACCGCCTGTACGCCTTCGGTGCCACGGGATTCCCGTTCACCAAGACGGCCCTTTTACTCGATAGCCACAGCGAGGGTGTCTATGATGCGGCGATCGCTATGTACAAGTCAACCTGCGCGTACTGCAAGTGGGAGGACCAGGGCATTGTCACCATCAGCGGTATGACCGAGCGCGACAGCATGGCATCCTCGCCCAAGTTGAAAGAGGTGCGAGAGCTCGCTCGCAAGCTTGCCTAAGGACAAGAAGAACGCATGGCAATCAGCGTTGGTGGAAATGCTTGCTGTCCTTACCGAGAGATAGGGGCGAATTCCCTCAAGTGCCGTATAGAACAATTTTTAAACGCAGAAAAATAACTGAAAACAAATTAATCCGCGTTAAAATATTGTCAAATAGAAGTTCATGAGGGAAGGTTACGTATGCGTCGCAAGGCAGACGAGCTCCTTAGGGAATGGCGAGACAGAGCTGATAGAAAACCTTTGCTGGTCAAAGGCGTGCGCCAGTGTGGCAAGACCTATTTGCTCAGAACGTACGCCCAGGATCTTTTCGAATCGGTTGTCTACGTTAATCTTGAGAACGACCGGTCGGCGCGAGCGGATTTTTCGGGCGGTCTTGACCCTCATTCGATCGTACGTGCGATCGAGGCTCGTACGGGACAGCGTATCGTGCCTGGCAAAACCTTACTGTTCATTGACGAGATCCAGGCATGCGAGGAAGCGCTCACTTCCCTTAAATACTTTTGCGAAGATGCTCCCGAGTATTACGTTGCGGCTGCCGGGTCGCTTCTTGGGGTTGCCATTAACCATCAGTCGTATTCGTTCCCCGTCGGAAAGACCGACTTGATTGAGATGGCTCCACTCGATTTCGAGGAGTTTCTCTGGGCGATGGGGCACGATCAGCTGGTCGACGAGATACGCTCATCATTCGAGATAATGGGTCCTCTTGCGCCAAGCCTTCATGAAAAGGCGCTTGGGCTCTATCGACAGTATCTTGTTGTTGGCGGAATGCCCGAGGCGGTCCAAACGTACATCGATGATCAGTCAATCATTGATGTGGCCGAAAAGCATCGGATTATTCTCGACGGATATTCCGCCGACACCAATAAATATGCTGATGAACGCTTGAGTGCAAAGACGCGTGCGTGCTTCGATTCCATTCCACAGCAGCTTGCCAAAGAGAATCGTAAATTTCAATACAAGGTAGTGCGAGCGGGGGGCAATGCGTCTCTCTTTGGAGATGCTCTCGATTGGCTTGTATTGTCGGGTACGGTGGCGCGCTGCAGCCTAGTCGGGCAGATCGAAAGCCCCTTAGAGGCCTTCGTTAACCCTTCTGCTTTTAAAATCTATCAGGCGGATACAGGGCTGCTGGTCTCCAAGGCCGGTGCTCAACGCGCCGATATTCTTGCCGGTATCGGCGGCACATTCATGGGTGCACTTACCGAAAACTACGTTGCCCAACAGCTTTCAGCCATGGGTTATCCACTGCATTATTGGGCGCGAGATAATCGTGCGGAAATCGACTTTGTAGTAGAGAAGCAGGGATGCTTGTCTGCGATTGAAGTCAAGGCGGGGGAGAACACAAGATCTCGAAGTCTGTCCTCACTTAAAAAGACCCATCCGGGCGTGCGCCTTATCAGGCTATCGACTAAGCCCTTTGGAATGAATGATGGGCTTATGTCTGTTCCGCTTTATGCGGCATTTTGTCTATAGGGATGATGCTGGTGTAATGCATGGGGCCCGGGGCGCAGCGTTTACTGCGCTCCGGGCCCCGCTGCTTTGTAAAACCATGACGGTTTAGTCGCCGTTGTTTTAGTCAAACAAACTCGGCATGTCATTTTCCTTCATGAGGGCGCCGGCGGAGGGCAGGCTCTGCGCGGTGAACTTCTCGGCCGAGACGCCGGCGCCAAGGATTTCCTCGGTCGTGCCGACGGTGGTGACCGAGCGGCCCTTCTTGGCCGTGAAAGCCTGGACGCCCTGCGTGTTGGTGGTCGTCTTGGTCTTGAGCAGCGACGTGTTGAAGTTCATCAGGCGGTAGTCGCTCGAGACCAGCGCGAGGTCGCGATCCTCCTTGAGTACCTGCGCATACAGCAGTTTGCTGCCGCCGTAGATGGCGTTCTTGAGGCGCTTGCGGTTGGTCTTGGTGACGTATCCAGAAAGCGCGACGCGGACCACGCGGCCGTTCTCAAAGACGAACAGCACGTCGGCCTTATAGTCCTCGGGGTCGATGACCCAGATGACACTCTCGTCGGGTTCCATTTCAAGATCGGTCGGCAGGTACGAGCCCAGCTGGGCCGACTTGGTGTCCTCAAACGCCGCAACCTTGCACTTGTACACCTGACTCTTGTTGGTAAAGACCAGCAGCTCGTGGGTGTTGGAGGACGGGAACTCGATAAAGGGCTTGTCGCCGTCCTTGTACTTGAGCGTGGTCGCCTTCTTGAGCACGCGGTCTGTCATCTTCTTAAAGTAGCCATCGTGCGAGAGCATGATGGTGACCGGGTACTCCTCGACCTCGGGCTCCAAGCTTACCTCGATAACCTCATGGGGCTCGATCCTGCCCGTGCGGCGCGGCATCACGTACTTTTTGTTGACCGCGGCCAGCTCGTCGCTGATGACCTTCTTGATGTTCTCTTCGCTGGAGATGATCTCCTCAAGCTCGGCAATCTCGCCCTCGAGCTTGGCGATGTCCTTGGTGCGGTTGAGGATGTATTCCTCGTTGATGTTGCGGAGCTTGAGCTCGGCGACAAACTCGGCCTGGGTTTCGTCGATGTCGAAACCCTTCATAAGGTTGGGCACGACCTCGGCTTCGAGCTTGGTGCCGCGGATGATGGCGATGGCTTTGTCGATGTCGAGCAAGATCGCCTCGAGGCCGTGCAGCAGGTGCAGGCGCTCGGACTTTTTGCCCAGGTCAAAGTTAATGCGGCGACGTGTGGACTCAATACGCCACTTGACCCACTCGTGCAGGATCTGGCGCACACCCATAACGCGGGGGTAGCCGTCGACCAGCACGTTGAAGTTGCAAGAGAACGAATCCTGCAGCGTGGTCGAGCGATAGAGCTTGGCCATGAGCTTGTCGGGGTCGACGCCGCGCTTAAGGTCGATGGCGATGCGCAGACCCGAAAGGTCGGTCTCGTCGCGGATGTCAGCAATCTCCTTGACCTTGCCCTCTTTGGAGAGCTTGACGATGCGCTCGATGATGACATCGGTCTTGGTGGTGTAGGGAATCTCGTACACTTCGATGATGCGCTCTTCGGGAATCCAGCGCCAGCGGGAGCGGATTTGGAAGCTGCCAAGGCCGGTCTCGACGATCTTCTCCATCTCCTCGCGGCGGTAGATAATCTCGCCGCCGGTCGAGAAGTCGGGCATGGGCATATATTCGAGCAGGTCGCAGTCGGGATCCTGCAGGTAGTGCATCGTGGCGGTGCAGACCTCGTTGAGGTTGAAACCGCAAATATCGGACGCCATAGCGACGCCGATGCCCTTGTTGGCCGAGACAAGGATGTTGGGGAACGTGGTGGGCAGCAGGCGCGGCTCCTTCATGGCGCCGTCGTAGCTGTCGACGAAGTCGACCGGGTCCTTGTCGATGTCCTTGAAGATCTCGGCGCTGATGGGGGAGAGCTTGGCCTCGGTATAGCGCGAGGCGGCGTAGCTCAGGTCGCCCGAATAGTACTTGCCAAAGTTGCCCTTCGACTCCACGAAGGGGGCGAGCAGCGCCTCGTTGCCGGTGGCCAGGCGCACCATCGTCTCGTAGATGGCGGCATCGCCGTGCGGGTTGAGCTTCATGGTCTGGCCCACGATGTTGGCGCTCTTCTGACGCTCGCCCTTGAGCAGACCCATCTTGTACATGGTGTAGAGCAGTTTGCGATGCGAGGGCTTAAAGCCGTCGATCTCGGGGAATGCGCGCGAGACGTTGACGCTCATGGCATAGGGCATGTAGTTGACCTCGAGCGTCTGCGTGATCGGCTGATCGGTGACCTCGGAGTGCAGGCCGATGACGTTCTCGGCGTTGACCTGCTTTTTCTTTGGCTGGTTCTTCGTCTTCTTCTTTGTCACGATTTCCTCTTGAACTTCTTATGGGCCGTCGTTATCGATTTGCTGCTATTGCAGGTCCAGCTGGTCCAGGTATTCCTTGCCGTGCTCGGAGATGTGGCGCTTGCGGCCCGCCTCGTCGTTGCCCAGTAGCAGGTTGAACATGGTCTCCATCTTGGTGACGTCCTCGGGCTCCACCTTGATCAGGCGACGCGTCTCGGGGTTCATGGTGGTGAGCCACATCATGTCCGGATCGTTCTCACCAAGACCTTTGGAGCGGTTGATTGAGCACTTCTGGTCGCCGATCTCCTTGAGGATGCCGTTCTTCTCGAGCTCGGTGTAGGCAAAGTAGGTCTTCTCTTTGCAGTTGATCTCGTAGAGCGGCGACTCGGCGATATAGACGTAGCCCTCGTCGATAAGCGTGGGCACCAGGCGGTAGAGCATGGTGAGTACGAGCGTGCGGATGTGATAACCGTCGACGTCGGCGTCCGTACAGATGATGACCTTGTTCCAGTTGAGATTATCCAGGTCAAAGGCGCCAAGGTTCTTGATGCGCTTGTCCTTGATCTCCACACCGCAGCCCAGCACGCGCATGAGGTCCATGATGATGTCGGACTTAAAGATGCGCGGGTAATCCTCCTTCAGGCAGTTGAGGATCTTGCCGCGGACGGGCATAACGCCCTGGAACTCGGCATCGCGCGACGTGCGGATGGCACCTGCTGCCGAGTCGCCCTCTACGATGTAGATCTCGCGACGGTTCTTGTCCTTGGAGCGGCAGTCGATGAACTTCTGCACGCGGTTGGCCATGTCGGTCTTCTGCTGCAGGTTGGTCTTGATGCTCTGACGCGTCTTCTCGGCGTTCTCGCGCGAGCGCTTGTTAATGAGCACCTGCTCCATAATCTTGTTGGCGGCGTCTTTGTTCTCGATCAGATAGGTCGAGAGGCGCTCCTTAAAGAATGCCGTCATCGCCTGCTGGATAAAGCGGTTGTTGATGGCCTTCTTGGTCTGGTTTTCGTAGGACGTCTGGGTGGAGAAGCAGCTGGTCACCAGAACCAGGCAGTCCTGGACGTCCTGCCATTTGATGCCACTCTCGTTTTTGTTGTACTTGCCCTGTTGCTTGATGTAGGCATCGATGGCGCTGGTCAGAGCGCTACGAGCCGCCTTCTCGGGCGAGCCACCGTTCTCGAGCCACGATGAGTTGTGGTAATACTCCTGCATCATGAAGGTGCGCGAGAAGCACATGCACGCGGTGATCTTTACGTTGTAGTCGGGCAGGTCCTCGCGGTCGCGACCGCGGCGGTCGGCCTCGATAAAGAAGGGCTCAGTAAGGTAGTCGGTACCGACCTTCTCGAGCACATAGTCCTCGATGCCCTTGGGATAGCAGAAGTCCTCTTCGGAAAACTCGCCATCGTCGCCCTCGATACGCAGACGGAAGGTCACGTTGGCATTGACCACGGCCTGGCGGCGCATGGTCTCGCGATACCAAGCGTGGGGAATGCTGATGGAGGTAAAGACCTCAAGATCGGGGCGCCACTTGATGGTGGTGCCGGTACGGTTCTCGTCGCTGGGCTCAATCTCGAGCGCCTTCTTTTTGGCGCCGACGACCTTGCCCTTTTTAAAGTGCAGGGAGTACTTGTTGCCGTCGCGCCAAACCGTGACGTCCATGTACTCGGAAGCGTACTGGGTCGCGCAGGAGCCCAGGCCGTTGGTGCCGAGCGAGAAGTCGTAGTCGCCGCCCTGGTTATTGTTGTACTTGCCGCCAGCGTAGAGCTCGCAAAAGACGAGCTCCCAGTTAAAGCGCTTCTCGGAAGGGTTCCAGTCGAGTGGGCAGCCGCGGCCGTTGTCCTCTACCTGAATGGAGCCATCGCGAAAGGCGGTAAGGGTGATGAGCTTGCCGTAGCCCTGGCGCGCCTCGTCAACGGCGTTGGACAGGATCTCGAAGGCGGCATGCGCGCAACCGTCGAGTCCGTCCGAGCCAAAGATGACGGCGGGGCGCAGGCGTACGCGCTCCTCGTCCTTGAGCTGACGAATACTGTCGTTACCATAGTTTGCGGTGTTTTTTGCCATGCTCGCTCTCTCGATACTCCTTTGCTGCGTTTTAGTCATATAGATAGTCAAATTAGCATAGCCCAGCCCATAGGCGATTCCAACCAACACGAAATCCATCGAACAACCGTTCGAACTTAGGATGGAAAGAGCTTACTCGGACAAAACCGAGTCGGTTCTGTCCGAGTTAGTTTGAAGGTGGCTGGAGGCGCCCTACCTTGTTTGCGGATGGATCGAATCGAACATTGGGACAAGCGTCTCGTTTTATGGGCCACGGGCGTGCGTGTGCGAGTCCCTTTGGCCCATAAGGAACGCTGGCGGGTCGTTATTTGGGCCGTGGGTCACTTCGCCGGCGCCGCGTTTCGTCATACGCTCATAGTGGAAGCCGATGCCACGGAGTCGACTTGCGACTCGGGCAATGGATGAGCTGCAAGCCGAAAGGAGCGGTGAGAACGATGAAGCCCATGACAAAGAAACTGCTGTTAGGAATTCCCACTGTGACGCTTTCGGCCGTGCTGGCTTGTACGGTGGCAGGCTGCGGCAGTAGCGCTCCGAGCGGTTCGGCTGGCAGCTCGGGCGGGAGCGCACCTGTGCAGGAGAAGTCCAAGAAGGCCAAGGCCTATGGGTCGCAGACGGTCGAGGTGGCAGGCATTACCTATGAGTCGGTGGCTCACGGTACGTTCTATCGCGGTGATGCCAAGAAGCAGGACGGCTTTTACCTGCACATCAAGATTACCAACAACAACACAAAGAACAGGACGTTTGACTCCTTTAACGTGCATGCTGCCCAGGGCGATCTTGAGGCGGGTGACCCGTTGTTTACTTCCGGCAAGGCGGCCGTGCTCGACTACGTTGCAAGCGAGGCTCCCGATGAGCTTCACGAGGGCATCGATCTTTCCAAGAGGCCAGATATCGGCCCGGGCGAGACCGTTGAGTACGTGTATTTCTGGGCGCCCAAGACGGCGTACTACGGGCCCATCACTGTCGAGTTCGTAGACGCTTACGCCCCCGCCAAGAATCATGATGCCATGCACTTTGACACCACGGGATGCGAGACCAAGGAGTTCAAGGCGGCCGGCGGCGCGGCCGATTCTGGCGAGAAGGCAGATTTAACGGGCATCGACTGCGCATCGTACAGCATCGAGGCCGCCGATGGGTACACGCTGGATTCGTCCGACGAAGAGCGCGAAAAGGCAAACTTCTTCAACGATGAGACTGGAGGACGCCTGAACATCAGCATCTTCCCGCGCTCGCCGGAGGAAGAGGTTGCAAGCCTAGAGCAGGTCTACGAAGGCAAGGAGACAACAACCGACCAGGTCGAGTACAACGGCATAACGTGGCTGCGCTTTACCGGTCCCGACAACGGCCATACACTGTTTGCGACGGCTCCCGCAACGGGTGAAACCGTCCGCGTGTCGATTGGCTGGAAGATCGATTGGGACGCCGCCGTGCCCATGATGGAGGCACTGAAGCTCAAATAACGCCACGATTCTCACGTCAGGCGACTCAGGGCTGGCTCCGAGTTATCGGGGCCAGCCCTTTTTGGTGCTCGATGAGCCGAGTCGGCGTCTCTCGTAAAAGCAACTAGGAGCTAGCGAGGCTCATCTGAATTGACCTCATCGGCGGTGTCTTTTTCGAATGCCGTGCGGCGGGCGCTGTAGGCGACGAGGCCGGCGCCTGCCGCGGCGAGTGCTGCGGCGGCTGCCGCAAGGGGGACGTTGACATCGCCCGTGCCCGCAAGCGCGCCCGCTTTTCCGGAGCGCTTGTTATTGCCGTGATCCTTGCCCCTGCCAGAGCTACTGCCGCCACCGGAGCCGCTTCCGTCGGAGCCACCTCCACTCGAGCCACCGTCGCCGTCTGCTGTCATCGGGGCGTCGTGAAGTCCCGTCGTATCCGCGCCGTCGCATACGCCGACCTGAACTTCTGAGCGTTCGCATGCCGCGTCGGGCACATGAAGCTCGTGCAATACGGCACCCAGTGCCGAGTTTGCGCCGGGTTGGATTTCCTCGAGCGTCACGGGGTCGAGCGCTACCAGGTCGCGCGCCTTTGCGTAGAGCGTTACGCGTTTGCCCACCTCGTCGCCCCAGCTCTCCGGGATTGCAAAGCTCATGCGGAACTGTGCCGTGCAACCCGGTGCCAGCACGGCGTTGCCGTTGTCGGCTACCAGCGGGTGCGTTGCAAAACGCGCGCCCAGCGTCTCGAGCGCGTATTTCACGCGTGCCATGTCGTTGGCCGAAGCGTCTCCGGCAAGCTCTGGATCGTAGATCGAAGCCATGCGCGCGTTCGCTCCGAATCCGATGGATGCGCTGGAGAACCGCTGGCTGGAGCCCTCTCGGTACAGATCGATCGTGCCGGCGGTCAGCAAAGTGTTGCCGTCGTTTCGCACCGTGACCATGAAGGATTCGCCTGCTGCTCCGGGCACCACCGCGCCCGAGGTGGCGACCGCGCCCGTCGGAGTGGCACACGCCACCAAGGGCACTTCGATGCCGTGCAGCTCTGCCTCGCTCTTCTCCGCGCTTACAATGTGCGTGGCGAGCGCGGAGAGCATGCCTCCCGACGTCAAAAATGTCGTTATCTGATCGACGGGATGGTCCAGCTCGCACATCACGAACGGTTCCGTGAACAGATCGCCTGCCAAGGTGCTGGCGAAGATGCGGAAGTGCTTGCCCATCACTGCTACCGGGTTGCCTTCTTCGTCGTAGGTTTGTCCCACCTTGCCATCGGTGTTCTCTACATAGAGCACGCATCTGCCGTTGTTGCTTACGCTAAACGATGCCGGGCCACAGCCTGCGGCACCCACAGGCTGCGTTGCAAATGCCGATGCGCCTCGCGTCCAAGTAATATGCTGCAGTTGCTCGTTGACGGTTGCCAAAAAGCCCGAATGTTGTGGCCACGGCACCGCATGGGGTACCGTGGCGTCCGGCGGCATAACGCCCCAGCCCGCAATGGATTGGCCAATCACGGCGTACGATGCGCAGCCGCAACCGTCTGCGGTCTCGTACGCAACGGGCACCACCATTTTACCGTTGATATTCTCGGGCTCGCCCAGCTCGATACTCGACGGTGCCTGCGGAAAGCGGAGAACTTGGCGGAACGTCAGGCTGTCGCCCAAATCATCCGACCACAGGGTGAAGCACTCCAGCGCAACCTCAGCCTCGCTGCCGAGCGCCTTTTCTGCGGTGGTTCCGCGGCGGTGGAGGTAGGCACCCGACAGGCGCCCGTCGACCAGCGTCTTGCCCACCGTGATACGCGGGCACTGCAGGCAATGGTAGCCATCCTCTTGCAAGCGGCCGCGCGAGATGCTGCGCCATGACGTATGCGACACCACGCGAACTCCGTCGTTGCTTATGCGCAGGCGCACGACGGACAGTATGCCGGATGTGCTTGCCGTATCGAAAAGGGTACTATCGCCGTCGCGTCGCTCGCCCGAGACCAGCAACACGTAGGCGTCCCGGTTTCCTCTTCCGTCCGCATATTCCACCACGTCGAAGTCGTAATCGTATATGCCGTCGCGCTCCACGTCGCCCTCGCCAAACCCAAGGGGAAAGTCCACGGGCGCGGGAGCGGACCACGTGCCGTTTGCCTTTGTGTGCACCACCAGGCGCGAGCGGCCATTGTCGCCGTAGCGCACCGAGGCGATACGGAACAGGCATTCTACGTCGGCAATCATTGCCAGCTTCATGTGAGCTTCGCTGAGCACGCCAGTAAACAGCACGTTGTCGTTCGAGGGCTTGATACCGCCACGCTCGTCTTCCGACACGCCGGCAGAATTGGCGTTGGGGTCCGCAGCGGCGTCCTTCGCCTGCCCGATATGGGTGTACGCATACATCGGCGCGGCGTTTTCGTCGTTCTCTATCAGTGCATGGACGAAATGCTCGATCTGTCCCGTGTCGTCGCTTTCTGCATCCGCCTCGAGCTCAATGCGCGTGACCGCTTGATCCCAATCGCGCACGACAGGCGCGGCGTTTACGGCAGTGGCCTTAACCTCGGCGCGTGCGAGCAGCTCGGCGTTGGTGACGATGGTGGCCGATGCGATAAATTGCGGCACGCCGCCCGCCTCGATGTTGCCGGGCGTGCCGAAGCAGGCATCCAACGTGTAAGGCGTATCTCCACCCAATGCGAGCTCAGAGCGCTGGAGCACATACTGGTTGCCATTGTTCACCGACATATTCCACGAATCGAGGAGTGTGGGCCACGACCCCGACCAAGCCTTGGTGGTCCACTTGAACATTACGAACTGGAGTATCACATCGACATCGACGTCTGCACCTACACGCAGTCGCGGAAGCTGGTGTCCATCTGCCTTCTCGTACCCAATGAACAGCGTGAGGGATGCGGCGCCGCGCACGGCAGACGAAGCGACGCCTGCAACGCCGGCGCCAAAGGTGACGGCAAGCCCGATCTGGATGGTGAACGAGCCCGACGTGTTTGAATAGTCGAGCGAAATGTTTTTAAAAAACGCCGCGCCGCTGCCGTGTGTGTGGGCACCCACGGCGAGCGCCAGTTTTGCCAGCACCCAGGGGTTGACGTTTAGGAAAAACGGCACCGGTCCTAGGGTAAACTGCTCGGTCCAATTGAGGTCGGTTCTTACCTGGAAGAGGGCCTTAATATTGCCGTATGCGGGGTCGTTGTTGTCGCCCCAGGTTTTGCCCACCCAATCGTAGGCAAGCGAGCCGTACAGCTGTGTGGCGATATCCATCGTGAACAGCAGCGTGCAATGGTGGCGAAGGAGCTTGGTGTTTCTTGGATCGGTACCCGAACCGGCACTCACACTCTTGTACTGATTCCACTTCCCCTCCATCTCGTCGAGGTAGCGGTTTGCCTGCTTGGCGCCCGACTCGCGCGGCGATTTCTTCCAGTATTCCGGATCAGGGTTGCCCGAATCGTTCATATAGCTGGCTGGTTTGTATCCCCCGCCAAACAGCACGTATCCAGCAAACGAGAAATCGAAGAGGATTGGAAATGTGGGCATCCAGCACGTGAACTTATTGCCGCCGATGCCGGGAAACGCCGCGGGGAAATCAAACGGAGTGATCTCTTGGTCCATGGTAGTGGGGACGATAGTGGTCGAGCCCGATTCCGCCTTTGCGGCCGGCGCAGTGACAACGGCCATGGGGGAGGAGAGTGTATAGGTCTTGCCCTGGTAGTCGAGGACAAAGCGTAACTTGCATCCTTCTTCCAGAAGGCTCGACGCTGCATCGAGGAACTTGTCTTCGAGCGTGAACGTCGCCAGATTATCCGCGCCCGATGCGCTGGCCTTGACTTGGCCAATCTGCGTGACGGTTTCGGGTGAGCTGCCCGCAGCGGGCATCACTTTATTGATATGCAATGTTGCCTGCCCGCCCTGTGGCAGATGTGCCTGAACGGTAAAGGCGTGCGTGTCGGGTTGGTCGTTTGCTGCTTCGTCCGCTGGCATTGCCATAAACGTGGCGTCGGCGTACTGGATGTCCCATTCGTCGAACGTGAGCTGGCGGAAGTACGGCTCGCCGTCGGAGAGCGGACGTGTGGGCGCGGTTATGGCGGTGCCGCCCTGGATACGCGCGAGGGGAATCTCGACATCACGGTAGCCCGCCATGCTAATGGAGATGCCGCCGTTAAAGTCGTACGCGTCAAGGAGCGTTGCCTCGTCCACGTAGCCTTCCGAAAGCGGCGCGACCTCAAAGATGGCCGTGCCCTCGTCATCGGTCGTGGCGGTGAGCTGCTTGTCTGCGGCATAGCGCGATGCGAGCGTGACCTGGGCACCTGCGATGGGCGTATTCTTGTTGGCGACGTCGACCACGACCACACCAAACATGGTGCGCGAGAGAACGAGCACCCTGAAGGGATCTTTTTCGTCGGCATAGGCTGCGGTGGGCGCGAACGGCAATATGAAGGCGTTTGCGCTTCCCGGCACGCGCGGCAACATAATGCTCGCCAGCGAGGACGCTCCGGCAACAAGTAACGAACGGCGATCAAGCATCTTTGGCTCCCATCCCGCAAACATCGGAGGAAATAATCCAATTTTGCGAGAAGGTGCCCCGTGGCGGTAGTGCCGTTCGATGGCCAAAATGTCCAATTTGAGCGCGCGAAAGCGCCAGGCCCCGGAGCGCGTTCGATGCGCTTGGCAGCCCGGTCGCTAACGCAACATATGCGCGACCAGTTCGGCGCGTGTGCCGATGCCAAGCTTTGCGTATACGCCGGATAGTCGGTTTTTGACGGTGCCCGGCGACACACCCATATGACGAGCGATTTCGGCATTGGTCCACCCGCGGCAGGCGAGCATGGCCATGGTGAACTCCGTGGTCGTTAGATCGTCGGCCACATCCTCGCCCGAATCGGGGTTGTGGATGCGCCGCCAGCCGTAGCTGAAGCGGTACGTGATCTCGATGATGCGCGCGAAGTCGTCAGGGTATTGCGTTTTTAGGCATGCCTCGATAAGCCCCTGCAAAAGGCCGTGGTGCTCGCCGATGAGCTCGATAAGGCCGTCGGGGCGCGCAATGTCCCAAGCGGCTCCGAAGTGCGTTTTTGCGGCGTCGATGTCCTTGAGGCTCATGCATGCCATGGAAGCTGCCAGGTGCAGGAACAGTTCCGAGATCGGATAACTTCCCTGTTTCATGATCAGGGCGTTTTCCGCCATGCCCAGACTGCGGCCATATTCGCCGCGCAGGTACAGGGCATGCGCCATCACGTAGCTGGCGAACAGGCGCAGGCCTTCGGGCAGATGCGCCGCAAGCGGATAAAACTCTTCGGCGGAATACGGGGAAGGTAAGTGCAGCAGGACGCTCGCGGCCGAGGCGAACAGGATATGCGTGGCGTGGACGGCGGGCGATTCCTCGTCAGTTGGCGTATCGAGGATGCCCGCAAGGCAACGGCGGGCATCGGCGATACGGTTGAGCGACAGACTGGCATATCCGCAGATAAAGCATGCGGAATAGCGCAGTGCGGGGTCGGTGGCGTCAAGATGGGGGCGTGCTGTCTCGGCGGCGAGGGTGGCCTGTCCGCGAAAGTACAGCGCTTCTGCCGTGGCAATGGCGCGCGAATCGGGGTCGGAAATGCCTGCAACCGCAGCGTCAATCTGCCCCGGCACAAAGGCGGTACACATCAACGGCATGGGAACGCATGGGTAGCCATCGCAGTCCATCTTCCATCTCCCATCAGGTGGCAACATTAGCAGCAATTGTACTCCTGTTGCTCGGGACTGGAATTTGTGGGTATCGCCTACGATTATGCCGAACGTATAAAGGAAGAGTCTATTGGCGATGCTCCCAAGGTGGCTGTCGAAGCCTAGCTGACCTTGGAATATAGAAAAACTGCCACCCCTGCAAAAAGCTCTGACGCAGCGATGGGAAACGGACCTTGCTCTGCATATAATGAGGTCATATGACGGTGCGTTTGCATACATGCAACGCACTCCCATCGAACCGAAAAGGAGCTCTGCATGGATCCCAACAAGCGTCCCGACGACATGGTGCGAATCACCACTCCCGAACTTGCCCAGGCGTTCATCGAAGAGCAGATCGCTGCAATCCGCGAGCAGATCGGCGACAAGAAAGTCCTGCTGGCCCTTTCCGGCGGCGTTGACAGCTCCGTTGTCGCGGCACTGCTGATCAAGGCCATCGGCAAGCAGCTTATCTGCGTGCATGTGAATCACGGCCTGATGCGCAAGGGCGAGAGCGAGCAGGTCGTCGACGTCTTCAAGAACCAGATGGATGCGAACCTGGTCTATGTCGACGCTACTGATCGCTTCCTGGATAAGCTCGTGGACGTCGAGGAGCCCGAGGCAAAGCGCAAGATTATCGGCGCCGAGTTCATTCGCGTGTTCGAGGAGGAGGCCCGCAAGGTTGGCGACGAGGTCAGTTTCCTCGCCCAGGGCACCATCTATCCCGACATTCTTGAGTCCCAAGACGGCGTGAAGGCTCACCACAACGTGGGCGGTCTGCCCGAGGACCTACAGTTTGAGCTCTGCGAGCCCGTCAAACTGCTGTACAAGGACGAGGTCCGCGTGGTCGGTCGCGAGCTCGGCCTGCCCGAGAACATGGTCGAGCGCCAGCCGTTCCCCGGTCCCGGCCTGGGCGTCCGCTGCCTTGGTGCCATCACCCGCGACCGTCTTGAGGCGCTGCGCGAAGCCGACGCGATCGTGCGCGAGGAGATCGACAATGCGGGTCTGACCATCTGGCAGTATTTTGCCGTCGTGCCCGACTTCCGCGCCACCGGCGTGCGCGAGGGCAAGCGCGCCTACGACTGGCCCTGCATCATTCGCTGCATCAACACCGTCGATGTTATGACCGCCGAGGTGCCTGAGCTCGACTGGGCGTTGCTCAAGCGCATCACCGCTCGCGTCACCGCCGAGGTTCCCCGTATCTGCCGCGTGTGCTACGACCTCACGCCGAAGCCGGTTGGCACGGTGGAGTGGGAGTAAGCTAACTCACCTAGCCCCCGTTTCCGCTTGGAAGCGGGGGCTTTTTGCTGGCGCTTCGCCCAATTTCGTGCATCTTGGGCCTCACGTATCCTGCGAACTAACAGATGTGACAAAGGGGCAGTTCCTTTGTCGCATCTTCGATGTTATGCGCGGGAAGAGTCACGAGCATAGTCGTTCCCCTCTCTGAGCTCTCTTCGACCTCGATGGAACCGCCGTGGAGTGCGGCGATCTCCCAGACCAGCGCAAGCCCCAGCCCCACGCCGCCATATGCCCTGCTGCGCGATTTATCGACGCGAAAGAAGGGCTGAAAGATGCTCGTCTGGTATTGCTCGGGAATGCCTTGTCCCTGGTCGTGCACCCGTAGCAGTACACGGTCGCCCTCGACGCGGGCGCTGATTCGCACGGTCGAGTTGGGCGTGCTGTAGCGAATGGCGTTTTCGGCCAAGTTGAACAGCAGCCGATAGATCAGCGTGTCGCTGCCGGTCGTTTGCGCGTCGCCCTCGCTTGCGAGCGCGATGCCCTTTTGCTCGGCAAGGGGCGCCAGGTCGGTGAGCACTTCTTCGATCATCGGCGCCAGGTCAATCGCATCGTTGCAGGGGACGCTGCGCAACTCGCTCATCTCGAGCAGGGTCTTTGTCATGTGCGTCATTCGCTCGGTCTGCTCTTGCAGCAGCCCGAGCAGACGCGCTGTATCTGCATCGGCGTCGGGGTGCTCGGCGCAAAACAGCTCAACCTGAGCTTGCATGAGCGCAAGCGGCGTGCGCAGCTCGTGCGCCGCATTGCCCGTAAACTGTTTTTGTGCAGAAAAACCTTCGTCAAGGCGGGCAATCATGTCGTTAAACGACGCGCTGCAACGCCTAAGCTCAGAGGGCACATCTTCGCTGATCTTTGTGTCGGCGAGGTTGTCGGGCCGCACGCTCTCGACTTGCGCTGCAAAGGTACGCAGCGGCTGCAACGCATGCCCGCTCACAAAGTAGGCCAGCACGCCACCGAGTAGCGTCACCGCTGCGGTTATGTACCAGCTCGTCGCACCAAACGATTCTTGGGCGTCGCTCACGACGATGGTCAGATCGTCGTCGAGCTCCTTGCTCGTCGGGTCGAACGAGTTGGGCGAGGCCACCTCCGCCTTGCTATGCTCCGACATTTCAGTACCGATTGAGTCCATGTAGCGCATGCCGGAGTAGCCAACCAGGCAATTAATAAGTACGCAGGTCAAACATATCAGCAGAGCTGTCATCAACGTGATGCGCCATTGCAGGGACAGTCGCTTCATTCGCCGTCCTCCATAACGTAGCCCTCGCCGATTCGGTTACGGATGGGGTCGTGCCCCAACGCGCCGCGCAGCTTTTTGCGCAGTGACGAGATGTGCACGCGGGTCGCGTTGCTAAAGCTGTTGACACTGCTATCCCATACGTGGTCGATGAGCTCCTCTTGGCTCACCGGTCGTCCCTGGTTAAGCATCAGGTACTCCAAGATGCCGGTCTCCTTGCGTGTGAGGGATAGGGCCTCGTCGCCCACGGAGGCGACGCGCGCCTTGGTGTCAAAGCTCAGCGATCCGCAGGTCAGGACAACATCGCTTTGCGTAAAGCGCCTGAGCGTGAGGCTGCGGATACGTGCCGCCAGCTCGTCAAGGTGGAACGGCTTGGTGAGGTAGTCGTTGGCGCCCGCATCGAGCCCCGCTACCTTGTCGGAGACCTCGCCGCGTGCCGACAGCACGAGCACCTTGGTCTCACAATCGGTAATTCTGAGCTGCCTGAGTACGGTCATGCCGTCGACGTGGGGGAGATTAAGGTCGAGCACGACAAGATCGAAGGTCTCGATATCGAGCAGATCGAGGGCCTGCTGCCCGTCGTAGCAGCAGTCGACGCTATAGGCCAAGTTGCGCAGGCTGCGTGCGATTGCATCGCACAGCGCCCGCTCGTCCTCGACGACCAAGATGCGCATAACGTTCTCCTTGCATAGTCATTCGCGCTTAACACGGATTTTATAGTCGGTATGGTCCAATGGGTCGCGAAACGAAAGGAGTGGTCAGATTGTTCAAAGCGATTAAGCCTGTGGCGCAGGTGGCTTTGCTGATCGTTGGGGTAGCCATGGTTGGCTTTGGCATTATGCGCGGCGAGGCAGATGCCGTGCTGGCCAAGGCAATCAGGCTGTGCTTGGAGTGTATCGGAATTGGTTAAAAGAAAAAATACCGTATCGCATCTTTTGGCGAGATTTCGCGGATTGATTCAGGCGGCGGCAACGCTTGCGACCAACATTCACCTGCCTAATTTTGCCAAGGGAGGCATCTACCAGGGGGCGGGCAAAGCCGTCTGCGTGCCGGGGCTCAACTGCTACTCGTGTCCGGCGGCCTCAGGTGCGTGCCCCATCGGGTCGTTTCAGTCGGTGGTGGGCTCGTCTAAGTTCAGCTTTTCGTATTACGTCACCGGAACACTCATCCTGATCGGCGTGCTGCTGGGACGTTTTGTATGCGGCTTTTTATGCCCGTTTGGATGGCTGCAAGAGCTTCTGCATAAGATTCCCGGCAAAAAGCTCTCGACGAAAAAGCTCAAGCCGCTCACGTACATCAAGTACGCCGTGCTGCTGTTTGCCGTGGTGCTACTGCCCGTTCTGGTAGTCAACGATGTGGGCATGGGCGACCCGTTCTTTTGCAAGTACATCTGCCCGCAGGGTGTGCTCGAGGGCGCGATTCCGCTGTCCATCATGAACGTGGGAATCCGCTCCGCGCTGGGAAAGCTCTTTACCTGGAAGCTCGCGATCCTCATTGTGGTTGCGGTGCTGAGCGTGCTGTTCTACCGCCCCTTCTGTAAATGGATTTGCCCCCTCGGTGCGTTTTA
Source organism: Collinsella sp. (assembly GCA_023708985.1). Lineage (GTDB taxonomy): Bacteria > Actinomycetota > Coriobacteriia > Coriobacteriales > Coriobacteriaceae > Collinsella. The sequence goes on from BREX01000001.1 coordinate 161,910, forward strand.
TGCACTCATGAACAAGGTGTCGTTGCTGGGGATTCAGGTTGACCAGTGCAAATGCGTCTCGTGCGGTAAGTGCGCCAAAGTGTGTCAGATGGACGTGGACGTTACGCGTACGCCCAACCATGCCGAGTGCATTCGTTGCGGCAAATGCGTGGGCGCATGCCCCGTCGATGCCATTAGCTTTCGCTACGGGCTGGGTGTGACGGGCGACAAACCCGCGCAGCCCGCGCAAGCCTGCGAAAACAAATAGGTATCTATATAAGCTTCGATATAAACGGAGGAACCATGAAACTGTCAAAAATTGCGGCCTTGTTGATGCTGCCCGTGCTGGCGCTGACTCTCGCAGCGTGCTCTGCCCCCAAGGGCGACGCAAAGGATGCCACGAGCGGCGATACGCAAATCGCCGAGCTTGTGGCACAAAAGCCGTCGAGCGCCGAGGAGGCGGCCGAGCTGTACCAGCAGCTGCTGCAAAAGGAAAACGAGATCTTTGCGAGCGATAACGCCCTATGGGAAAAGGTGTTTCTTGCGGCCAACAAAGACACTCCCATGATTGAGGACGGCAAGAACTACGGCGACTTTTTGCTTGATACCATCGAGGGCGCCAAGGATCAGTTTACGGCTGACGAGCTCAAGACGCTTAAGGCCGGCGCGCAGCAGGTCAAGGAGATCGAGGATAAGCTCATGGCGCTGGAGAAGGAGTTTCCTGGATGTGGCAGCACGCCCGGCGAGGGAGAGAGCGTCGATGCCTCGACCGCAGGCATGACCAACGGCGAGAGCGGGGAGACGAAGTTCCCCAGCTTTAAGGGCAAGGACTTGGACGGCAACGATGTAAACAGCGACGAGCTGTTCTCCAAGAACAAGGTCACCGTCATGAACTTCTGGTTTACCACCTGCAAGCCGTGCGTGGGAGAGCTGGGCGATCTGGAGAAGCTCAACAAGGAGCTTGCCGAGAAGGGCGGCCAGGTCGTGGGCGTTAATTCCTTTACGCTCGATGGCAACAAAGACGAGGTGGCAGACGCCAAGGACGTACTTTCCAAGAAGGGCGTGACGTACAAGAACATCTGGTTCAAGTCGGATAGCGAGGCCGGCAAGTTCACCTCCAACCTGTACTCGTTCCCGACCACGTACGTGATCGACCAGAACGGTAACATTGTGGGAGAGCCGATCATGGGCGGCATCAACTCCGCTGAGCAGCGCGAGGCGCTCAATAAACTGATCGATCAAGCACTCGCGAAGAGCGAACAGTAGATTCGTGGGACAGGCAACTGAAGGGGAGTCGCTGGAAACAGCGACTCTTTTTTTCTGCTTCGGGGTAGCATCATGGGTATACGTCGAAAGGGGGCGGCTATGGTCGGCAGCATGGTCGAGCGGTTGCCGTTTTGGGGACAACTTACATCCGATGAGCAGACGCTCGTGGCAGAGCGCTCGTCGCTGCGATCCTTTGATGCCGGGCAGATAATCGGTAGCAGCGGAAATTCTTGCACCGGCATTATCTTTATTATCGAAGGTGACATTCGCGTGAGCCTGCTTTCCGAGGAAGGCAAGGAGGTCACGCTGTTTAGGGTTGGCTGCGGAGAGTGCTGTGTCACCACGGCCTCGTGCGTTATCGAGCAGATTTCATTTGACACCATGGTGGTTGCAGCACGCAGGTCATCGCTTTTGGTGGTGCCTGCGAGCGTGTGCGTCCAGCTCGCCCGCGATAATGTCTACGTTAAGGCCTTTATGCTCCAGGTTGAGGTGAAGCGCTACTCCCAGGTGGTATGCGTGCTGCAGCAGATGCTCTTTAAGCGTCTCGATCAGCGCGTCGCCAGCTACGTGCTCGAGCATTGCCGAGTTGCGGGCACAGCAGAAGTTGCCGTAACGCAAGACGAGCTTGCACGCGACATCAACTCTGCGCGCGAAGCGGTGACGCGCGCTCTGAGCCGTCTTGCGCAGGACGGGCTCATCGAGGTTAGGCGCGGACGGATTATCGTGCGTGATGTAGATGGGTTGGCACGGTTGGCCTAGACCTACCGCGCAGCTGTATCTGCCGTCGGCAACATATTTTCCGTTTGGTGACTTGGTCACAGAACGCGACCGCAGTGCCTTGGCATACTTGCCCAAAGCAACCAGCAAAGGAGTGCGCTATGGGATTGTTTGATTTGTTTGCAGGACCGGACATGAATGTGGGCGTCCAGGAATGGAAGGCTTCTAAGGGGGCGGTGCTGCTCGACGTGAGGAGTGCTGACGAGTATGGACAGGGCCACATTCCGGGCAGCGTCAACGTTCCGCTCGATCGTATCAACCAGGTGCTTGAGCTGTATCCAGACAAGGGCACGCAGCTTTTCGTGCATTGCCTGAGTGGTGCGCGAAGCAACCAAGCTGTGAGTTTTCTTAAGCGTTCTGGGTATGGCAGTGTCAAGAATATCGGCGGCATAAGCGGCTATACGGGAAAGGTGGTGCGTTAGCTATGAAGGTGGTTATCGTTGGAGGCGTCGCGGGCGGCGCATCGGCGGCGGCACGTTTGCGCAGGCTCGACGAGCAGGCCCAAATTGTCATCTTTGAGCGCACGGGTTTTGTATCGTATGCCAACTGTGGGCTTCCGTACTACATTGGCGGCGTGATAGAAGAAGAGAGTGCATTGACGCTGCAGTCTCCCAAGGGCTTTTGGGATCGCTTTCGCATTGCGGTCAAGACGAGTCACGAGGTGTTTGCCATCCATCCCGATTCGCATACGGTCGAGGTTCGCAATATGCTGACGGGCGAGGAATTTGTCGAGACGTATGACAAGCTCATCCTGTCGCCGGGTGCAAAGCCGATTCGCCCTGCGTTGCCGGGCATCGACTCGGATAAAATCTTTAGCCTACGCACCGTTGAGGACACGCTGCGTATTCACAGCTATGTTCGAGAGCGGCGACCGAGCAGTGCCGTCGTGATCGGCGGCGGCTTCATTGGCGTCGAGACGGCGGAGAATCTGTGCGAGCTAGGGCTCCAGGTGACCCTTCTGCAGCGTCCCGTCCAGCTTATGAACAACCTGGATTACGACATGGCGACCCTTTTGCATACCGAGGTGCGTGAGCACGGTATTGATCTGCGCCTCAAGGCCGATGTGACAGGTTTTGAGGAAGTTGATGGCTGCGTTGTCACCCATGTTGCGGGCGATGACCCTATCGGAGCCGATATGGTGCTGCTTGCCATTGGCGTGGCACCTGAGAGCCATCTGGCGCAAGAGGCGGGGCTCGAACTGGGCATCAAGGGGGCTATTGTGGTCAACGACCGCATGGAGACCTCTGCTGCCGACGTGTATGCCGTGGGCGATGCCGCGCAGGTCACGCATCAGGTGACCGGCGAGGACGCGGTCATTTCGCTCGCCGGCCCCGCCAACAAGCAGGGGCGTGTCGTTGCCGATGTCATAGCCGGCATGGACAGCTGCTACCGCGGATCGTTGGGCTCATCGATTATCAAGGTATTCGACTTGACGGCGGCAAGCACGGGACTATCCGAAAAGGCAGCACACGCGGCGGGAATTGACTGCGACAGCGTGGTCCTGTCGCCCGGTTCGCATGCGGGTTATTATCCGGGTGCAACGCCCATGACCATGAAGGTTATCTTCGAGAAGCAGGGATTGCGCCTGCTGGGTGCGCAAATCGTGGGCATCGATGGTGTGGACAAGTGTATCGACGTTCTGGCGACTGCCATCCAGGCAGGCATGCGCGGCGATAGGCTTAAGGATTTGGACCTAGCATACGCGCCGCCGTACTCATCGGCGAAGGATCCCGTCAATATGGCGGGCTTTATGATCGAGAACCTCAATCGCGGCACACTGGCGCAGTGGCATTGGGAGGATGAGCCCAACTTGCCACGCGATGGCAGCGTGCAGCTGTTCGATGTTCGTACGGAAGGGGAGTATGAGCGCGGGCATATCGATGGTTTCGTAAACATTCCCGTCGATGATCTGCGCAATCGCCTGGGCGAGCTCGACCGGGCCAAGCCGGTCTACGTAATTTGCCAGAGCGGCATTCGCAGCTACATTGCTTGCCGCATTTTGGCGCAGCATGGCTTTGAGTGCTTTAACTTCTCGGGCGGCTATCGCTTCTTTGCAGCCGTGACTGAGGCTCGCCGCGGCAGCGCTAACGTTATGCCGTGCGGGCTCGAAAAGTAGCGCGCATTGGAATGTGACAAAGTGACAGCCTCTTTGTCACATCGGGGATGTTATATGCGGGATGGTGCGCCATGCGGCGTGCTGTCCCGTTCGTTTTTTGGCGCGGTTCGTTACATTCCTCACTGGTATCGGCCAAAAATGAGGATAGAGTAGGACAAGCGCGCCGAACGTGAACGGCGGGGGAGCGGGCGAGCGCGCCCGCGCGAGAGAGGTTGCCGTCCATGCTGGATCTCAGAGATATTTGCAAAAGGTACGTTACGCAGTCGTTTACGCAGGTAGCGCTCGACAGCGTAAGCCTGTCTTTTCGCGATAACGAGTTTGTAGCCATCCTGGGTCCCTCGGGTTCGGGTAAAACTACGATGCTCAACGTCATTGGTGGACTCGACCATTTCGATTCCGGCGACCTGTTGATCGATGGCATCTCGACCAAGGACTTCAGCGACCGCGATTGGGATGCCTACAGAAACAATCGCATTGGCTTTGTGTTTCAGAGCTACAACCTCATTCCGCATCAGACCATTTTGGAAAACGTGGAATTGGCGCTTACGCTCACGGGCGTGGGGCATGCCGAGCGCCGCCAGCGTGCACGCAAGGCGCTTGAGGCAGTCGGTCTGGGCGAGCACGTTAACAAGCGCCCGAGCCAGCTATCGGGCGGCCAGATGCAGCGCGTGGCTATTGCCCGCGCCCTGATCAACGATCCCGAGATTGTGCTGGCTGACGAGCCGACCGGCGCCTTAGACTCAACGACATCCGTGCAGGTCATGGATTTGCTCAAGGACGTTGCGCGCGACCGTCTGGTCATCATGGTCACGCACAATCCCGAGCTGGCGTACCAGTACGCCACGCGCATCGTCAACCTGGCGGACGGCAAGATCACCGACGATTCCGATCCCTTTGATGTTGCCAATGCCGCGCGTCGCGAGGCTAAGCCTACGCGCAAAACCTCGATGAGCTTTGTGACGGCGCTGGGGCTTTCGGCGCGAAACCTTTTGACCAAGAAGGGCCGTACGGCTATGACGGCCTTTGCTGGTTCGATCGGCATCATCGGTATCGCGGCGATTCTGGCGCTCTCCAACGGCGTAAACGGCTACATCAAAAAGGTCGAGGAGGATACGCTCTCGAGCTACCCGCTGACGATTTCCAAGCAGGATTACGACCTGTCGTCCATGATGGGCGGACAGGGGACCACGGATGACGATACGTCCAAGAACGAGGGCTCGTCCGACGGCAGCACTGACGGCAAGGCTCGGGGAACCGATAAGATTCCTGTGGTCACGGCCGTAAAGGATATGTTTGCGAGCGTTAAGTCCAACGACATGACGAGCTTTAAGGCATGGCTCGATGCCGGTGGCGACGGCATCGATAAAGAGGTCAATGCCATCCAGTACGGCTATGGCGTGACGCCGGTTGTCTATCGTGCGGGCAAGGGCGATGAGAAGCCTGTCCGGCTGGTGCCCAACGCTATGACCGAGGCCATGAGCGGCGGCGCGAGTTCGGCGGCGACGGTGAGCATGGAATCCATGGGAACCTCGGTCTTTAACGAGATGATTGACGACCAGAGCCTGCTCGACAGCCAGTACGATGTCGTCGCCGGCCATTGGCCTACGTCTGCTAACGAAGCCGTAATGGTGCTTTCGAGCCGCGGCACGGTGGGCGACTACACGCTCTACAGCATCGGTGCGCTGGATATCGATGAGCTCAACGATCTGGTAAACAGCGCCATGACGGCCGACGGCAAGGTCGAGACGCCCGAGACCGGCAGCGACTTTACCTACGACGACGCGCTGTCCACGGCGTTTAAAGTGTTGTCGCCGGCCGATGCCTATCGCAAAAACGAAGAGACCGGCATGTGGACCGACATGTCTGGCGATGCCGACTTTATGACGGCCAAGGTTGCCGACGGTATTGACGTGCGTATTGTGGGCGTGGTGCGACCGAACGAGATGGCCAACGCGAGCGCGTTGTCTCCGGGTATTGCCTATACACACGCGATGACTCGCCAGCTTATGGAGCGCGCCGCCGATTCACAGATAGTGCAGGAGCAACTTGCCCACCCCGAGACGGATGTCTTTACGGGCAAGTCTTTCGACGAACTGCAAGGCGAGGCCAAGCAGGGCGTGGATCTGGGCAGCATGTTCAGTGTGGACGAGGCGGCGTTGAAGAGCGCGTTCTCGTTCGATGCATCTGCACTCTCGGGTGCTGCCGGTGGCATGGATCTTTCGGGCATCGATTTGTCGGGCCTGGATATTGACCTTTCGGGCGTTGGCAAGGACATCGACTTCAGCAGCATCATGGCAAAAGCACCGGCCCCAGATTTCTCGGGCATCTTTGACGGTCTGGAGCTCACGCCCGAGCAAATGCAGCAGGTGGGAACGCTTGCCAACCAACTGTTTGAGGGCTTTTTTCAGTCTGATCAGCTTAAGGCGCTGTCGCCCGAAGATCTTAAGGACGCGTCGAAACTCGCCGCCGCGTTCTCGACGTATCTTGAGAGTGATGCGGTAGCCCAGCAAATCCTGGCCCAGCTCAAAGCGCTCGGCGGCGATGCCCTGGTAGAGCGCCTGCAGCACGCGGTGACCGACTATGTGCAAAAGCAGCTGGCTCCGTATCTGCAACAGGCTATGGATCAGGTGATGCAGACAATTAGCGAGCAGATTGCGACAACTGTATCGTCCCAGCTTAAAGCAGGCGCGGCGGGGCTCATGGGACAGGTGGCTACGCAGGTGTCGTCGAGTATTGCTAACCTGGCGGGCGCTATGCGTGTGGATGCGAGCGCCTTTGCCAATGCCATACACTTCAACATGGACGCCGAGGACCTGAGTTCGCTCATGATGAGCTATGCCAAGGCGTCGCAGCTCACCTACGATAACAATCTGACCACGTTGGGCTATGCGGATGAGGCAGATCCCATCTCGGTTAAGATTTTCCCGCGCGACTTTGAGGCCAAGGAGCGCGTACTCGATCACATCGATGCGTATAACAAGCAGGTCAAAGCCGCCGGCCACGACGAGCAGGCAATCTCGTACACCGACTACATGGGCATTATCATGGGTTCGGTAACCGACATCGTGAACACCATCAGCTTGGTGCTCATCGCATTTGTGAGCATCAGCTTGGTCGTCAGCTCCATCATGATCGGCATCATCACCTACATCAGCGTGCTGGAACGTAAAAAGGAGATTGGCATCCTGCGCGCGATCGGCGCGTCGAAGCGCAATGTGGCCAACGTGTTCAACGCCGAGACTTTCATCGAAGGCCTCATTGCTGGCGTCTTCGCCATCGTCGTCGTGGTGCTCGTGAGTTTTCCGGTCAATGCCTGGGCGCTTGCTGCCAAACAGGTCCCCAACTTGATGAGCCTGCCCGTGCAGGATGCGCTGGTGCTCATCGCGATTTCGGTGCTGTTGACGGTTGTCGCCGGCCTGCTGCCGGCCCGTAGCGCATCCAAGAAAGACCCCGTGGAAGCCCTACGCTCCGAATAATGTGACAAAGGGACAGTCCCTTTGTCACATTCATCTCCCTGCACCTAGTTCGTTTTGCCCATCAGCGTGATGCGGATGGTTGGATGGGTGTACTCGTCAAACTCGTCCTCGGGATCCGTGTCAAACGAGTAATACGCTTTAATAGGGTCGTCACTCGTCCTGATAGAGATTCTCTCGTAGAGCGAGCCGTTCAAAAAAGCTTGCCTAAACTCTTCGGGGAGCTTCTGCGGTGCTAGGAGCTCGGGGCTTGCGGTCTTGACGTCTATGGTTTGGACAACAGAGGAAAGCTCGTCAAGATCGAGCTCGATACGGGCGAGGTTGTCCTCGAGGCTCGCGCCGGGGTCGACCTCTGCCGCGTAGCTCACTTCCGTGAGTGTCCCCTTGTTGTCAAAATCCAGGTACGTATAGGTCTTTTGGGTATCGGAGTCGCCGTCGTGCAGATAACCGCGGACGTGATAGCCGTAATCTTGGTATCGCTCGTAGGGGTCATCGGCGGACACGTACTCGCATGAGGGCTCTAATGCCTTGCGAGCAATGGCGATCTGCTCGGCCGCGGCCGCGGCGTTCTCCTGCATCTCGATGTTCCCCTGCGCCAGCTGCGGGATATAGGCGCCGCATACGATCGCGAGGGGCAGCGCCACAAGCGCGACGACCCACTTCTTTGCACGGGGGACAGACACGCCACAGGCCTCTGCCATAGCCTTCGCGTTGGCGAAGCTCTCGGTAAGCACGTCTGCCGCGGTGGCGACGGCGCCTACGGCAGCGGCGACTTCTGCCGCGCCGCCCAGGTTGCGCGCGGTCTCGTTGTCGCTGTTCTTGAGCAGGCGCGCGGCGGCCTGCGTGCCAACAACGCCTGCGATTTGTGCCGAGCGGTCTTTCTCGCTCTGCTCGACGGCGAGCCGGCGCTGCATTTCCTTCCACTGCTTGCCACGCATGCCAAAGCGCGGGGCGAGAGCGCAGTAGCAGAATATAACGAGCTCGATGGCGGTGAGCACCAAGGCGGTCATCATGCCTGTCTCTTGGAAGCCTTCGTGATGGAAGACGATGTCGTCGACCATTTCGAAAGGAATGATCGATAAGGGCAGCACGAATGCCATGGCAAGCGCCGCGCCGGCAACCTTGGGGCAAATGCAGTATCGCTGGATGCGCTTACGTTCTTGTTCGGAGAGTGTTGCCATAGCTGGTCCTTGGTGTCGTGGCGGTCATTACGGCGCGCGGCGCGCGGGATGTATCAGTCTGAGCTAGCGCTGGATAAGAACATAGAGCAAAATACTCAGCGCGATGAGCAAGATACCCGCGATGTTAAACATCAGCGTGGCAAAGTCGCCCACGATAGGGCGCTCGACATAGCTCTTGTCTGGGCTGCTGGGGTTGTAGTGCACAGTCATTTGGCTGCCGAGGGGCCAAAGCTGCTCTGCGAGAGTATCTAGGCGTGCGATGGGTCCTGTCTGTACGTGCAACCAGCCCTTGGCGTCTTCGTACGCCGCGCTTTGCGTGCGGACGGGGAGTCCCGACAAGCTTTTGGTCTTTACGCCGCGGAATTGTTTTCTCACGTGGTACCGCGTGCCGTCGACGGTGTACTCCAAAACGGGATACATTCTGCCTTCGCCCATAAAGCGGTGGTCAATGACCGTTCCCATGATCATAGCGGTGCAGGCCTTGGCTTTCCTGCGGGCGGCGACTTTCATGAGCGTGCTCATTCCGATAAGCAGGATGCCGATGCCTCCAACCGAGATGAGCGCGAGCAGGGATATCTGCGACGTGGTCACGGCGTTCTCCTTTGGCGCGATACCGTCATATGTGACTCAGTATAGGGAATCCTGCCATCGATGAGTGCATGGTCATGCGGCTAAAGTGTCTTGACGGCTCGATGGGTTCGCCATTTGCGCCTTCTCCGGTCCATACAAAAAGCTGTACGTCAGCATTCAAAGATGTCAAAAAATGTTGACTTTGGATGTTGACGTACATGTTTTGGAGTGGATGAAAGGTTAGGGTGGCGACTTTGGAATAGGGCAGGCGCTCCTATATCCACTCGATGATGCCGCTTTCATCGTGCTCGCCGCGCCGCCGATTTGTCGGCCTTTGTCGCGTTAGAGGTACCTTGCCGCGAACTTCTCGAGGCTGGCGTTGCTTGCGTTGTTGAGAATGCCGCCGTCAACGATCTTTGCGCCCGGAGCGCTTGCCCTAAGGACCGACGCCGTTTTGCCCATTCCGCTTCCGCCCGAGGTGGCAAACAGGACGATCGTCTTGCCTGTCAGGTCGTAAGACTCAAGGAGTGTGTTGATAATCGCCGGTGCCACGTACCACCAGATGGGGAAACCCAAAAAGATGGTGTCGTAGCCTTCGATGTGCTCCACTCTAGAGGTTATGGCAGGGCGGCAGGAGGGGTCGGCAGCCTCGAGTGTGCTGCGGCTCTGCTTGTCGCGCCAGTTAAGGTCGGCGCTTGTGTATGGATTGGCGGGCACAATGGCGAACAGGTCACTGTCCGTCACGCGAGCCAAGCGGCTCGCAACGTCCATCGTGGTTCCCGATGCGCTGAAATATGCCACAAGTGCCTTAGTCATTGGAGTTCCTTTCGTTGCTGCGGTTTAGGCTTTATGGTGAGGCAGTATTTGGTGCCATGGTGAGGTGCTATTAAGTGCCGCCTCATGGCCGCGATACCGAGCGGCTTGAACAGCATCCGGTTGAGGCGTTGCGTAGCCGATAGATGAGATAGTCAAGGCATTCGAGCTTCTGTTGCCCCGCGTGTATATCGTTGAGCAATTCGCGGCGATGCCGTTTTAGTAGGCAAATGCGCGCACAGTCGCTGGCAGCAGTGCCGTATAGCTCGATAAACTCTTCGCTGCAACCGGCGTCGCGTAGGCCGTCGATGATGTTGTCGTCCATGGCATCACTTTGTGGTTTTGACCTTGGTGGTGCCGGCAAGCGGCTTTTCGCCGGGACGGGCCTTGGGGCCAACGAGCGCGTGCGGTTGATAGAGCTCTTCGAGGAACTCGATCTCGGCGGGCGAGAGCGTTACGTCGAGCGCGGCCACGGCATCGTCGACGCGCTCGGGCTTGGAGCAGCCCACGATGGGGGCCGCCACACCACGTGCCCAGTGCCATGCCAGCGCAATCCTCGACATCGGCACGTCGTGATCGGCGGCAATCTTGGCCACGCGCTCAATGACGGGCATGTCGATGGCGCGATCATGGTCGTACTTGTTGGCCATGGTCGTGTCGGTGGTGCCGCGTGTGCTCGAGCTTTCCCACGTGGGTCGGCAGAGGTGTCCCGAAGCCATGGGGCTGTATGGCGTAAGGGCCATGTCAAACTGGCGGCACACCGGGATCATCTCGCGCTCGTCCTCTCGGTACAGCAGGTTGTAGTGGCACTGCATGCTCGTAAAGGGCGTCCATCCGTGGTCGCGCGCGACGATCTGCAGGTTGTGCAGCTGGTAAGCATACATAGCGCTGGCGCCGAGCGCGCGAACCTTGCCCTCGCGCGCCAAGTCGTTGAGCGCCTCCATGGTCTCTTCCATGGGAACGTCGTAATCGAAGCGGTGAATGATGTAGAGGTCTAGGTAATCGGTGCCCAAGCGCTTGAGCGAGCCTTCGATCTCGCGTTTGATGGCGTTGGCGGAAAGGCCGCCCTCGTTGAAGTGAACCTTGCTAGCCAGCACGACGCTCTCGCGAGCGATTCCCAGATTGCGCAGGGCGGCGCCAATGTACTCTTCGCTCGTGCCAAAGCTGTAGCAGTTCGCGGTATCGATAAAGTTGATTCCGGTGTCGAGTGCGCGTTTGATGACGGCGCGTGTGCCGTCGGGTCCGATGGTCCACTGATGAAAGTCGGGGCTGGGCTCGCCAAAGCTCATGCCTCCCAGGCAGAGTTTAGAGACTTTAATGCCGGAATGGCCAAGGGTTGCGTACTGCATGATGCTCCTATTTCTGGTTCTCAACGTCGGGGTGCCAGGCGGCATATTGCGCAAGCTTCTCGGGCGTGCGCTCATAGAAGGGTTTCCCGCGATCGAGGGTAGCCATGGCGGTCATGTCGCTGTCCGTGAGCTCGAAGTCGAAGACATCGATGTTGTCGGCGATGTGCGTCGGATTCTTGGAGCCTGGAATGACGATATTTCCCTCTTGGATATGCCAACGCATAATGATTTGAGCAGGCGTTTTGCCATACTTGACAGCGAGGTCGCGCACGACGGGCTCGTTCATGATGCTGCTGTTGCCGCGCCCGCCGAGCGGGTACCACGCCTGCAATGCAATGTCGTGCTGGGCGAGCAACTTCTTCAGTTCGGTCTGCGGGAAATACGGATGGCACTCGACCTGAATAAGGGATGGAACGATCTCGCAATTTGCGAGAAGCTTCTCGATTTCGTTCTCGTCGAAATTGGAGATTCCGATGGAGCGGAGCTTGCCTTCCTTGTACGCGATCTCAAGCTTCTCATAGCCCGCCAAGTAGTTGCCTGCGGGTTGGTGCAGAATCATGAGGTCGATGTAAGGTGTGTTCAGACGCTCGAGCGTTTCGTCAACGGCGGTGTCGCTGTTGTAAAAATAGGGCCAGAGCTTGGTTTCGAGAAACACGTTTTCGCGCGGCAAGTCTGATTCGCGCACGCCGCGACCCACTGCTCGCTCATTCACGTATGCATTGGCAGTGTCGATGAGCTCATACCCCATGCCGAGTGCGGAGGTAACCGACGATTGGGCATCGTCGGGTTTAAGCAGATACGTGCCAAGTCCTAGCTGGGGGATTTTGATGCCGTTATTGAGCGTGATGTATTCCATGCGCTTCCTTTCTCGATGGTTCTCTTCTGTAACGATAGTTCCGAGATTTGATAATGTATATTGCCTATAGCAACTAGCTAGATATACGGATTATGTATGTGAAACGAATTGGACCGAATGAAGTTCTCCGTTGTGCACGAAGGAGCAATCATGGAGCTGCGAACGCTGCGTTATTTTCTTGCTGTGGCCCGCGAGGAAAACATGACCGAAGCTGCTAACGTGCTACATGTGACGCAGCCCACGCTCTCGCGCCAGATAGCCGATTTGGAACGCGAGCTGGGCGTGGAGCTGTTCGAGCGCACCAATCGATCGTGTGTACTCACGAGCGATGGCATGCGCTTGCGCCAGCGCGCCGAGGAGATTGTCTTGCTGGTGGAACAGACCGAGCTAGAGTTGGCGGATCGGGAGCTCGGCATTGCAGGCGTTATCCGCATTGGAGCCGGCGAAACCAAATCGATGCGGCTGGTGCTCGATACTTTTGCGGAGCTGCATCGGAGTCATCCCGGAGTGACGATTGAGCTCTATACCGGCAATGCCGATGCGGTGGAGGAGCGCTTGGAGCGTGGCTTGCTCGACTTTGCCCTGCTGTTGGAGCCCGTTAACGTCGAGAAATACGAGTGGATCCGTATGCCTGAGGCTGACCGGGCCGGCGCCGTTGTCGCCGCGAGCGGTCCATGGGGTGGCCTGGACGTGTTAACGCCTGCGGACGTGGCGAAGATGCCGCTGCTGGTGAGTTCGCGTACCTCGAATCGAGCGTTCGATCTCGAAGTGTGGTCGGGCGGCGTCTTCAGCTTCGATGACCTCAACGTCGTGGGGCATTTCGATCTGATCGGCAACGCGTCGCACCTGGTGCGTTCGGGCACCGCATGTGCGGTTGGTATTGGAAGCTTGTTGCAGATAGATGAAAGCAGCGACCTGCGTTTTATCCCGTTTGAGCCGCCGCTCACCATTGCATCGTATCTGGTGTGGAAAAAATATCGCCTGCGTTCTCGCGCCTGCGAAGAGTTCCTGAACCGCTTGAATGGGATGTGACAAAGGGACTGTCCCTTTGTCACATTGAGTTGAGAGTGGATGTTGATGTATTTATCGCTGGCCCCTATGGAGGGGATTACCGGGCATGTGTTCCGTCGCGTGCATGCGGAGTGTTTTGGCGCACTCGATTGTTATTACACGCCGTTTTTGCCGCCGCCGCGCGTGGGCAACCGCTTTGGCGGCAAGGCGTTTAAGGAGATCGACCCTGTCAATAACCAGGGGCTCAACGTAGTGCCTCAGCTGATGTCCAAGAACGCGGACGAGTTTGTGTGGGCGGCACAGGTGCTCGCCGACATGGGTTATCGCGAGGTCAATCTCAACTTGGGTTGTCCTTCGGGAACGGTTGTCGCCAAGGGCAAGGGTTCGGGTTTCTTGCGCAATCTCGACGAGCTCGAGGTGTTCTTGAACGATGTGTGCGGGCGGTCGCCGTTGCCGGTGTCGGTCAAGACCAGGCTGGGGCTGGAGAGTGACGACGAATACGAGCGCGTGCTCGATCTGTATTGCCGCATGCCGTTGGCAGAACTAATCGTGCATCCGCGCGTGCAAAAGGACCGCTATGCGGGTTCGCCGCGCAAAGAGTTTTACGGCGAGACGCTGGAGCGGGCGCCGTTCCCGGTGGCCTACAACGGCGACATCTTTGATCTTGAGGAGATGGATGCGCTGGTGGAGGCCTATCCCGGAACGCGTCACGTAATGTTGGGGCGCGGCTTGCTTGCGAACCCCGCGCTGGCTCGCATGGTTAAGGGCGGCCCTACTGCCACGGCTGCTGAGCTGCAGCGCTTCCACGACACGCTGTTTGCGGCATATGCGGAAGAGATTGGCGGCAATGCGGTCTTTCGCATGAAGGAGTGGTGGTTCTACGCCAAATGCGCCTTCGCCGATCCCGCTAACGTTCACAAGATCGTGCGCAAGACCAAAAAGGTCGACGAATACCGCGCCGCCGTCGAGCGCGTCTTTCGCGAACAGCCACTTGCGCCCATAGCCCGCTTTCACGGCTAGTTAGTCGTTGGGGACGTTCTTTAACGACTAGTCATTTAAGAACGCCCCCAACGACTATGTTGCAAAAGCTGTACGTCAGCACCCAAAGATGTCGAAAAATGTCGACTTTGGATGCTGACATACACGTTTGGGTTCGGCGGGGGACTAGGCAATCCTTGCGTCAAGGGTAATGAGCTCCCTGAGCCGCTCTGTGCGTGTCTGCCCATGACGCTTTGCCTTTGCGTCAAACGCCTCAAGAACCGATTCACCCACACGTGCCGATAAAACAACGCTTGGCTCATCAGAGATCGACGGCCTTCCCAGCTTGATGGTGCGACCCTTCGGCCACTCATCTTTTTCGTATGCCTCCGCGGCTTTCTCCAACTCTCCGGGTGCAAACCCCATCATCTTTTCGAGCTGCTTAGCATCCATAGCGCCTCCTATCGATCGACATAATGTCGAGCGCTGGTTCTCGGAATCTCTTTTTGTATACAGTTTTGTAGACAAAAATACAAGCAGCTTATCAAGCTAATTAGCGTGTTTTGACTAGTTTTTTCGATAGGAAATGGGCATCGATGGTTTCGATATTTCTTCACTTTCCAAGTTGGAACATGAGCGCTCATTGAACCTGCAGAGGGGGCACTTTAACAAACTATCGAGGTTCTGGCCAGGAGCTTTCACCGGTCTTCGGTGGTGAGAACAGCTCAATTCGCGACACAGTGTGTCGCGAATTGGAGTAGTCGCTGAGTGTTCTTTAACAACTAGTCATTCAAGAAGAGAGCGTCTAAGTGCCGGAATTGCTATTTTGAGTCGTCCCTAACGACTATTCTGGAGGGCAGTGTGCAAAAAAGGGTAAATATGAGTACTGTTGCCATTGTGGTTGCATTTATCTTCTTCAAAAAAAGGTCCCTGATGAGATTTAATACCATTAGGCTTCTCTTTTATTGAACATATGGGGAGAAATAACGCCATCTGCGGACGCTTGGGGCGTTGAATGATCCCTGAAATGATTAAAATCGCTGTTACTAAACAAGTAGCAGTACTCATATTTGCCATTTTTTGAACACGGTCCTCTAAGGAGCCCTTTCCAGAGACGTCGGATGGCTTCAAACAGCCATAATCCAAAGGCCGTCTCAAGCAACTAGTCATTTAAGAACGTCCCCAACGACCGCCCACAAAAAGCTGTACGCCAGCATTCAAAGGTGTCGAAAAAAGTCGACTTTGGATGCTGGCGTATATGTTTGGGTTCGGCGGGGGACTAGTTATTGGGGACGTTCTTTAACGACTACTCATTTAAGTACGTCCCCAATGAGTGCTAGAGGAGGTTTTTCTGTGCCCAGGTGATGATGTCGCTCGACTCGTAGAGCGGTTTGCCGTCAATGAACAGGCAGGGAACCTGGCGCTTTCCGCCGACGGTGATGAGCGTCTGCTCGGCATCGGAATCGGTCGAGATATTGCGCTCGGGAATGGTCACGTCGTTATCGGCCAAAAAGCGCTTGACCTTTATGCAATACGGGCAGCCAGTCATAACGTAGAGCGCGAGTTCATGATCAGTAGCCATGATGTCTCCAATCGGTTGAGGTTTCGGTTGAGATACCCAAAGCCGCTGCAGTCTATGCGCGATCCATTGATGACTCGATGGCATGGACCAGAAACGCCGTGGCTCCGGTGCCGCAGGGCTTGTCGTAGTAGTCGATAAAGCGCTGATCGGCAAGATAGCCGTGGGCGAGGCCCAGGTATGCTTCGTCTTGGGGTTCGTGTCCCCAGTTAAGGCCAATCCATCGACGGTGCATTGCGACAAGCTTGCGCGCCTCGCTTCCATCCGGTTCGCCGTCGCCCATGGCGATCGAGAGCTGGCCCAGAATAGCGCGTTCAAGTTCCTTCATGTCGTTCCATGTCTCGGGGTCCATGTCCAGCAGTGCCTCGTTTGCTGCATCGATAGCCTCATCGCCATAGCGCGCCCGCGCCTCGGCACCGTAGCGCTCCTCGTTTTCCTGCACGGTACGCCAGCGCTCCAGTTGTGGCAGGACAGCGCCCATAAGCGAGACGGCTTCGTCGAGCGACATGCCGGTGTTTTGTGCCAGGCGCGGGGCACAATCCTCAATCATGGCCTCCATCGTGGTCTCGTAGGTGTACTTGCCGTGGTCGTAGCACCACTTGCAGTAATGGTCGGTCGTGGCGCCGTGGGCATCGGTACCGCAGTCGTCGGGCGTGAGTATCATGCCGCAGCTCTGGCAATAGTGCTCGGGCATTTCGAGCAGATGAGACAGTGGCTCGCCGGTCACGGCGGCAATGAGCTTCATCATGTCGATACCAGGGGTGACCTCGCCGCGCTCCCAACGGCTGACGGCTTGGCGTGTGACGAAGAGCTTGGCGGCGAGCTGCTCCTGAGTAAGGTGATGGGCACGACGGACGGCGATGAGCTTTTCTGCAAAGGCCATAACGGCTCCTTTCTGCTGGTTGATGGCTTAAGCATAAGCGGCGGCGGGCGCCCTTCCAAGCAACCGTTGGTTGCACGACGGGGGACCGCGGCGAAGAATTGCGCGCAACGTCCCACACCTCCATGCCGTACAATGACCGACATGGAACCTATCGCACACATACATACCGACCTGCCGCAGAAGTTCGGCATCCCGCGCAACAGCTTTTTGGCGCCTCACCTGCAGGGACGCATCGTTTTTGAGCCGGAATTTGCCTCCAACGCAGCGGTTGAGGGTCTGAGCTCCTTCTCTCACCTATGGCTGCTCTGGCGCTTCGAAAACGGCACGCCCGGCGGCACGGCTAAGGATATTGCCGCCGATGCCAAAACGCAGGACAGGTCCGGCACCAACGCAAAATGGTCGAAAACCGTGCGTCCGCCGCGTCTGGGTGGAGCCGAGCGCGTGGGCGTGTTTGCCACGCGCAGTCCGTTTCGCCCTAATCCCATCGGGCTCACCTGCGTCAAGCTCGATCGTGTCGAGCTCACTGACGAGGGCCCCATCATCCATGTGCTGGGGGCCGATCTGCGCGATGGCACGCCCATCTACGACATTAAGCCCTACATTCCGTTTGCCGACTGTCACCCGGATGCGACGGGCGGCTGGATTGAGGATGCTCCGTGGCAAGAGCTCGACGTCGAGTTTCCGCAAGCGCTGCAGGATATGGTCCCGCCCGCAAAGCTCCCCGGCTTGGTCGAGGTCCTTCGCCAAGATCCGCGCCGCGCGGGTAGCAAGTACGAGCCAAACCGCATTTACCACTTGGCTTACGCCGGGTTCGACATATCCTTTACGGTCGACGGAACCAGGTTGACGGTAACCGCCGTCAACGACGCGCAAGACTAACCTGCCATTCGTCCGCACCCGTCAAATTAAGCGCCAAACCCCGCGCCAAAACCGCCCGCGCTGGTGGACAATAACGCCTACCAAAACAATCACTTTGCACGGGAGCTCAGTATGAAATACGACTTCAGCTCGCTTATCGACCGCCACGGCATGGACTCTATCGCTGTTGACTCTTGGGGTGAGATCCCCGGCATGGCTCCGAACGCACCCGATGAGGGCTTCGACCGCATCCCCATGTGGGTAGCGGACATGAACTTTGCCACGGTGCCCACGGTCCAGGAGCACATCATTCAGCGCGCCCAGCATCCCATGTTTGGCTATTTCGATCCGCGCCCCGAGTACTTCGACCGTATCATCGAATGGCAGAACCGCCGCAACGGTGTTAAGGGCCTGCTCCCTGAGCATATCGGCTACGAGAACGGCGTGCTGGGCGGCGTCGTATCGACGCTGCGCGCGTATGTCCAGCCGGGCGATGCGGTGCTGGTCCACAGTCCCACCTACATCGGCTTTACCAAGTCCATCGAGGCCGCGGGCTATCGCATTGTCCACAGCCCGCTTAAGCTCGACGATCGGGGCGTGTGGCGCATGGACTTTGATGACATGGAGCGCAAGCTCGTCCAAAACCACATCCATGCCGCGGTGTTCTGCTCGCCGCACAATCCTTGCGGCCGCGTATGGGAGCACGACGAGATCGAGCGCGCCATGGACATCTATCGCCAGCACGATTGCGTGGTGATCTCGGACGAGATTTGGTCCGACATCATCCTACCCGGTCACAAGCATATCCCGACGCAGTCGGTGAGCGAGGATGCCCGCATGCGCACGGTTGCTCTCTATGCGCCCAGCAAGACGTTTAACCTGGCGGGCCTGGTCGGCAGCTACCACATCATCTATAGCGAGACGCTGCGCGACCGCGTGTGCGCCGTGTCCAACAAGACTCACTACAACGAGATGAACGTCCTTTCCATGCATGCGCTTATCGGTGCCTACCAGCCGCAGGGCTACGAGTGGGTGGACGAGCTCAACCAGGTGCTTGCCGGCAATATCGAGTACTTCTGCGATTACGTGGGCGAGCATTTTGAGGGCGTGTCCTATTCACGTCCGCAGGGCACGTACATGGTGTTTCTGGACTGCACCAAGTGGTGTCGCGAACATGGCCGCGATATTCAGTGGCTGCTTGACGAGGGGGCGCGCGTGGGCGTGGGGTATCAGGATGGCCGTCCGTTCCACGGGCCCTGCCACATTCGCGTGAATCTGGCGCTGCCGCTTTCGCGCGTGAGGGAAGCGTGCGACCGCCTGGACCGCTACGTTTTTGGGGTATAGGGGGCGCTCGATTCGAGTGCTGCCCCATGTGCCCACGCCGTCAAAATGCGTGGGCACATGGGGCGCAGAGGATAGCGAGCGCGTTTTTCGCATTCGCTACTTTTCCTGAATCTGCTTGCCGCAAAGATGCTCAATTGAAATCTCGTAGAGTTGGACGCCCTTGATGCCTTTGGCGATTTCTTCCTCGACTTCTTCGGCAGAAGGGTAGTACTTAAGCGCGAGCTGACGGACTTTGTCCTCGATAAACGCGGGCGCTTCATCTACCAGGCGACAACGACCAAAGACAACGGTACTCATAACGTAGGGAGCCCAGTCGCCGTCCTTGTACCACTCGTTGCCGTAAACGGTAAAGCAGACTTTATCATCATGTCTGAGTGAATCGACCTTATGGCCAGCCTTGGCGCCATGGAAATAAATCTTGTCGTGCTCGGCGTCAAAGAAGTAGTTGACGGGAATGGCGTACGGGTAGCCATCATCGCCGTTGACGGCAAAGACCCCGCGCTTGCAGGTAGCGAGCAGTTCGCGCGCTTCCTCGTCGGTGATGGCGCGTTTCTTTCGACGTAAGGGCCTAAACATCGTTGGTTTCCTTTCTACTGCGCATAGTGGTTGAGCACAAACTATAGCGAAACAGCCCCGTTTTTCTTGATACAGGCGAGTATGTTTTTGAGCTTGCTAAAGTCGAGCGGTTTGGGCAGATGGGCGTTCATGCCGGCGTCGTGTGCCGCCTTGGCGTCTTCGGCAAAGGCGTTGGCAGTGAGCGCGATGATGGGGATGTCGGCTGCATCGGCCTTTTCGCTCAGACGAATCGCGCGGGTTGCCTCGTAGCCATCCATGCCCGGCATCATGATGTCCATCAGGATCGCATCGAAGCTGCCGGCGGGACGACTAACGTATAGGTCGACTGCTTTGTTGCCGTCGGCGGCGCGCGTCACGACGATGTCTTCGCTTTCGAGTAGAGCCTGGGCAATTTCGGCATTGAGCTCGTTGTCTTCTGCCAAAAGGACGTTCATGCCGGCAAGCGAGCAACTGTATGTCTGCTTGGACGCACGTTCTTTTGCCTGAGGGTTCTTGTCGATATCGAGCGGTATCTGGACGTTGAACGTGCTTCCCGCGCCAACCTCACTCGAAATCTCAATCGTGCCGCCCATCATATCGATGAGCGATTTGACGATAGACATGCCAATGCCGGTTCCTTGGAACTTGCTACGCGCATCGTCGCCTTCCTGGGCAAACGGCTCGTAAATGTGCGTCAAAAACTCGGGCGTCATACCAATGCCGGTATCCGAGACGCTAAAGCAAAACACGGCGTGCTCGTCGTCGACCGGTTTGATGGTCGATGAGAACGTGACGGTGCCTCCGTGCTTGTTGTACTTGATGCTGTTGTCGAGCAGGTTGACAAGGATCTGCCGAATATGGGTGGGGCTGCCGATCATATATTGGTCGACAGCGTAGGGCTCGCTGGTGTCGAGCATGGTTATGCCGCGGTCCGATGCGCGGAGCTTGCACAGTACGAGCGCATTGTCGCACAGCTCTTTAAGGTTGAATGATTCGTGCTCGAGCGTCACTTTGCACTCCTCGATCCTGCCCATCTCGAGGATGTCGTTAATCAGTGACAGCAGGTGATTGGCGGCAACGCGCGCCTTGGCGCGGCTTTCGCGGGCGACCTGCATGTCGCCTTCTCTCAATTCCTCAATTTCGATAAGGCCTAGGATGCCGTTGAGCGGCGTGCGGATGTCGTGGCTCATGCGCGTGAGGAAAGCGGTTTTGGCGGCGTTGGCGGCATCAGCTTTCTGCCGTTCCTCCTGTGCGCGGTAAAGCGACCAGACAAGGATGGCGATGCTGGTGAGCAAGATGCAGATGATAACAGTCGCAATGGCGGTGCGGTTACGATAGAAAAACTGGAACGTGTCCGATTCTTGCGCCGAGTACGATGTGGGGAAATAGCTGTTTGCAGAGAGCGATTCACCTGCATTGACGATGCCCTTATTGATGATTCCCAGCAGCTCGGGCTTGCCGCGCGAAATTAAACACGATAGCTGCGCCGTGTTGGTGAGTTCCTGTGTTTCGAAATCCTCGATGTCGTAGGTGTCGCGGAGAGTTTCCAGGCGCGTGCTGGGGACAATGATGCAACGTGCCTTCCCCTCATTGAGGGCTTTGAGCACCTCGCCGTCATTCGAGTACTCGGTTACTGTTGCGTTCGGGAAGAGACTTTCGAGCTCAAAACGGTTAACGATTGTGCTCTTTGTACAAGCGATGTTCTTAAGGTCGCTGTTCAGGTTTTTGCCACTGTGAATGGCGGTCAGCGAAACCGTTCCCATCGAGTTTGACTGGATGACTCCTGTCTGCTCGGCGAGCCAGTAGTCGCGAAACAATGGCAGGGCGACATCGATGGTTCCGTTGGAAAGGGCTTTGATCATTTGCCTGTTGTTCGAGAGTGCGATTGTTTTGACCGTAATACCAAACTTGTCGTGCAACGTCGTTGCAAGCGAGGCGAGCGATCCTTCCATCTCGCCGTCGTCATTTTGCGTGCAGTAGGGAAGTTGGTTTTTAAGATAGCCGAGCGTGATGGTATTGCCGTTTGCTTTGAGCCAGGTGGTCTCGGGGCCGGTGAGCGATGACGAGCCACTGTTTTGGGTCGAGTAACTCGATTTGACTTCCTCGTTATAGCGCGGGTTATCGCGGGCGATGGTCGTCATGGCGGCGTTGATGTCGTTCATCAGATCGGGGCGGCTTTTGGGAACGGCAAAATAGTAGTCGCTCGAGCCTACGTAGAACATGGGTGACGCATCGGGCGACGAAATGGTATCGTTCATGATGACGGCGTCGACCTCGCCGTCTGCAAGCGCCTCAAAGAGGGCGCTGCCGGTGTCGATTTCTTTATAGGTGCAGGTGACGCCTTCGTCGGCGAGCCACTGCTGGCCGACGATAGTTTGCATAACGCCAGAGTTGCAGCCGATGGTGAGGCCTTGGAGCGCCTGGGGGTCACCCTTGGCCAGATCGTCGCGGTCGGGCCTGGCGTAGATGTAGTAGCGCTCGGTGCCCTCGGGGTTCGAGGAAAAGAGCAGCTTCTGCTCGCGTTCTGCCGAATACGATATGTTGGGCATGAGGTCGATTTCGCCTGCTTCGAGCATGTCCATAAGCTCGGAGAAGGTGCCGCTAACGTATTCGTATTGCCAGCCCTTTGTGTAATACGAGAGGGTCTGGAGGTACTCGTAGCCCCACCCCGAGAGTCGCTCGCCCGGCATGCCTTCCTGGAAGCCTTTGTTGTTGACGAGCCAGCCAACGCGGACCGTCTTGACCTGCTGGTCGGAGTCGGCGGCAAAGGCGGGGGCGGGCATGACGGCGCTCAGTATGGCGAGCGCGGCAAGCGCGACGGCCAGGGTGCGATATAGAGCCAAGCGAAGGACGGCGGAAGGTTTCACATGAAATCCTATCGAGTTGAGACAGTTTCGCATAAGGATACCAGCTCAGCCTGCCCATTCAGCCGCCGCACCGCTAAACGGTTAGGTAGTCATTGGGTGTTCCTATAGTTTTGTCAACCGTCGGGGCTACTCCCGGTAGGGCACCCGGTCGCGCATCACGGCGTATATCGCCCTGAGCCGCTTCCTCGCGACGGCCTTGAGCGCCCGCCCGTGCCCCATGCCCCGCGCCCTGCAGGCCCGGTAGTACTCGCCGTAGCGCCCCGAGGACCTCACCAGGCTGTTGCACGAGAAGATCAGCAGGGACTTGAGCCTCGCGTCGCCGCGCCTGGACGCCCTGACCGACCTCACCGACGTTCCGGAGCTCCTCACCCTCGGGGCTATGCCGCAGTACGAGGTGTTAGCGCTACTGTAAAAACAACCATTTTGACCAACGCTCAACAACCAATC
>BREX01000002.1 GCA_023708985.1 Collinsella sp.
GACGCCGCCCTCTCAAGGCGGAGATCACCAGTTCGAATCTGGTACGGGCTACCACACATCTGATACCCGGACTTCCTATGGAAGCCCGGGTTTTTATTTTCAAACAACCGTCTGCAATTCCCGTTTGAACCAGAGCTTTGCGTTCTGCCTATGGCCCTTACGGGTACAATATCCAAGATATTTTGACTGTTAGAAGGAGTCTCATGACGGAGTCCTCTCAGCATACGTCTAAGCCCCAGGTCGAGGTTGAGGCCTCGGGCGGCTATGACAATAAGAGCGCACGCCGCGGCGCAATCTTTATCGGCGTTGTGCTGGTGGGTTATATCGTCTATCTGGTGGTAACCGGGCAGATGGGACAGTTCTGGGCTGCTATGTCGAGCGTCCAGGCGCCCTGGCTCCTCGCTGCATGCTTCTGCATGTTTCTATACCTCTTTTTTGGTATCGTGGCGTACGCGATTGCCGTTTGGCTCGACCCCAATTCGCCCGTCGGTATCCGCGACCTCATTTCGGTCGAGGCGAGTGGCATCTTCTTTGGTAATCTGACACCCATGATGATGGGCTCTACGCCTGCCCAGATCTACCGCCTGACCAAAGCGGGCCAAAATGTCGGCGAGGCCGGCGCCACGCAGTTCACGCGTTTTATCGTGTATCAGTTTGGCCTTGTTGCCTGGGGCGCTATCCTATTGCTTGCTCGCATGCCGTTTTTTGCCGAGCGCTATGGCGACATGACGCTGCTGTGCGTCTTTAGTTTTGGCGGCCACTGCTGCATCTTGCTTGGTATCTTCGCCGTCGCGCTCATGCCTAAGACCGTCACGCGCGTCGCCCATTGCATCATCAATTGGCTCGAGCGCATAGGTGTCTCGGCCACTAAGATCGAGGGATGGCGCACGTTTGTCGACGGCGAGATCTACTCCTTCTCCGAGAAGTTCAAGCTTTCGGCCGGACATTTTTCTTCCATGCTGCTCACCGTGTTTATCACCATACTGCAGCTCGCGTTTTTCTATCTGGTTCCATATTTCCTGATGCTTGCTTTTGGCCACCACGAGGTCGACTTTTTTTCGGTCATGGCCGCGAGCGCCTTTGTCCAGCTGCTGAGCTCTGCGGTTCCCTTGCCCGGTGGAACTGGTGGCGCTGAGGGCGGCTTTGCATTGTTCTTGGGTCATTTCTTTGGGTCGGCTTCGACCGCCGGCTGTCTGCTGTGGCGCCTCATTACACTTATTGCGCCGACCATTTTGGCTGCGCCCCTGCTGGGCCTTAAGAGCGCCCACAACGAGAGCATCCATGCGCGCTGGGATCGCGTGATGCGCAAGCTCGGCCGCGAGCCTCAGACGCCCTCTGCGCCCACTAAGCCGCACCCCATGAATGCTGTTACCGTTGATCCCAGGAAGCACGCTCAGAAGGCTTCTGGGACCGCTAAGCCGGCTCATAAAGCCTATGTGCGCCAGACGGGCGACGGTATCCGCGTATCTCCGTCGGCGCTCAATAAGAAGAAGCACCCTAAGTCGCGGTAGGGCAGTCGTGCGTTCTTCATGATGCGGGGCATATTTGAGCTGTATGGGGGATAATCCTCTTACGTAGATTATCTCTCATCTGTTGATGAATGCTCGCATATCGAAGGGACACACCCATGGCCACCAGTAAACCGCGTATTGATCGCCGTATCGTTCGCAGCCGCAATGCCATCCTTTCCGCTTTTGAGCGCTTGCTCATGGAAAAGCCGCTGGCAGACATTACGGTGAGTGCCATCGCGCGCGAGGCCAATGTCGACCGTAAAACCTTCTACGTGCACTTTGGTACGGTTGACGGCCTGCTCGATGCCATTGCCGTCGATGTGGTGGAGATGATTGTCGACTCGGTCGAGAAAACGCTTGCCTCCATGGACGGCGACACCAATGAACGCGCCCTGGGCGCGGCGGCGACCTTCTTTAAAACCGTTAACGAGGCGCTGTGCAACAACCTGGTGCTCAATCGTCAGCTGATCGAGAACATTCCGCTCGATGATTTTATGGCTCGTCTTCGTGCGCCGCTCGAGCACGAGATTGCCGAGCGCGATCTGCTGCCCCACGGTCTCAAGGACGAGATGTTCGACTACTATCTGGCGTTTTTGCTGTCGGGTATTATCGGAATCTATCGCACATGGGCGCTGTCTGACGACTCGGTTCCTATCGAGCGCGTCTCGGAGGTCGCCAACGACCTGACTCTCAATGGCCTGTCGAGTCTGGAATCTCGCTTGGATTAGGCGCAGGCTCGAGTTCGCGAGGCGCTTGTCGGGGTGCAGCCCGATCGATCAGGCGACGAGCATCCCGCCGAAGCAGTCGATGACCGGGCTCAGGTAGACCTTCTCGCCGCCCGGGAGCCTGAACTCGGTGATGTCGGTGAGCCACAGCAGGTTGGGCTCGTCGGCGTGGAAATTCCTGTTTACGAGGTTCTCCGGCGCCTTGTAGACCTCGCCGGCGTAGGAGCTGTAGCCTGAGGATCCTTAAAAGAAAGTCCAGTTTATCCTTTCCACCCCAATTGGGAATCCTCCGATGCGCCTTCGCACGCTCGCATGACCTCGATACCGTGCGAGCGTGCGAACTCGACGAGCTCTGCGTTGCGGGCGTTTATGGTGCCGAAGGCGGCGGGACACACGATAAGGCGCGCGCAGTGGACGAGGAGCTCTTTGGCGCGGGCTATGGTTCTATCCCCGATCGGCTCGAAGGCGCGCTCGGTCACGCATTCCGCCGCCAGGTCGCGCGCGAGCTCGCAGTCGATGTCCCCTTCGTGCAGAACGCCCGTGTAGAACGCCTTGCCCTGCCGGATGAGCTGGCGAAACACAGCCGACCCCGTACCTGCGCCGGCGATGACGAACGTGTGCGCATCGCCGTGCGGGCGTCCAATTTCCACGCTGCCGAAGCGCTCGTTGAAGGTGCCATGTTGAAGGCCGTAGAGCTCGCCAATCGTCTCGCGCGTGAATATGTCCTCGGGTGCGCCGGCGCGGAAGACCCGGCCGTCCTTCACGCAAATCACCTTGTCGGCGCTTTTCTGCGCGAGCTCGAGTTCGTGGATGGACATGATGACAGCCACATTCCGCGATTTCGCAAGGTGGCGAAGTATTCGCAGCAGGTCGATCTGGTAGCGGATATCGAGATACGACGTGGGCTCGTCGAGCACGAGCACACGCGGATCCTGCGCGATGGCGCGTGCGAGCATGACGCGCTGGCGTTGCCCGTCGCTTATCTGCATGAAGTCGCGCTCGGCGAGCTCTTCCACACGTGCGGTTTTCATGGCCTCGTCGACCCGACTATGGTCGTCGGGCGAGAGTGTGCCCATTCGCCCGGTGTAGGGGTGCCTTCCCGCCTCTACGACATCGCGGCAGGTGAGGAGCTCGGTCCGGGGGCGATCTGTCAGCATAACGGCAAGGTTCCTTGCAAACTCCGCCGTCTTCCATCGGGAAATCTCCCGCCCGTCGAGCTCGACCGCGCCGGCAAGCGGTGCCAGATGGCGTGTGATGGTTTTTAAGATGGTCGACTTGCCCGAGCCGTTCGGCCCGATGAGCGCCACGACGTCGCCCGCGCGAACCTCCAGATCGACGCCTCCGACTACGACCTTCTTGTCGTAGCCCGCCGACAGGTCGCTTATGTGGAAAAGCGGCGCTCCGTCAGCCTGCGTTTCGACCGTAGTTTCGAGCTTCGGCTCCGCTCGGAGGAGGCGTTCCGCGCGCAGTTCCGCACGAGCCGAAAGTGCCTTCTGGCGCTTTCGTGCGAGCTCAGGACTGTCTAAGCATGGAATGTCCCCTCCGAGCGTTTTGGGCCGCGGCACGAATTCCCCCATCTACCTCACCCGCTTCTTCAACATGAGCGCGATAACCACCGGAGCGCCGAAGATGGCGGTGACGGCGCTGATGGAAAGCTCGACGGGAGAGAACAGCGTGCGCGCGATCAAATCGCAGCCCGCGCAGAAGATGGCGCCTCCCAAGAAGCACGCAGGAATCACGCGGATGGGCTTCGACGACTTTAGCGCCGACTTCACGAGATGCGGAACCGCGATGCCTACGAACGACACCGGACCAGCGAACGCGGTCACGCAGGCGGAGAGCATGCTCGCTAGAAGGACGAGCACCACGCGGAAGCGTTCGACGTTCACGCCGACGCTTTTCGCGTAGGCTTCTCCCAGCTGGAAGGCGGAAAGGGGCTTCGATATCGCGAATACGCATGCGCTCACGGTGATCACCACGACCGCGATGACCGCGATGTCGTCCCAGCTCGAACCCGAGAAGCTACCCAAAGACCAGTTGTGCAGGTTCACGATGGACTGGTCGTCGGCGAAGGCGATGAGGAAGTTCGTCGCCGCCGAGCAGATGTATCCCACCATGACGCCCGCCACGATGAGCATGGCCATGGAACTTATGCGCCGTGCGATGAGGAGCACGAAGCCGATGGTGATAAGCGAGCCCAGAAACGCTGCGGCCACCATGGCCGGCGAGGACATGGCCTGGTTCGCGCCTAGAAGTGCGATCATCGTAAGCGCGACGACGAACTTTGCGCCCGAGGAGACGCCCAAGATGAACGGGTCGGCGATGGGGTTGTTGAAAAACGTCTGCAGCAGGAACCCGGAAAGCGAAAGTGCCCCGCCGAGAAGCACGGCTGAAAGCACGCGCGGCAGGCGAATCTCCCAGATGACCTGGCTTTCCATGGAATTGGCCGCGCCGCCCGAAAGGATGCCGGGGATGTGGTCTGCGGGCACGAGCACGCTCCCGATGCACAGGTTGGCCCCGACGAGCACGATGAGGGCAACAGCGAGCAGCGCCGTCACGACGCGACACCGCGCGGCGCGCCCCGATTCGTCGTATGCCATGGAAAGCCGGCTTCTCATGGCGCTAACCGAGCTTCCTCAGATAATGGAAGTCGCTCGCGTCATCGCCGGTGAACGCCCCGTGCAGCTCGTCGATAATGTCGGCGGTAGAAGTCATCTGCTGGTACATGTCGGCGCTTGTGACCCAGACGTTGCCGTTCTTCACGGCTTTGAACTGCGACAATAGCGCGTTTTTGCCTACGAAGTCGTTCAAGGTGGCAACCGATTCGTCGATGGTGCCGTTGTAGACGATGATGTCGGCATCCTTCGCCGTCGCGTAGAAGCGCTCCATTTCGAGCGTTACTGACGAACCTGACGTCGACGCCGTCTGCGCGTCATCGAGCGCATAACTGCCGCCTGCAAGCTCGATCATCTGCGCCACGTAGTCGCCCGCCCGCCGCGTGACGGCGGCCCCGTTCGAGTTAATGTAGAAATACGCCACGGTTTTACCTGACGACGCGAGCCCCGACGTTTGCTCGACGCGGGCCTTCTGCTCGTTGAACAGGTGCGCGGCCTCGTCTTCCTTGTCGAACAGGACGCCGAAAAGCTTAATCCACTCGACGCGCCCGAGTGCTTCGGGCTCGCTCGACGACTGTTCGGTGAGCACGACGAGCCCGAGCTTCTGCAGCTTTTCCTTCACATCGGGCGTGTGGTTGATCATGGTGTTCTCGATGGCGAGCGTGCAGCCCGAGGCCGATATTCGCTCGTAGTCGGGCGCGCTGTACTTGCCGCCGTAGGCGATCGCCCCACTTTCTAGCGCGCTTTTGAAGCCTGCGACCGAGCAATCGTCGGCCTTCGTGCCCGACATGATGATATTGTCGTTCGCATCGAGCGCGTCGACCAGGCACATCGTCGCCGACGACACGAGGTACACCTTGTCGGCGGGGCGCCTTATGACCGCGATGTCGGAGCTCAACCCATCAGGTACCTTCGCATCTTGCGGCACCACGAGGAAACGCTCCCCATTCGAAACGCAGATAAGCCGCAGACCGCCTTCGAACTCGTCGACAGTGAAGTGCTCGGCGTATTCAAGCTGAAGCGCCCCCGTCGGCTCCCAGCCACAGCCCAAATCGGCGTTGTGGAAGTCGGCCGCGGCGCTTGAAGCCGTTCCCGCAGGGGAGCCGCCGCTTGCATCGTCGCCCGATTTCTCCTTCATGGTGGATGAGTCGAAGTGGATCGTGTAGTCGATGGTGTGCGGCGTCGACATGGCGACGGTCTCGGCCGACACGGTGATGTCCTCGTCGAGCGTGACGGGTATCTCGAACGTGGAGTTGCCGCCGTCGTTTACGGGTGCGTAGTCCACGCCGTCGACGGTCATCTTGTCGTAGTTCGAACTCGACCAGGTGATGGTCGCGGTGTAGGTGTCGCCATCCTTCACAATTGTGGTGGGTGAGGCGATGCTTGCGCGCCCTGACCCGCCGGAAAGCGAGACATTCACAGTGTATTCCTGAGAGCCCGCCGTGCCACCGGTCGCGTTCGGGCTCGCACTGCACCCCGCGAAGGGAAGCGCGAGCAGGGCGACGAGAACGCAGGTGATCGCGCGCGCCGCGATGCTGTTGCGCTTCCTGTTTTCCCCCTTGGGGAGAATCAACCGCATGGCGTTACTTCAGTGCGTCGGCGCGCAGATCGACGCCGGCGGATTCGAACACAAGCGTGCGGTCGTACCACTGCTCTTTTCTAATACTCCACGCGGCACAGGCGGTGTCCTCGTCGAGCGCATCAACGGGCACGTCGTAGGTGTACTTGCCTTCCGCGTTTTCCACATAGGGGATGAAGTCGGCCTCGCTCGCGGCGGCAGCCTCGTCGCCCGTGCCCATGAAGAGCTTGCCGTAGCCCGTGCCGGAAAGCGTCATCACGCAGTGCATGGAGCCGTTTTCCACGATGAGCTGGGCGTCCACAATCCTGAACATGTTCGAGCTGGAATCTACGGTGATCGGATAGGTGCCGTCGGCCACCTTGTCGGCGGTGATGGGGGCAGCGCTTGCGCCCTCGGTCGCATCGGCCGCCTGCTCGGTCTTTTCCTGGGAATCGGTATTGCTTGCCTTTGCGCTGTCGCTTGAATTTCCGGCGCAGCCGGCGAGCGAGAACGCGAGAAGCGCCGCCGACAGGGCGAAGACGAGGGTTTTCTTCAACATGGAGGGGTTCCTTTCAATCGCTTCTACCGCCCGCGCCGTGCGGTGGGCGGGCGGGATGCGAATGCAACGGGCATGCGCCGTCGGTCGTGGAAGGCGCATGCCCGTTGCACGGGGACGCGACCGGCGCCCCCGTGCGCGGCGAGTTTACAGCTTGGCGATGGCGTCGTCCACGTGCGAGACGTAGATGTCGTCGACCGCGGCGTTCTGTCCCAGACCCTGGAGCAGGCACGTCACTTCGAAGCCGGCGGCCACGAACTTCGCAGCCCAGCTGTCGGGGTCGGTCTCGTCTGCCATGTCGTTGTTCGCGTGGTCGCCCGCGACCACCATGAACGGCGCGAGCACGGCCTTCTTGTACCCTGCGGCGCTCGCAGCGGCGATAACATCCTCGCAGGTCGGTTCAGCCTCGACGGTGCCGACGAAGAACTGCGTCAAGCCCTCGTTCTTGAACACTTCCTGCATCTTGGCATAGTCGGCGTTGGAATCGGCTTCGGTGCCGTGGCCCATGAGGCACAGCGCCGTCTTGCCGTCGTCGAAGGACGCCATGTTCTCCTTAATGGCTGCGGCCACCTTCTTGTAGTCGTCGTCGGAGGTGAGCAGCGGGTCGCCGAGCGAGATCTTGTCGAACTTGTCGGCGTACTTGTC
Source organism: Collinsella sp. (assembly GCA_023708985.1). GTDB lineage: Bacteria > Actinomycetota > Coriobacteriia > Coriobacteriales > Coriobacteriaceae > Collinsella. Next base: position 7,611 of record BREX01000002.1, read on the forward strand.
GAGCTCGTCTTTCACGTCGGCGTATTCCAGGCCAGCCATGAGATGCGTCGGCTGCACGACGATTTCCTTCACGCCGTCTTCCACGCAGCGGTCGAGCGCCTCGGTCATGTTGTCGATCGTGATGCCGTCGCGCTTCTGCAGTTTGTCGATGATGATCTGCGCGGTGAAGGCGCGGCGGATGTCGTAGTCCTGCCAGTACTTCTCGCGGATAGCGTCTTCGATGGCGCCGATGGTGATGTGGCGCGAGTCGTTGTAGCTCGTGCCGAAGCTCGTGACGAGAATGACCGGCTTCACGGCCTTCTCCTTTTCGCTCGATTTCTCGGGACTCGCGGAGGTGCTGGAGCAGCCCGCGAGCGCGAATCCGGCGAGCGCGACGGCTCCGGTTGCTGCGGCGCCCATGAAGCCGCGGCGTGACATCTGGTCGGACATGGTTTTCCCTTTCCTCGGTTTGCCGGTCCCCCGGCGACAGTTGCTTATCGGCACAAGCGAAAGAAAAGCGCGCTCGTCCGCAAAGGGATAGCGCGCCTGTTTCTTGCATTCGAAAGGGAAGCGCACTCCTCGGGGTTCACAAGGAGATAACGCCACGGCGATGCCGTGAGGAAAAGGCGAAGCAGTCTGGCTTGGGACGCGAGGCGGTTCGCCCGCGCGTCCTACACAGTAATATCCCTTGCCCAGGATTCCCACCTGGTTCCCTCCGCAAGCCAGCGCGGGCTGTGTGGGCGCCGCGCCGGTCATTTCCTTTTATTCGATTGTCATATGCTCGTTGCCGAAACTACCACTATGATAGTGGGCGTTTGTGGGCGTGTCAAAGCCAGGGCGGGCGGCATTGCGCCTCCTGCCTACGTATTTGCGCCGATTGCCGCTGCGGGCGCCGTGTCTTGCCTGCTGCGCGAAGGGCGGCGTAAACGGTTGCGATGAGAAACGGGAAGGGAAGGCTCGGATGATTTATATCGTTGGCGCAGGTTCGGGCGCCGCCGACCTTATCACGCTGCGCGGGGCGCGTCTTCTGCGCGCGGCCGACGTGGTCGTTTGGGCGGGGAGCCTTGTGAACCCCGAGCTGCTCGCCGAGTGCAAGGAATCCTGCATCGTCTACGACAGCGCGCACATGACCTTGGAGGAAGTGCTCGACGTGATGTGCGCGGCGGATGCGCGGGGCGAGGAAGTGGTGCGCCTGCACACGGGCGACCCGTGCCTGTACGGCGCCATCCAGGAGCAGATGGACGCGCTCGACGCGCGCGGCGTGGACTACGAGGTGGTGCCCGGCGTGTCGAGCTTTTGCGGTGCCGCGGCGGCGCTTCGCCAGGAATACACGCTGCCGGGAATCAGCCAGTCGGTCGTGATCACGCGGCTTTCCGGGCGCACCCCCATGCCCGCGGGCGAGGGCATGCGCACCATGGCGGAAAGCGGCTCGACTATGGTCATCTTCCTGAGCTCGGGTATGCTCGCCGAGCTTTCCGCCGAGCTTTTGGCCGCGGGCCGCAGCTCCGACGAGCCGGCGGCGCTCGTGTACAAGGCGACCTGGCCTGAGGAGCGCGTGGTGCGATGCACAGTGGGCACGCTCGCCGATGCGGGCGCGCGAGAGGGCATCGACCGCACGGCGCTCGTGGTGGTGGGCCGCGTGCTCGGAGCTCGCGGCGGGCTTGCGCACAACGGCGCGCAAGCGGAGTCGTACGAGCGCAGCAAGCTTTACGACCCTTCGTTTGCCACAGGGTATCGGAAGGCGAGCAGCTAGCGTGGCCTTCGAGCACTACATATATACCGGGATGACCCGCCTGCGCTGCGGCTACACCACGGGGAGCTGCGCCGCGCTCGCGGCGAAGGCGGCCTGCGAGATGCTCTTGTCACGAAAGCCCGTCGGCCGCGTGTCGATCGTCACCCCCGGCGGGCTGCCCGTCGAGGCGAACGTGGTCGACGCATGTATCGGCGAGGGGTGCGCCCAGTGCGCCGTGCGAAAGGACGCAGGCGACGATGCCGATGTGACCGACGGCGTGCTCGTGTACGCGCGCGTGGAACATGCGGGGTCGGGCACGGGTGCTGCGGGCAGCAAGGGCGTGCCCGCGCGCGAATCGGAAGTTTCCATCGATGGCGGCGTGGGCGTGGGGCGCGTGACGTTGCCCGGGCTCGAGCAGCCGGTGGGGGCGGCCGCCATCAACGCGACGCCGCGCGCGATGATCACTTCGGCGGTGCGCGAGGTGTGCGCCGCGCACGGCTTTTCTGGAAATATCGCTGTGACGATTTCGGTACCCGAGGGTGTTGCCCTTGCCGAAAAGACCTTCAACCCGCACCTGGGGATAGAGGACGGCATCTCCATCCTGGGCACGACGGGCATCGTCGAGCCGCGCAGTCTCGCTGCCTTGCGCGACAGCATCGAGCTCGAGATCCGGCAGCATGCGGCTATGGGGCGGCGCGGAGTCGTGCTCACGCCCGGCAACTACGGTGCACAGTTCATCTCGGGGCATTTCCACCTAAACGGTGCGCCGGTGGTCTTCATCTCCAACTTCGTGGGCGATGCGATTGATTGCTGCGTTCGCGAGGGATTTACCAATGTCCTTCTTGTGGGACACATCGGCAAGCTGGTGAAGGTCGCGGGCGGCATCATGGACACCCATTCGCGTACCGCCGACTGCCGCGCGGAGATTCTGGCCGCCCACGCGGCCTTGGCCGGCGCGGGAACGAAGACCGTGCGCGAGATCATGTCGTCGGTCACGACCACGGCGGCGCTCGAGGTAATCGAGGCCGCCGGCGTGGGGGACGCTGCGCGCGCCTCGCTCGCTGCGGCAATCGATGACAGGTTGCGCCGCCGCGCGGCGGGCGCATGCGACATCGCCGCGGTCGTGTTCGACGCCGAGCGCCGCGAGCTTTTCCGCACGTCGGGCGCCGATGCAGTTATCGGGGAATTGGGGGCTACGTATGAGTAAAGGCGTGCTGTACGGGGTGGGCACGGGGCCTGGCGACCCCGAGCTGCTCACGATCAAGGCCGTCCGCACAATCGAATCGTGTCCGGTCATCGCCGCACCGCAGACGGCGGACGGGGCCATGGTCGCGCTCGACATCGTGCGCGGCGCCGTCGACCTTACAGGCAAGACGGTGATCCCCGTGCGATTCTCGATGACGCGCGACGTCGAGCGCCGCGCGGCCGAGCATGCCTCGCTTGTTCGCGAACTTGTCGCGCACCTGGATGCGGTCCGCGACGTCGCGCTGCTGAACCTGGGGGACCCGAGCATCTACGCCACCTTCCAGCGCATAGCGCCCGACGTGCGCGCCCGCGGGTTCGAGGCGCGCGCCATTCCCGGCGTGCCGAGCTTCTGCGCGGTCGCCGCGGCGCTCGAGCGCGACCTCACGCCCGAGATGTCGTCGCCTCTGCACATCGTGCCCGGCGGCTACGACGACGTGCGCCGCGCAATCAGCTGGCCGGGGACGAAGGTGGTCATGAAGGCGCGCCGCTCGCTTGCGGACACGAAGTGCATCCTTCGCGAGGAGGGCGCCTTCGACGGTGCCGAGCTCGTAGAGGACTGTGGGCTTCCGGGCGAGCGCGTGTACCGCTCGGTCGACGATGTGCCCGATCGGGGCAGCTACTTCTCGACGATGGTGGTGCGCTAGATGAGGGTTTCCTGCATAGCGTTCACTGAGAGGGGATATGCGTTGGCGGAGCGCACCGCACGCGCGCTTTCCGATTGCGCGCAGACAGGTGAAGATGACCCTGGCTGGGACGTTTCCGTTTCGCGCGGGTTCGGCGAGGGGAAGGCCGACCTGCGCGCATGGACGGCGCTCGCGTGGGAAGCGTCGGACGCGCTCCTGTTCGTGGGCGCGGCGGGCATCGCCGTGCGGGCGATCGCGCCGCATGTCGCCTCGAAGGCAAGCGATTCCGCGGTTGTGGCGATCGACGAGGCGGGGCGCTTTGCCGTCCCGCTTTTGTCGGGGCATTTGGGCGGTGCGAACGAGCTTGCGCAAACTGTGGCACGCGCGGCAGGGGCCATCCCCGTCATCACCACGGCGACCGACGTCCGCGGCGTGTGGGCGGTGGATACGTGGGCGCGCTGTGCGGGGCTCGCCGTTTCGAATCCCGAGGCCATCAAGCGAGTGTCGGCGCGGCTGCTTTCGGGCGGGCGCGTGGCGCTCTATTCCGACATGCCGATTTCGGGACAGCCGCCTGAGGGGGTTGACATTGCGTCCGACCGCGCTCGGGCCGATATCGTCGTGTCGCCGTTCGCTGGCGCGAATGCAGGTGCGTCCGTTCGCGCAGCGGAGACGACGGGCGATGTCGTGCCCGCCGGTGAGACGGGGAAGCCGGCGGGCGTGCGGGCGCAGGCGCCTGCGCCCGAGCCGCTTCGCCTTGTCGTGCCCTGCATCGTTGCGGGCATAGGGTGCCGTCGCGGTGCGTGCGCCGAAGCGATCGGGGAGGCGTTTCTTCTCGCGTGCGGGCAGGCGGGCATCTCGCCTTCGGCCGTGCGCGAGGCGGCGACGATCGACGTGAAGGCGCACGAGGAGGGTCTGCTCGCCTTCTGCCGCGCGCGCAAGATTCCGCTTGCGACGTATTCCGCAGAGGAGTTGTCGCAGGTCGAAGGCAGCGTTTCGCCATCTGATTTCGTGCGTGCGACGGTGGGGGTCGACAATGTGTGCGAGCGCGCGGCGCTCGCGGGCGGGGGTAAACTTATCTTCCCGAAGCTCGCTCACGGCGGCGTGACCGTCGCGTTTTCCAAGGTAACTATTGAACTTTCGTTTAAGGAGCGGTGATGGGAAAGCTCTTCGTGGTGGGGATCGGCCCGGGCGCCCCCGACGGCATGACGATTGCGGCTCGGCGCGCGCTCGAGGCGGCCGACATCGTTGTGGGGTACACGAAATACGTGGAGCTCGCGCTCGCCGCCGTGCCCGACGCGGCGCATCTCGCGACGCCGATGATGCACGAGGTCGAACGGTGCCGCCTGGCGCTTTCGCGCGCGCAGAGCGGAGAAGCCGTGGCGCTCGTGTGCAGCGGTGACGCGGGCGTGTACGGCATGGCGAGCCCCGTGCTGGAGCTTGCGGAGGACTACCCCGATGTAGACGTGGAAGTTATCGCCGGGGCCACCGCGGCTCAGAGCGGGTCGGCGGTGCTCGGCGCCCCGCTTGCCCACGACTTCGCGGTCGTGTCGCTCTCCGACCTGCTTACGCCGTGGGAGGTCATCGAGCGCAGGCTCGCCGCCGTGGCGAGCGCCGACTTCTGCATCTGTTTGTACAACCCGCGCAGCAGAAAGCGCGCCGACAGGCTCTCGCGCGCGGCGAAGATTATGCTCGAATGGAAGGCCCCCAACACGCTCTGCGGCTGGGTACGCAACATCGGGCGCGAGGGGCAGCAGTCGGGCATGTGCAAGCTCTCCGAGCTGGGGGAGTTCGACGCCGACATGTTCACCACCGTGTTCGTCGGCAACGCGGACACGAAGCGCGTAGGCGGCCGTATGGTCACGCCGCGCGGGTATCGGGAGATTCCATGCGAAAGGTAACGATCATCGGGGCGGGGCCCGGAAACCCCGACTTGCTCTCGCGCGCGGCGCTCGACGCGATCGACATCGCCGACGTGGTCATCGGCGCTCATCGCGCGCTTGTCAGCATCGACGTGCCGCCCGACGTGGTGAGATGCGAGCTCGTGAAGACGGCGGACATCGTCGCCGCTCTCACCGATGCGGCGTCGTGGCAGCGCGCCGTGGTCGTGATGACGGGCGATGTGGGGCTGTTCAGCGGCGCGCGCCGCCTGGTGGAGGCGCTCTCCGGCGACGCGCGGGTGGACGTGCGCGTCATTCCCGGCATAAGCTCAGCGTCGTATCTCGCCGCGCGCCTCGCGCGTCCATGGCAGGATTGGCGCTTCGCGAGCGCTCACGGCGTGGCGTGCGACATCGTGGCCGAGGCCGAGCGCGCAGGTGAGCTCTTCCTCGCCACGTCGGGCGGGGAAGACCCCTCGCGGCTTTCGGGCGAGCTTGTGCAGGCGGGCTTCGGGGACGCGCGCGTGACGGTGGCCGAGCGCCTGTCGTACCCCGACGAGCGCATCACCTGCGCGACCGCAAGTGAAATCGCAGGTCAGACGTTCGACGACTTGAACGTGATGCTTATCGAGTTCGCAGGCTGCGCCGGGTCGCCTGCGGGCTCTAGCGCGGCCTCCGAGGCGCCGGCCGGCGCGTCTGCGCCCGCGGCTGCTTCTTTCGCGGCGGACTCTGCGGGCGCATCCCGCGCCGCGAGCTCCCGCTGGCCGTACGCTTCCTCGGGCATTCCCGACGAGCTCTTCATCCGCGGCGACGTTCCCATGACCAAGCAGGAGGTGCGCGTCGTCGCGCTCGCGAAGCTGCGCCTTACCGCGACCGACACCGTGTGGGATGTCGGCGCCGGCACGGGGAGCGTGTCGATCGAGGCGGCGCTCGTCGCGCGAGCGGGGTCGGTATGGGCGGTCGAGCGCAACGCGGCCGGCGTGCGGCTCATCCGAGAGAACGCGGATGCATTCGGGTGCGGCAACGTGCATGCGGTCCCCGGTGTCGCCCCCGAAGCGCTCGCGAAACTGCCTGTCCCCGACGCCGTGTTCGTCGGCGGGAGCGCGGGCGAGCTTCCCTCCATCGTGGAGGCGGCGCTCGAGAAGAACTCGCAGGTTCGCCTGTGCGTGCCATGCGTCACCGTTGAGACGCTCACCGAGGCGTGCGCGCTCCTCTCGGGTTCGCGCTTTAAGGGGTTCGAGGCGTGCCAGGTGTCGGCCGCCCGCGCTGAGGCTGTAGGCTCGCACCATCTTATGAAGGCGCAAAACCCCGTGTTCCTCGTCAGTGCGCGCGGTGCGAGCGCGGATGCCGAGGAGCTTGCCGAAGTCGGCGCGCTTGCTGAGTCGCCTTTCGGGGAGGACCCCTCTGTCGAGGGGAACCCATCCGTTGAGGTGGTCTCGCTTGCTAACTGCAACGCCGCAGGTGGGGAAGGCGGTGCCCGGTGAGCACGTCCATCCCGCGCTTCATGGTCGCTGCGCCCTCGAGCGGGAGCGGCAAGACGGTCGTCACGTGCGCGCTCCTGCGCGCGCTCGCGCGCCGCGGCCTTGCATGCGCAGCCTTCAAATGCGGCCCCGACTACATTGACCCGCTCTTTCATCGCCGCGTCGTGGGTGCGCGCTCGGGCAACTTAGACGGCTTCTTCACTGACGCCCCGACGCTGCGCGCCCTGCTCGCACGCGGCGCCGCGGGCGCGGATGTCGCGGTGCTCGAGGGGGTCATGGGCTTCTACGACGGCATGGCGCCCGGCGTGGCCGACGCGAGCAGCTATCAGGTTGCGCGCGACACGGAAACGCCGGTCGTTTTAGTGGTGAACGGGCGCGGGGCGTCTTTATCGCTCGCCGCCGTAATCCGCGGCATCGCCGAGTTCCTGCCTTGTGCGAACGTGCGCGGCGTCGTGCTGAACAAGACGAGCGCCGCTGCCTGCGCCTACGCGGCGCCTGCGATCGAGAAGCACACGGGCGTCGCGGTTTTGGGGAATATCCCCGCCGACGAGGCGTTCTCGCTCGAAAGCCGGCATCTGGGGCTTGTGACCGCCGACGAGGTCGAGCAGCTCTCCGCGCGCATCGGCAAGATGGCCGAGCTGGTGGAAAAGAGCATCGACGTCGACCGCTTGCTCGAAATAGCGGCGACGGCACCCGATATCCGCGAGGAACCTTACCGGTTGGAGCCGATCGCGGGAGCGCGGCCCATCGTCGCCGTCGCGCGTGACGAGGCGTTCTCGTTCTATTACGAGGAGAATCTGCGCGCGCTCGAGGACCTGGGTTGCGAGCTGGCCTTTTTCAGCCCCCTGTGTGATAGCGAGTTGCCCCGGGGGACAAGCGCCCTCTATCTGGGGGGCGGCTACCCGGAGCTCCATGCGCGGCAGCTCTCCGAGAACGTGTCGATGCGCGAGGCGGTGCGGCGCGCGGTGGAATCCGGCATGCCGACGGTCGCCGAATGCGGTGGGTTTCTGTACCTGCAGCGCGAAATCGCCGATAGCGAGGGGCGGCGCTGGCCTGTTGCGAGCGCCCTTGAGGGCGCAAGCGAGAACGGGGGAAGGCTGTCCCATTTCGGGTACGTGGAGCTCACTTCCCAACGCGACGGGCTCTACGGGCCACGCGGCACACGCATCCGCGCGCACGAGTTCCACTACTGGCAGTCCACCTGCCCGGGCGGCGACTTCTGGGCGCAGAAGCCCCGGCGCGACAAGGGCTGGCCGTGCATGACGACCACCCCGTCCCTGGTGGCGGGCTTCCCGCATGTGTACTATCCTGCGAACCCCGACGTTGCGCGCGCGTTCGCGTCTGCCGCAGCGTCGTTCGCAGAGAGGAGACGGCATGGCTGAAGCAACCGAAACCGCGCTTGCCTGCATCCGCGAGGAAGTCGAGCGCGCGTTCTCGTCGGCGCCGGGCGCCGTGCTCGAAGCCGCGCTTTCCCGGATCGCGCCCGCAGACGAGTGCGCCCGCGCCGCCGCGTACGCCGCGTGGGACTCCATCGCGCACCCCTTGGGGGGATTGGGCGACTTTGAAGACGCCGTCGCGTGTATCGCCGCAGCTCAGGGGAGCGCCGAGGTGGCCGAGTTTCCCCGTGCGCTCGCGGTATTCTTCTCCGACAACGGGGTCGTTGCCGAAGGCGTGTCGCAAAGCGGGCAAGATGTGACGCGAGCCGTCGCGCGCAACATGTGCGAGGGGGCCGCGAGCGCCTGCCGCATGGCGGCGTTCGCGGGTGCCGAGGTCGTGCCCGTCGACGTGGGTATGGCCCGGGGCATAGAAGACGCGCGCATGGTGCGCGCGAACGTGCGGCGGGGGAGCGGCAACATCGCTCACGGCTCCGCTATGTCTCGCGATGGGGCCGTGCGCGCGATCGAGGTCGGAATCGCCGTCGCGTGCGGGCTTGCCCGCGCCGGCGTGCGCCTTCTCGCCGCGGGCGAGATGGGCATCGGCAACACGACCACCTCGGCGGCGGTGGCCGCAGTGCTCATCCGGGCGGACGCGCGGAGCCTTGTCGGGCGCGGCGCGGGGCTCTCGGACGCCTCGCTCGCGCGCAAGCGCGACGTGGTCGAGCGCGCTATCGACGCGAACTCGCCCGATCCCGCCGACCCGATCGACGTGCTCTCGAAGGTGGGCGGCTTCGACATCGCTGCGATGTGCGGCTTCTACCTGGGGGCCGCGGTCTCGAAGGCGCCGGCGCTCCTCGACGGGGTCATATCCTGCACGGCGGCCCTGTGCGCGGCGCGCCTGTGCCCCAACGCCTTGGGCTACCTCGTGGGCACCCACGCATCAAGCGAACCCGCAAGCCGGGAGCTCCTTCGCGAGCTCGGCATAAAGGCGCCCCTCGACGCAGGCATGCACTTGGGCGAGGGCGCGGGTGCCATGGCGTATCTCCCCCTTCTGGATTCGGCGCTGCGCGTGTACCGGGATGGGAAGACGTTCACGGCGACTGGCATGGCTGCTTACGAGCATTTCGAGGCCGGGAAATGACGGTGACGCTCGTCATTGGCGCCGCCGCGAGCGGCAAGAGCGCCTACGCCGAGTCCCTGTGCCTCGGGCACGACGGCCCTCGCGTGTACCTGGCAACGATGGAGCCCTTCGGGGAAGATGGCGCCCGCCGCATCGCGCGCCATCGGGCGCTGCGCGAAGGCAAAGGGTTTTCCACCCTCGAGTGCTCGCGTGACGTGGGCGCCGCAGCGCCCGGGCTTCCGCGCGGCTGCACACTTCTTTTGGAGGACGTGGGCAATCTGGTTGCGAACGAGCTCTTCGCGGAAGGCGGCTTGTCCCCGCGTGACCCCGACGCTGCGGCGCGCGAGGTACTCAGAGGCATCGAACGGCTCGCTCAGGCCGCTGCGTATACGGTGGTGGTCACCGTCGACGTGTTCGCCGATGGGATGCGCTACGATGAAGGGACCGAGGCATGGAGGCGCGCGCTCGCGCGCGTGAACGCGGGCGTGGCGGCGCTGGCCGACCATGCAGTCGAAGTGGTATGCGGGATTCCCGTGTGGATGAAAGGCGAAGGACCTACAAGGTGAAGATAGCAGAGGCAATCGGCGCGGCGTTCGGAACGTTCTCGCGCATCCCCGTCCCGAAATCGGCCTGGACCGATTTCGGGTCAACCCATGCACTTGCCGCGTTTCCCCTGGTGGGCCTTGCGGAAGGCTTCCTCATGACGGCGTGGGGGCACGTGGCGAACCTGCTCGGCGTGCCCGCGACCATTGTCGCGGCCGTGCTCGCGGCGCTGCCTGTGGCGGTGACGGGAGGCATCCACCTAGACGGGCTCTGCGACACCTCCGATGCGCTTGCAAGTTGGGCCCCGCGCGAGCGAAAGCTCGAGATCATGCACGATCCGCGGGCGGGCGCCTTCGGGGTCATCGGTGTTGTTGTGTACCTTATTCTGCAGTTTTCCCTGTTCACCGCGCTGCCGCTTACGGCGGGGGCGTTCCTCGCGCTTCTGTGCTCGCTCGTGTTCTCCCGCGCGCTTTCGGGACTCGCCGTTGAATGCTGGCCTGCCGCGCGGGCGGACGGCATGGCCGCGGGGCTCTCGCCTGCGAAGAAGCGCGCGGCGATCGTCGTGCCGCTTTGCGCTTTCGCTGCGGCTTCGGCTGCAGGGATGGTCGCGTGCGCTCAGGCCGTCGGCGCCTTTATGGCGGTGGCGGGGCTTTTGGTGCTCGCGTGGTACCGCCATGTTGCCCTGTCCCGCTTCGGCGGGGTGACGGGGGATTTGGCCGGATGGTTTCTGCAATGGGCCGAGCTCGCGATGCTTGCCATGCTGGTGGTGGGGGGCATGCTCCTATGATGCTCGTGGTAGGTGGCGCGCATTCGGGGAAGAGGACCTTCGTGCGCGAAAAACTCGGGTTCGCGGCGGACGATTTCGTCGACGCGGCGCAGCTTGCGGAGGGCGGCGTGCCCGCGGCTTTTGCCGGCCGCGTCGCATACCGTGCTGAGGAACTCGTACGCGCGCTCGACGCTGACCGGGCGCTCGAGCGGCTGATCGGCTTCGACGCAGTGATTCTGCCCTTGGTCGGCTCGGGGGTCGTCCCCATGAGTGCGGAAGACGCCCAATGGCGCGAGCGCGCGGGGCGCCTGGGATGCGCGCTCGCTGCGCGCGCCGACGTCGTCGTGCGCATGACGTGCGGGATTCCCCAGGTCATCAAAGGAAACCTTGCCGATGCACCTCGAGGGACGCAGGGCGCGGGTGCGCTTTTGGAAGTCGTCTTCGTGCGCCATGGTGCCACGGCGGGCACGGAAGACCATCGCTACAGCGGGGCGGGCACCGACGAGCCCCTGTCGAGTGCGGGCGAGCGCGCTTTGCGCGACCTCGCGTGCGATCGTGACGTGTTCCGTGTTATCACGAGCGGCATGGCCCGCACCGACCAGACGGCGCGCATCCTCTTCCCGAACGCGGAGCTTATGGCGTGCCCCGGTCTGCGCGAGATGGATTTCGGCGACTTCGAGGGGCGAAGCGCCGCCGAGCTTAAAGAGGATGCGCGCTATCGCGCCTGGGTAGACTCCTGGTGCGAGACGCGCTGCCCGCATGGCGAGGGCAAGAGCGATTTCACCCGCCGCGTCATCGCGGCGTTTCGGGAGGCGTGCAAATCGGAGCGCGCCCAGGGGAGTGGGCGCGCCGTCTTCGTCGTTCACGCGGGTACCGTGAAAGCGCTGCTCTCCGAGCTAGCTGTCCCGAAAATGGGATACTTCGACGTGCATACCGAGCCGGGCGGCGCATGGGCCGCCACTTGGGATGGGCGCTGCCTTCGCGACGTTCGCCCCGCTTGGGGGGGCGATGCCCGGTGATGACGATCCTTGCCGTCGCCGCCGGGTTCACGGCCGACCTTGCCTTCGGCGACCCGCGCTGGCTTCCCCATCCCGTCGTCGCCATGGGGCGCGCGATCACGTGGGCCGAAGGCCGCCTGCGGGGCGCATTCCCGCAAACGTCCGCGGGCACGCGCGCCGCAGGGCTTGTGCTCGCCGTGGCGCTTCCGCTTGCGTGTGGGCTTTTGACCTGGGGAATCCTGCATCTTTGCGGCATGGTTCACTCCGGCTTGCGCTTCGTGGCCGAGGCATGGGCGAGCTATCAGATTCTCGCGGCATGCGAGCTGCGCCGCCAGAGCCTGGCCGTTGCCCGCGCGTTCTCGAAGGGCGGCCTTGTCGCGGCGCGCGAAGCCGTCGGGCTCATCGTGGGACGCGACACGTCTGTTCTCGACGAGCACGGCGTCGCGCGCGCCGCCGTGGAAACGGTGGCGGAGAACGCGAGCGACGGTGTCATCGCGCCGCTTTTCTACCTTATGATCGGGGGTGCGCCCTTGGGCATGGCGTACAAGGCGGTGAACACGCTCGACAGCATGGTGGGCTACAAAAACGAGCGCTACATCGACTTCGGCTGCGCCTCGGCGCGCCTCGACGATGCGGTGAATTGGATCCCCTCGCGCTTATCGGCCCTGCTCATGATCGCCGTGTGCCCGATCGTCGGGCTCGACGCGCGCGGGGCGGCGCGCATCTGGCGCCGCGACAGGCGTCGCCATGCGAGCCCGAACGCGGCGCAGACCGAGTCAGCGTGCGCGGGCGCGCTCGGGCTGCGCCTGGCAGGACCCGCGGTGTATTTCGGCAAGCTCGTTGAGAAACCGACGATAGGCGATGCGTCCCGCGAAATCGAGTGGGGCGACATCGTTCGGGCGACAAGGCTCATGCTCGCCGCGTCCGTATGCGCGCTCGTCGTCTTCGGCGCTGTGCGCGCGGCGGTCGTGCTCGCTGTGGGGGCGATGGCATGAGGAAAGACCACGCCGCGCCCCGGGCTGCCGGGGGAATCCTGCGCGCCCGTACGCATGGGGGCAGCGCGCAATCGCTCGGCATCGCTTGCGAAGGGGACGCCTCCGACCTCATTGACTTCTCGGTGAACGTGAATCCGGCAGGCCCCTCGCCGCGCGCCGTCGCCGCAGCTTGCAAGGCGCTTTCTCGAATCGACGCCTACCCCGATAGGGAAAGCCTCGCCCTCGTTCGCGCCCTGGCGCGTGCCCAGGGCATTCCCGAAGACACTATCGTCTGCGGCGCGGGCGCGTCCGACATCATCTGGCGGCTCGCCGCGGCGGTGCGCCCGAAACGCGTCGTCGTGTGCGCGCCGACGTTCTCTGAATATGCTGAGGCGGCATCGTACTACGGCGCATGCGTGCAGGAGTTCCCGCTCTCTGAAGCGGACGACTTCGACGTGCCCGCCTCCTTCGCCCGCGCGATCGAGGGGCCGGGAGACGTGGCGTACCTCTGCAATCCGAACAACCCGACGGGGCGCCTCGTCGACCCCAGCGTGATCGATGCCGCGGCTTGCCGCTGCGAGCAGGTGGGCGCGCTGCTCGTCGTGGACGAGTGCTTCCTCGGATTTGCGCCCGACGCCCGCGAAAGGAGCGTGGCCGCACGCGCCGCGTGTTCGCGCCATGTGGCCGTGCTCTCCGCGTTCACCAAGCTCTACGGAATGGCGGGGTTGCGGTTGGGATATCTGATCAGCGGAAACGCCCAACTCATCGAGGGGATTCGCCGGGCGGGGCAGGCGTGGCCCGTCTCCTCGGTCGCCGAGGCCGCGGGCATCGCCGCCCTGGAAGACGTCGAATACGTCTCGCGCACGCGCGATGTATTGGCGGGCGAGCGAGCGTGGCTTTCCCACGAGCTCTCCTCGCTCGGGCTTTCCGTCGTGCCGTCGGATGCGAACTTCCTTTTAGTCCGCACGCCGGCGAAAGACATCCCCGAGCGCCTGTATAAACAGGGGGTTTTGGTCCGCACGTGCGACTCGTTTTCGGTGCTGTCCCGTTTCTGGTGCCGCGTCGCGGTGCGCACGCGCAAGGAGAATGCCCGGCTTGCGATGGCGTTCGGCCGTGCGCTTCGGGCGGAAGACGCATCGGGCGAAGGCGAACCCGACGAACGGGGCGGCGCTTCTTTCAGCGGCGCTATGGCGGGCGCGGATGGCCGAGGCTCGGCGAAGGAGGTCGATACCCGTGGGTAGGGCCAAGCCCATCATGATCCAGGGCACCATGTCGAACGCGGGGAAGAGCCTGCTTGCGGCGGGGCTGTGCCGCGTACTTTCGCAGGACGGCCTGCGCGTGACTCCCTTCAAGAGCCAGAACATGGCACTCAACAGCGGTGTCACGGCCGACGGGCTCGAGATGGGGCGCGCCCAGATCATGCAGGCCGAGGCGTGCGGCATCGCGCCCGACGTGCGCATGAACCCCATCCTGCTCAAGCCCGAAAGCGGCCACCGAAGCCAGCTCATCGTGGCCGGCAAGGCGCAGGGAGTCTTCGCTGCGAGGGACTACTTCGCGCGAAAGAAGGCGCTCATGCCGCAGATTTTGGAGGCGTTCGATTCGCTCGCGGAGGAAAACGACGTCATCGTCATCGAGGGCGCCGGCAGCCCCGCCGAAATCAACCTTGCCGAAAACGACATCGTCAACATGGGGCTCGCGCGCGCCGTGTCCTCCCCCGTGCTGCTTGCGGGCGACATCGACCCGGGCGGGGTATTTGCCCAGCTCTACGGCACGGTCGCGCTCCTTGCGCCCGAGGACCGCGCGCTTTTGCGGGGGCTTGTGGTGAACAAGTTCCGCGGCGATGTGGAAATCCTGCGCCCGGGTTTGGCCCCGCTCGAGATGATGTGCGGAGTTCCCGTCGTGGGTGTCGTGCCGTATCTTACGCTCGACCTGGACGACGAGGACTCGCTCGCGCCGCGCCTATCTGCCCGCGAGGCGCGCGGCGTCATCGACGTTGCCGTCGTGCGTCTTCCGCATCTGTCGAACTTCACCGACTTCGACCCGCTTTCGCGCGTGCCCGGCGTGGGCGTGCGCTACGTTTCCTCGACGACCGATCTGGGCCGACCCGACCTGGTGGTGCTTCCCGGCTCGAAGACTACGCTCGACGACGCGCGCTGGCTTGCGGCTAGCGGCATCGGAGCCTGTGTACGCGCGCTTTCGGGCACGGGCACGCCGGTGCTCGGCATATGCGGAGGCTACCAGCTTTTGGGAGACGAGCTTTCCGACCCGCACGGCAGGGAAGGCGCTGGAACCGCGCGCGGGCTCGGGCTCATCCCTGCAAGTACGGTGTTCAAGGAGGAAAAGCGCCTCGCCCAGTCGGCACTGCGCATCACGGGCGCCCAAGGCGCGTTCTCGGTGTGGAACGGCATGACGGCGCGCGGGTACGAGATTCACGACGGCGAAACGACCGTCTCCTGCGCCTCTGCGGGCACGATTGGCGGCAAACCAGAAGGCGCGGCCTGCGGAAACGTGTTCGGAACCTATCTCCACGGCCTGTTCGACGAACCGGAGGTGGCGCTCGCCCTCGCGCGCTCGCTCGCGCGCATGCGCGGCCTGCCCGAGAGCGTCGCGGGTGCTGCGGGCGCGGCGTCCGCGGCCGATCACCGTGCGCGCGAGTTCGACCGCCTGGCCGACGTCGTGCGCGGGGCGCTCGACATGGAGTATGTCTACCGCATTATCGAGGAGGGCGTATGATCCACGTGTATCATGGCGACGGCAAAGGCAAGACCACGGCGGCGATGGGCCTCGCCCTTCGCATGCTCGCTGCAGGTCGCCGCGTCGTCGTCGTGCAGTTCCTGAAAGACGGCGAAAGCGGGGAGGTGCGCCTGCTCGCCGAGCATTTCGGCGTGCCCGTGTTCGCGGGGAAGGCGTCGGACAAGTTTACCTGGTCGATGACGTCGGAAGAACTTGCCGCGACGTGCGAGCTGCACGATGGGAACCTCGCTTCCGCGCTCGCCGAGCTCGAGGGCGCGCAAGAGGGACTGCTCGTGCTCGACGAGGCGCTCGACGCGCTTTCTAAGGGGCTTGTTGACGAGGCGCTCGTGGACCGCGCGCTCGATATGTCCGCGCGCGGCGTCGAAGTAGCGCTCACCGGGCGCGCGCCTTCCCGCAAGATCGTGGAGAAGGCCGACTACATAACCGAGATGCGGTGCGAGAAACATCCCTACGAGCAGGGGATATGTGCAAGGGAAGGAGTGGAGTACTAGATGGATTCCAAGGAGATGGCGCCCGGCGACATCGAGCGGCGCAGCTTCGAGATCATCACCGAAGAGCTCGGCGGCCGCACGTTCCCGCCGCTCGAAGAGCCCGTCGTGAAGCGCGTCATCCACACCACTGCCGACTTCTCGTACGCCGATTCCCTCGTGTTCACCCATGACGCCGCGCACTGTGCGCTCGACGCACTGCGCGCAGGGGCCACGGTGCTCACCGACACGAACATGGCGCTCGCAGGCATAAGCAAGCCCGCGCTCGAGAAGCTCGGCTGCAAGGCCGTGTGCTACATGGCCGACCCTGATGTCGCCGCGGCTGCGCGCGCCACGGGCACGACTCGCGCCGTTGCGAGCATGGACAAAGCTTGCGGCATCGAGGGTCCGCTCATCGTGGCCGTCGGCAACGCTCCCACAGCACTTCTGCGCCTCGCCGAGCTCATGGACGCGGGGAAGATCGCGCCCGCTCTCGTCGTTGGGGTGCCGGTCGGGTTTGTGAACGTGGTCGAGGCGAAAGAGGAGCTACTCGCGCGACGCGTGCCGGCCATCGTCGCGAGGGGTCGCAAGGGCGGCTCGACCGTGGCGGCCGCCATTATGAACGCGCTACTCTACCAGATTACGCGCACAGGCGGCCCGAAGTGACGGCTCCCGCATCCGCGCCGGCGCTGCGCATCTTCGCCGGCACCACCGAGGGCCGCCTTCTGTGCGAATGGGCGAGCGGGGCGGGCATCCCCGCCCGTGCCTACGCGGCAACAGAGTACGGAGGCGAACTTTTGGGCGAGCTTCCGGACATCGAGGTGCATGCGGGCAGGCTCGACGAGGCCGACATGGAGCGCGAGCTTTCCGGCGCGCGCATCGTCGTCGACGCCACGCACCCCTTCGCTACGCTCGCAGGCGGTAACATCCGGGCCGCTTCGCTCGCCGTGGGTGCACGATGCCTGCGCCTTGCGCGCCCGGTCGAGGCGCTGCCCAAAGGCGTCGTGTCGGTCGCGTCGATCGCCTGCGCGGCGCGCTTTCTCTCCGAGAACCCGGGTCGCGCTCTTCTCACGACGGGGAGCAAGGAGCTTGCTCCCTACACGCGCGTCGCCGATTTCGCGGAGCGCTTCTTCGTGCGCGTGCTCCCGCTGCCCAGTGCTATAACGAAGTGCATCGACGCGGGGTTTTCGCCGTCGCACGTCATCGGCATGCAGGGGCCCTTCACCCGCGAGCTCAACGAGGCGATGCTTCGGCAGGTGGGCGCCCAGTGGCTTGTGACCAAGGACTCGGGAACCGTAGGCGGCACGGCCGAGAAGCTCGCCTCCGCGCGCGACGTGGGAGCGCGCTGCATCGTGGTCACCCGTCCCGCCGAGGGAGGCGGGGCCCTTTCGCTTCGGGAAGTGGAAGACGCGCTCTTACGGGAGTTCGCGCGCTAGGCGCTTGCCGCGCCTGCGCGCCCTCCCGCCCGCGAGGAGGAGCGCCCCGAGCAAGCTCGACCCGTACAAGCCCGTCATCCATCAATAGCTCGAGGACGACGCCCAGAACTGGCGCAAACAGCCCTTCAATAAGTTGCGGTGAAATAGTGTCTGTTTTTTGCTGCTAGATAGCATATTCAGTCCCTAATTCGTCGCAACTTGTTGGTGGTGGCTTACTGGTAGCGTAGGCACTCCACCGGGTTGAGCTTTGCCGCGCGGCGAGCGGGGTAGAAGCCAAAGACTACGCCGATGCCGACGGAGACGGCGAAGGCCAGCAGCACCGTGGCGATTGAAAAGCTCGGTGTGATTTGCCCGCTGGCGCCGAGCTCGCTGAGAACCCCTGATCCTGCGGCAAACATCACGAGGCCCCAGGCCAGCAGATAGCCAATCAGGACACCCAGCAGGCCACCGGTGACGCACAGCGCCGAGGATTCGGCCAAAAACTGGGCGGTGATATCACGTCGGCTTGCACCAAGCGCGCGGCGAATACCGATCTCGCGGATGCGCTCGGTCACGTTGGTGAGCATCATATTCATAATGCCGATACCGCCGACAAGCAGCGAGATGCTGGCGACAGCACCCATGATGAGCGAGAACGCGCCCATAAAGGAGTTGAGTGCATCGATGGCGCTTTTCATGGATGTCGCCGATACACTGTCGTACTCATCCTCCTCCTCGATGCCCTTCATCGCGCGCACCTTGGACTCGATGGTCTTACAAAGCTCATCCATGTCCGTGCCCTCGGCGGCAAGTGCCGTCACGCTGGGGAATGAAGGATTCTCGTCGCCAAACAGCCCGGCGATGGTTTCGCGTGGCATATACAGCGTGAGCGAGCCCATGGAGTCACTGCCGCCATCAATCACGCCTACAATCTGCACCTCGCCGTTGGACACCTTGATGGTTTTCCCCAGCGCATCCTGTTCGTTGCCGTAAAGCTGATCGGCGCCGCCGCGGCTGATGAGCGCCACGCGCGAGCCTGCCTTTGACTCGACATCGGTGTAGGTGCGCCCCGCAACGAGCTTGCTGGCCCCCACGGCGTCGAGCATGTTGCTATCGACACCCTGTGCCATGACGGTATAGCTTTTATCGCCGGTCTTGTACTCGGTATACGCGCTGTCGACAATGCCGATCTGCTCTATCTTCGGCACCAGTTTTTGAAGCTTATCGATGTCCGATTCGGTGAGTTCTTGCGACGAATAGATTTGCACCATGCGTGCCGCATTGAGGCCCAGACTGTTGACCAGGCTGTTTTGGATGCCACCGATAAGCGAGGTCATGGCAATGACCGACGCGATACCGATGACGATGCCCAGGATGGTGAGCAGGCTGCGCCCCTTGTTGGCCTCGAGCGAGTGCAGGGCTTCTTGGACAAGATCGCGGGTGCTCATGCCTTCGCTCCTTTCGGCTGATTGGTGGTTGCAGAAATCGCGGGCAGGTTGTTGACGGCCCCGCGTAACGTATTCGGTGTATGCGCGACATATGCGCCGTCATGGATTCGCCCGTCACGGATGGTTACGGCTCGATCGGCCTCGGCGGCGATGCCGGGGTCATGCGTGATGAGTACGATGGTCTTGCCGCGTTTCTGGAGCTTGTGGAAGGTTTCCATGACGAGCGCCCCGGTTGTCGAGTCTAGATTTCCCGTTGGCTCGTCGGCCAAAATGATGGGCGGGTCGTTGACGAGGGCGCGCGCGATGGCGACGCGCTGCATCTGTCCGCCCGAGAGTTCCGATATGCGGTGGTCCCAATGGTCGACCGGCAGTGTGACGGCTTGCAGCGCGTGCACGGCGCGCATCTCGCGCTGGCTACGCGGCACATTGGTGTAGGACAGCGGCAGCATTACGTTTTCGATCACCGTCAGACGCGGCAGCAAGTTAAAACTCTGAAAGACAAAGCCGATGCTCAGCGCGCGCACCTCGGTGAGCTCATCATCGTCGAGCTCGGCGACGTTGAGCCCTTGCAGGTAATAGTCGCCCGCCGTCGGTTTGTCCAGGCAGCCAAGGATGTTCATGAGCGTGGATTTGCCCGAGCCAGAGGGGCCGGTGATGGCGACGAACTCGCCGGGGTCAACCGCCAGGCTCACGTTGTGCAGGATGTGAGCGCAACCGGCCTCGCTCTCAAAGATGCGGTGCACGTTGCGGATGTCGATGACGGGACGCATTACATGCCATCGTCGGCAGACGTGTTGTCGCCGCCGTCTGCCGTCATGCTGCCGCCGGTATCCATCACGAGGGTGTCGCCGTCGCGCAGCTTGGTAACCGGCACGTTCGGGTTGATCTCGTTACCCTGGTCGTCGCGCTTGACCTGCGTCTTGCCGACCACCGCGTCGTTGTCGTTTTGCGTCACGACAGTCACCTTCACGCGGCGCGTCTCCTTGCCCTCGCCGTCGGTAGCCACGTTGACGTAATAGTGCTCGCCATCTTCGGTCATCAGCGCCATGGTCGGCACCATCACCACGTCGTCGAGCTTCTCGGTCACTACCGAGACCTCGGCAGTCATACCCGGCTTAAGGCGACTGTCGGGTGCTTCGATGAGGATGTCGACGTTAAAGGTTACGCTGCCGCCGCTCCCGGAGGAGGAGTCGGAGTTTGCCACCGAGGCGATTGCCGTGACGGTGCCCTGGCTCACGATGTCGGGAAACGCGGGATAGGTCACGTTGGCGCTCTGGCCTACGGCAATCTTGGCGATGTCTTTTTCGCCCACCTGGACCGTCACCTTCATCTTGGAGAGGTCGGCGATCTGCATGCACTGCTTGCCGCCGCTCGTGTCGCCTTCGCCCATGATCATGCCTCCGGTTACCGTGGCACCGACTTTGGCGTTGAGCTCGACGATGTTGCCCGAGCTGGGGGCCTTTACGGTGCGCTCGGCCGCCTTTGCCGTTGCCTGCTCGAGCGTTGCCTGGGCCGAGGCGAGGTTGCGTTGGGCGGTCGAGACGGCATTGGCGTTGGCGTTTGCGTCCGATGGGGCGGTCGATCCGTCACCGTCCGTTGCCGGTGCGGCCTGTGCGGCCGCGAGTGCCGCCTTTGCATTGTTCAGGTCTTCCTGGGCGGCCGCGACCGCGCGCTGCGCCTCGGAAACAGCGTTATCGAGCGCGTCGTTCTTAATGGTCATGAGCACGTCGCCCTCGTTGACGCTCTGTCCTGCCTGAACGTTGATCTGTTCCACCGTACCGTCGACAGAAGGGGAGACGACCGAGGCCGAAATAGGCTTGAGCTGGCCTTTTGCCTCGACGGTTGTGGTAAAGGTGCCTTCCATGGCCATGTCGGTCACGGGGCCGCCTGCAGATTGCGGTTGCGAATTGAGGACAACGCTCACGATAATGGCTATCAGGATAATGCCACCCACGATGCCGGCCGCGATACCGCGGCGAACAAGCTTTTTATGTCGGCGCTCGGCGCGCTTGGCCTTGAGCTTTGCATACGCCTCATCGTCGGATATCCCTGCGTTGGCTTGCTCCTGATCGTTTTGCTGTGCGGCATGAACGCTCGTGATGAGTGGCAGGGTTTCGGTTGCGCCTTCCGGTGTGTGCTCGGTATCGCCTGGGCCTGGGGTGATGGTGGGGACATTCGGCATAGCGTCTCCTTTATAGATAGAACCTCGATAAGTATATTCGCCCATCGTTTGGGGTGGGCGCATAGGACGGTTTCTTTCGGAACTGTTAGATTGTTTGCATCGGTTCCACGTTGTATTAATGCGCGCGTTGCACTACGAGTGGACAACCACGCACAGACCGACTTTGATGCAATCGTGCAGCGCCTTGGCGTCGGCTAGGCGCAGGTTAATACATCCGTGGCTACCGCACCACTTGTAGGAGTTGGGGTCGTCGAAACTCTTGTCGTTTTGCCACGTTGCATCGTGGAAACCGACCATGTTTCCCTCAAACGGCATCCAATAGCTGACCGGGCTCTCGTATTTGGGCTTGCCGGTCTCGGGGTCCTTGGCACCGATGAGCTTGCTGGCGCCATTGTTGCTGTTGATCTGCCAAACGCCTTCGGGGGTGGCGTCCTCTCCCGGCTTGCCGGAGATAAAGTTGGCCTCCCACACGATATTGCCGCTCTCGTCGTAGTAGCGCGCGTGCTGCTCGGACAGATCGACATCGACGTATGCCTTCCAGTCGGGCTCTCCCTTTGCAGTAAAGGTGTCGGCCTTCTGGGAGTACTTGATCTCGATTTCGCCGGTCTGTTTGTTGTTAATGGCGTCCTCGACCTGCTTGGCGAGCGAGCTGCTGTCGATGGACCAACCAAAGTCGCCGCCTTCGACGGCGCATTGCTTGCCATCGGCGCGCGTCCACCAGCGAGTGGAGCCCACGGTATTGAAGCCGTTGGCAAGCTCGGCTGCCCAGCTGCTGATCTGCGACGTATCGAGTGTGGGGTTGGCCGGATCGGCAAAGCTGATCCACTGCAACACGGAGCTGCCATCAACCTTGCCGGCATCCTCGCCGTTGAGCTTGAGGGTCACGTTTACGCCCAGGAAGTTGTTGGCGGCATCGCATGCGGTCTGAATCTGATCATCGGTCAGCGTTCCATTGAGCGGTTCATAGGCATCGTTGCCGAGCTTGGAAAGGTCTACGGTCTCGGACAGCGAGGCAAGCTCGAGCTCGGCATACTTAATGACATGCTCGCGGTCGAGTTTTTCGTTGGAGCGCGCCTTCTCGACGGTAAACTTGCCGGCCTGCTCGTCATAGGAGCTATTGGCCTCGAACGTGCCCGAACGCCCCTCGTTAAACTCGTCGATGGCGGCGCCCAGATCCTGCTCAAACTTCTTTTGGTCAAAAGTGTCGGAGAGCATGGACAGGTCGACGTCTTGATCAAGATCGACTTCGTTGGAGGTAGCGGTTGTTTTGGTCTTTCCGCTTAAGGATTCCACAAGGCGGACCGGCCATACAAAGGCTTCGTTGTGGCTGATGATCTCTTTTGCGGCAGCTTCGCCGTCGACGATGGGCTCATCGGACTCGGGCTGATACGTCCAGCTAAAGTCATCACCTGTCACGGTGAGCTTATAGTGCTTCCATGCCGAGTTGACCTTGGTGGCGGCAGACGAAGCGTTGGAGAACGAGACGTCGACGCCGGCGATGGTGGTGTTGGGGTAGGCTAGCTGGGAAAACGCTACGACGCCTACGATATAGACAATGACGATAAGACCCAGGACGACAAAGAGCGTCGTCTTTTTGCCCGACTTATTGTTCTCGGCGGGTTTGCGCGCGGGGTCGCGATCGCCTCGACCGTGCACGTGGGGCTGCTTGGGCGCATTGCCGTTTGCCTGGCGCTGCTGACGTGGCTGACGCTGCTGGTTCGGGCGTTGGGAAGCGTTTGCCGCACCACGCTCCTGACCGTGGCTCGGCGCGATAGGACGCGGCGACTGAACGCCACCGGTGTGCCTGCTCGGCTGCTGCGGATCGAGAATCAGTTGAGTTCGATCGTTTTGCGACATCGTATGCATATCCTTCGAATTTCGCCTTGGGGCTCATCGTGTTTTTACTGGGCTTGCATTATAGCGATTACCTAGTTGTTTGTGGTACGGAAACGGTGGCATTCAAAAGAGGTGGGACATTTGTCCCACTATCGAGTCGTTCTTGGTCACTACCCGCACACACCGCATTTTGCACAGGCCGAAAGTGCGGCCGGAGCCTGTGCGATGCCGCCCTTTGCCGTCTCGCGCAGCGTGGCCGGCAGGGCGTGGCCAACCGAGAGCATGACGTGTGCCATCTGGTCAAACGGCACCAGGCTCTTAATGCCGGCGAGGGCGAGTTGTGCGGAGCTAAAGGCGGCTGCCACGCCGATGGCGTTGCGGTTTTGGCAGGGCACCTCCACGAGGCCACCGACGGGGTCACAAACGAGGCCCAGCAGATTACTCAGCGCGATGGAACTGGCGTCGAGCGCCTGCTCGGGTGTGCCGCCGAGCATCTGCACTAGCGCGGCGGCGGCCATGGCGGCCGCACTTCCGACCTCGGCCTGACAGCCGCCCTCGGCGCCGGCAACGCAGGCGCTCGTGGTGAGGTTGAGGCCGATGGCGGCGGCGCAGTAGAGCGCGTCCATCACCTGCTCGTCGTCGAGCTGCAGGTGGTCGGCGAGTGCCAGCACACAGCCGGGGACGACGCCCGCGGATCCTGCCGTCGGAGCTGCGACGATTACGCCCATCGTGGCCGAGCGCTCGAGCACGGCCATGGCGCGGGCCACGGCGTCAGTCTGGACGGCGCCCATTAAATTGGAGCTCAGGTCGTTGCGGCCGGTGGCATCGACAAGCTTGGCCTCGCCGCCGATAAGCCCGCCGAGCGAGCGCTGCGGATTGACGATAGGGGCCGTGGTCTCCTCGCGCATGACGTCGAGCACGCGGCGCATGGCGGCGACGGCGTGGGCCTCGCCGGTCAGGCGCGCCTCGCGAACGGCCATGACGGCGCCGATGCTGAGCCCCAGTTCCTCGCACGCATCGAGCAGCTGCTCGCCGTCGTCGAAGATTTCCTTGGCCGAGACGCCGGGGGAGAGCGACGAAGCAGAACCGGGGAGCTCGATAAAGGTCGCGTAATCGACATTGTCGAGCTTACGCAGCATCGGGACAACAGTGTCGTCGGGCGCGCCGTCGGTCTCAAAGACGGAGTAGGCCTGGCCGCCCACTTCGGTGCGGTAGGTGCGGCAGAAGGCGATGTTCACGTGTGCGTAGGCGAGCAGGTTGGTGAGCGCGGCGAGCACGCCGGGGACGTCCTTGTGCGCCACGAAGAGCGTTGAGTACATGCCCGAGATGTCAACGCCGACGCCGTTAATGCGGCTGATGCGCATCTTGCCGCCGCCCAGGCTCTCACCGCGGACCTGTGCCGTCGCACCCGTGTCGTCGACCATGTCAATGTCGACGGTGTTGGGGTGGATGGAGGCGTCGTCGCCCTTGATGTCAAAGTGATATTCGAGGCCCTGCTCGCTTGCGAGGTCAAAGGCCTGCTTGATGTTCTCGTCATCGGTGTCGAGGCCCAGGATGCCCGCGACGAGCGCACGATCGGTGCCGTGGCCGCGGTAGGTGTGGGCAAAGGAGTTCCACAGGCCAAAGGTGACCTTAGTGATGCGGCCTTCCAGCAGGCTGGCGGCAACTTGGGCGCAGCGCAGGGCGCCGGCGGTGTGCGATGAGCTGGGGCCGACCATGACGGGCCCCAAGATCTCGAATGCCGAGGTCGTAGCTAGTGTTTGTGGCTTGCCTGCCATATGCGCTCCTGTTCTATCCCGTCGTCCCGAGGGGCGGGGCATAAGGTCGCCTGCTCGGACAGTCCTGACTCGCACGGAGAGCACATTAAGTGCTCTCAGGCTCGTGCGGAACTCGCGATCAACCTTATGCCCCGCCCCTCGGGACTAAGGATACATGGTTGGAGTGCCCGTGCTGCAAAATTCATTAGCTAGTGACGCAGCGTTGGCTCATATCGAAACATCTTCACTACCGGATAAATAAAAAAGAAGTACCGCTTGGGGGCGGTACTTCTTTTGAAAGCGTGTGCGTGTTGTGACCTTGGTGGTTCCCAATTACAGTCCGCAGGCTGCTTTGAGTTCTTCGACTCGGTCGGTCTTCTCCCAGGTAAAGTCGGCGTCTTCGCGGCCGAAGTGACCGTAGGCTGCCGTCTTTTCGTAGATGGGGCGACGCAGGTCTAGGTCGCGGATGATTGCGCCCGGGCGCAGGTCGAAGGTCTTCTCGACGGCCTCGACGATCTTGTCCTCGGCAACATGCGCGGTACCGAAGGTGTCGACCATGATTGAGAGGGGCTTGGAAACGCCGATGGCGTAGGCAAGCTCGACTTCGCAGCGGTCGGCCAGACCGGCGGCGACCACGTTCTTGGCGACCCAGCGCGCGGCATACGCGGCGGAGCGGTCAACCTTGGTGCAGTCCTTGCCGCTAAAGGCGCCGCCGCCGTGACGGCCGTAGCCGCCGTAGGTGTCGACGATGATCTTGCGGCCGGTGAGGCCCGTGTCGCCCATGGGGCCGCCCACGACAAAGCGACCGGTGGGGTTCACGTAGATGTCCGCGTTGTCCCACGGCATGTTCTCGGCGGCCATGACCGGGGTGATGACGTGTTCGATGAGGTCGGCCTTGATCTTGCCCATGTCCTCAATCTCGGCGGCGTGCTGCGTGGAGATGACGATGGTCGTGACCTCCACGGGCTTACCTTCCTCGTAGCGCACCGTGACCTGGGTCTTGCCGTCGGGGCGCAGGTAGGGCAGGGTTCCGTCATGGCGCACGGCAGCCAGGCGCTCGGCCAGGCGGCTTGCCAGGTAGTGCGGCATGGGCATGAGGGTCTTGGTCTCGTTGGAGGCATAACCGAACATCATGCCCTGGTCGCCGGCGCCGATCAGGTCGATCGGGTCGGTGGTAGCGCCGGTCTGGGTCTCGAAGGACTCGTCAACGCCCTGGGCGATATCGGGCGACTGCTCGTGGATGAGGCTCATAACGCCGCAGGTGTCGCAGTCAAAACCGAACTTGGCGCGGTTGTAGCCAATGCGGCGGATGACGCCGCGGGCGATTTCCTGTACGTCGACGTAGGCCTGGGTGCGAATCTCGCCGGCGACGATGACGGTGCCGGTGGTCACGAGGGTCTCGCAGGCGCAGCGGACGTTCTCCACGTTGGCAGGCACGCCGTTGGGGGCGATGTAGCCCTGCTCCTGGAGCTCTATTTCTTTGGCGAGGATTGCGTCGAGGACGGCGTCACTGATCTGGTCAGCGATCTTATCGGGATGACCTTCGGTCACCGACTCCGACGTAAAAACAAAGGACCCGTGTTGGGGTGGAATGGAACGAAGTTCTTCTGACATGATTGTCCTTTCAAAAACGTGTCCCGGCGACCGTTACCATTCCGCCGGGCTCTCTATGCAAGGGCATATCATAGCGCGTAAATCAAACATTCACACCCTTTCCGCACCTACTCATTGGGGACAGACTTAAATGACCAGCCTTACCTAAGTGTCGACAGGTTGCCCAAAGACTGATCATTTAAGTCTGTCCCCAATGACTGGGTCGGTGCCCTTTGTGCGGAGGTTGCTTTGATGCTTTATACTGGTGCGGTTAGACATCCATCCTGCAATCGAGGAGATTTCCATGGCATCAGACGTTCGCGTCCGCTTTGCACCCTCACCGACGGGCAAGCTGCACATCGGCGGCGCCCGCACCGCTATCTATAACTGGGCTTTCGCCCGTGCTAACGGCGGCACGTTCATCCTGCGCATCGACGA
Source organism: Collinsella sp. (assembly GCA_023708985.1). Taxonomy (GTDB): domain Bacteria; phylum Actinomycetota; class Coriobacteriia; order Coriobacteriales; family Coriobacteriaceae; genus Collinsella. Next base: position 34,212 of record BREX01000002.1, read on the forward strand.
CACCGATCCCACCCGCTCCACCGACGAGAACACGCAGATCATCCTGCGCGCCATGCGTTGGCTGGGCCTGGACTGGGACGAGGGTCCCGAGGTAGGCGGCGACTTTGGCCCCTACGCCCAGACTGAGCGCCTGGACCTGTACAAGCAGGCCGCCCAGAAACTTTGGGACGAGGGCAAGGCCTATCCCTGCTTCTGCACCAAGGAGCAGCTCGACGCCGACCGCAAGGCCGCGCAGGAGCGCAAGGACCCCTTCCAGGGCTATCAGCGTCGTTGCCGCGATCTTGATCCCGAGGAGGCCCGCCGCCGCATCGAGGCCGGCGAGTCCTACGTCCTGCGCATCAGGGTGCCCGAGGACCGCGGCGACGTCGTCATCCACGACGCCGTTCACGGCGAGGTGACCTTCGACGCCAAGGAGCTCGACGACTTTGTCATCTTCCGCTCCGATGGCACGCCCACGTACAACTTTGCGACCGTCGTCGACGACGCCATGATGAAGATCACCCATGTCATCCGCGGCGACGACCACCTGTCAAACACCCCGCGCCAGGTCATAGTCTACGAGGCCCTCGGCGCGCCCGTGCCCACGTTCGCCCACATCTCCATGATCCTGGGCGCCGACGGCAAGAAGCTCTCCAAGCGCCACGGCGCAACTTCGGTGGAGGAGTACCGCGACGCCGGCTACCTTTCCGACGCCTTCGTCAACTACCTGGCGCTGCTCGGCTGGTCGCTCGACGGCGAGACCACGATCATCCCGCGCGATGTTCTTGCTAGCAAGTTCTCGCTCGACCGCATCTCCAAGAACCCGGCGACCTTCGACCCCAAGAAGCTCGACTGGGTCAATGCCGAGTACATCAACGGCATGTCCGATGCCCAGTTTGCCGACGAGATCATGGTCCCCGAGCTGCACGAGGCGGGTCTCATCGAGGGCAACGTCGAGTACGGCGAGGATTGGATCGATGCGCTTGCCGCCATCGTCAAGCCGCGCACCAAGATGCCGGCCGACGCCGTGACCGTCGCCGCTCCCATCTTTGCTACGGCCGAGACGCTCGAGTATGACGAGAAATCCGTCAACAAGGGCCTGGCCAAGGAAGGCATGGGTGCCATCCTGGACGCCGCCAAGGCCGCGCTCGAGGGCGTGGACGAGTGGACTGCCGAGGCCATCGACGCCGCGCTTGAGCCGCTGCCCGAGCAGATGGACCTTAAGAAGCGCGTGGTGTTCCAGGCCGTGCGCGTCGCCGTTTGCGGCAACATGGTGAGCCCTCCGCTGGGCGAGACCATGGCGCTCGTCGGCCGTGACGACTGTCTGGCGCGTATCGACCGCGCCCGCACGATGGCGCTGTAGTCGCTGCGCAAACGTTTGTATCCGAGCCCCGTTCACCCGAGCGGGGCTCTTGTTTCTGTAGACGTATGGGATAGGAGGTGCTGGGGCCATGGCCGAGCAACTTTCGCTGTTTGGTTCGCCAGAACCGGAGGAAGCTCCGAAGTCCGCGGCTCCTGCCGCCGCCCCGGCGCAGCCCGAGCCCGCACCCGAACCCGTCGCCGCCTATGCGAGCGTAGTCCTCGACATCCCGACGCGTGCACTGTCCGAGCCGTTTGCTTACGGCATTCCGCAGTCACTCGCCAACGATGGTCAGATCGGCTCCACCGTCCTAGTTCATTTTGGCAACCGTGCGGCCGCGGGCTACATCGTCGACATCGCGCCCGAGCTGGCCGACCTGCAAGGTTACGACGCTCTCGATCCCGCGCGTATCAAGCCTATCGAGGCTATCCTCAGCAAGCCGCTCTTTACCGCAGAGGGCGCCCGTATCGCACGCTGGATGAGCCGCGAGTACGTCGCAACGCTTTCCGAGTGCCTGCGCCTGTTTTTGCCCCCGGGTGGAAGCCCGCGCGTGGTCAAGGGCGACGACGGCGTGTGGACGGTTGAACGTCCCGCCGTCAAGCCTATCCAAAACCGCTGGGTCATGCTCACGCCCGAGGGCTTTGACTATACGCCGCCCAAGACCGCGGTCCGCCAGCGCCAGCTCATCGAGACACTGCGGTGCGGCCCGGTCACGACGCGTGACCTCAACCTGCTCTATAACAGCATGTCGGCTACCATCAAGGCGCTCGAAAAACGCGGCGTCGTGGTGGTGGAGGAGCGCCGTGCGTGGCGTGGCTGCAATGAACAGACCACGCTCTCCTCGGCAAGCGGCAAAGCGCCGGTCTCCCTTACCAGTGGCCAGCAGCAAGCACTTGCTCAGATCGAGCGTGCCCGTCTGGACGCTCATGGCGACGTGGTGCTGGTAGACGGCGTCACCGGCTCAGGCAAAACCGAGGTCTACCTCTCCGCCATCGAGCGCGTGCTCGCAGCCGGTCGCTCTGCCTGCGTGCTGGTGCCCGAGATCTCACTGACGGCCCAGACCGTCGGCCGCTTTCGCTCGCGCTTTGGCGAGACGGTCGCGGTTTTCCACTCGCGTCTTTCGGCTGGCGAGCGTCTGGACCAGTGGGATATGGTCGCCAGCGGTGCGGCCCGCGTGGTGGTCGGCGCCCGCTCGGCTCTCTTTTGCCCGCTCAGCGACTTGGGCCTCATCATCATCGACGAGGAACACGAGACAAGTTACAAGCAGGGCTCCAGTCCGCGCTACCACGCGCGCGAGGTGGCGGCCGAGATGGCGCGGCGCTATCGCTGCCCGCTCGTGTTGGGCTCTGCCACGCCTTCTGCCGAGGCCCTCGACCGCTGCCGCCGCGGCATGTATAACGGTGCCACCTGGACGCGTGTCGAGATGCCCGAGCGCCCCGGACACGCCGTGCTGCCTACGGTCCGCATTGCCGACCTGCGTCGCGAGTTCGCACACGGCAGCCGCTCCATGTTCTCAAAACCCTTGATGGAGGGATTGGAGCGTGTGGTCGAGCGCCGCGAGAAGGCCGTGTTGCTGCATAACCGCCGTGGCTTTGCGCCATTCCTGATGTGCCGCGAGTGCGGCTGCGTCCCCACCTGCAACCACTGCTCCACAGCGCTTACGTATCACGAGCGCACACACACGCTGCAGTGTCACACATGCGGTTCGTCTTGGCGCGTGCAGCCGTATCCCGCGCCCACGAGCCGTTGCCCCAAATGTGGCAGTCGCTATCTTGCAAAAATGGGGCTGGGCACGCAGCAGATCGAGGACGCATTGCACCAGATGCTGCCCGAGGACGTCGCCATTATTCGCATGGATGCCGATTCCACGCGCGGCAAGGATGCGCACAAAAAGCTGCTCGAGCAGTTCGATGCCGCCGATTGCGCGGTGCTGTTGGGTACCCAGATGATCGCCAAGGGCCTCGACTTTCCCGAAGTCACGCTCGTGGGCGTGGTCAATGCCGACTTTGCCCTCAAGATGCCCGATTTTAGAGCAGGGGAGCGCGCCTACGATCTGCTGGAGCAGGTCGCGGGCCGTGCCGGTCGCGGCGATCGTCCCGGCGAGGTCATCATCCAGACCTACCTGCCCGAGGATCCGGTCATTCGCGCCGTCGCTGAGCACGACCGTTCGATCTTTACCGACTATGACCTGGACCAGCGCCGCGACGCGCTGTACCCGCCGTTTGTTCGCCTGGTCAACATCTTGGTGTGGTCGGCGAACCGAGACGACGCGCAGGACTACGTCGGGCGTATCGCAAAGCTTCTTAAGCGCCGCTGGCATGCCGCCGCGTCCGACTTTTTGCGGGCGGGGAGTTCCGTGCCGCAGGTTCTGGGCCCGGCTTCGTGTGTAATCGAGAGAGCCAAGGACCGTTACCGCTTCCATCTGCTTGTGAAGTCGCCCGTGGGGTACCATGTCTCTGATGATATCGACGCCTGCCTCAAAGAGGTGGGCTCTGTGCGCGGCGTGAGCGTGAGCGTTGACGTCGATGCCTATGATTTGATGTAACAACCCGAAAGGATGGCCATGGAAGCCAACGGAATCGTACTGTCGCCCGACCCTCGTCTGCGCCAGGAGTGCGCCGTCATCGAGGAGATCACCCCGGCGATCGAGGCGCTTGCCGAGAAGATGAAGAAGATGATGTTCGAGAACGGCGGCTGCGGCCTGGCTGCCCCGCAGATCGGCGAGCTTATTCAGCTCGTCACCATCGACTGCGACTACAGCGACAAGAACGACTACGACCCGTACGTGCTCATCAACCCCGTGATTGTGGAGCAGAGCGACCATATGGTGCCGTTTAGCGAGGGCTGCCTGTCCATCCCTGGCATTAGCTGCGAGATCGAGCGTCCCGACCATGTCGTCGTCGAGGCGTACGACTTGGACGCAAACCTGATTCGCTACGAGGCTACGGGCGACCTGTTCTGCGTGTGCCTACAGCACGAGATCGATCACCTGCATGGCAACACTATGTTCGAGCGACTGAAGCCCATGCAGAGGCTCAAGGCCGTCAAGGAGTACCAGGACGCCCTGGCCCGCGGCGCTCGACCGGGCGAGACGGAGTAGTTTTGTCCGTCCCCGGGGTGCCCGCCTATATCATCCCGTGCTCAAACATTCTCGCTGCGCTGCGAAACTGCGCGCGGGACGATATAGGCGGGCGCCCCGGGGACTACGTTGACGCTGCTTGTCTCGCCCGGGTGCCGTCGGGCCAGGGAGGGGCGTCTTCGCTGATAGGTGCTTTGTTGGGAGGGCTGCTTTTATGCGGCTCTTTCTTTGTTTTTGGGTATATTTGTTTCAGTTGAACTATTCTTGCGGCTGGGCGCGCTTGCGACCAAGAACGCTTTTTTGTAGCCGTCTCGGCTCGTTATTGAGAGGAGACTAACTTTTATGCGTATTGTGTTTATGGGTACGCCTGATTTTGCTGTGCCTTCGCTGACTTCGCTTGTTGAGGCTGGGAATGAGATTGCGCTTGTTGTTACTCGTCCTGATGCTGTTCGTGGGCGTGGTAAGAAGCTAGAGCCGTCTCCTGTTAAGGCTAAGGCACTCGAGCTTGGTCTGCCTGTTGTTGAGGCTAATCGTATGACGCCTGAGGTTGTTGAGGCGCTCCAGACTGCCCAGGCTGATATTTTCTGTGTGGCTGCCTATGGTTGCATTTTGCCCGATGAGGTGCTGCATATGGCGCCGCTTGGTATTGTGAATGTTCATGCTTCGCTGCTGCCTCGTTGGCGTGGGGCTGCTCCTATTCAGCGTGCCATTCTTGCTGGTGATGAGATTGCTGGCGTTTCTATTATGCGCATTGGACATGGCGTGGATACCGGCGCCTATTGTGCGCAGGCCTCAACCTCGGTTGCCGGTAAGCATGCCGAGGCGCTGACCATGGAGCTCGCTGAGCTCGGCGGCAAACTGCTTGCCGATACGCTTCCTTCTCTTGCCGATGGCACCGCCGTGTGGATTGAACAGGATGAGGCGCTCGTTACCCATGCTGCCAAGATTTCTAAGCAGGAGATGCGCTTGGATCCGCAAATGTCGGCGCTTGATTGCGTGCGTCATGTGCTGGCCTCATCCGATACCGCGCCTGCTCGTTGCGTGATTGCCGGCAAGACCGTGCGTGTGCTCGATGCTGCGGCGGCTGATGTGTCGCTTGGCGAGGGTCAGGTTCTCGTTCAGGCTAAGCGTGTTTACCTTGGCCTTTCCGATGGCTCGGTTGAGTTGCTCGAGGTTAAGCCTGATGGCAAGCGTGCTATGGTCGCTTCTGCTTGGGCTGCTGGTCTGCAGGGTGCCGATCTTTCGTGGGGTGTTTTGTCATGAGCAAGCTGTCTCCCGCGCGCAAGCTTGCGCTCGATGTGCTGATGGAGGCCGATCGCCGTGGCATGTATGCGCGCGACGTGTTGTCTTCCCGTGCTTCCGCCAAGGCCATTGACCAGCGCGATTCTGCGTTTGCCGCTCGCTTGGCGCTCGGTGTTGCCGCCACGCAGGGTGTTTTGGACGAGCTGCTCGATCAGTTTCTCGATAAGCCCAAAAAGGTTGCGCCGCGCGTTCGCATGGCGCTTCGTATCTCGGCCTTCGAGATGCTCTACCTGCATACGCCGGGCCGTGTTGCCGTAAGTCAGGGTGTTGAACTGGTTCGTTGCGGTGCTAAGTCCGCCGCCGGCTTGGCCAATGCTGTACTGCATAAGGTTGCGGACAATGTTGAGGACTTTGCCACGGCATCCGACATGGATGAGTCCGAGCGACGCTTGGTTCGTCTGTCGCGCCTTATGGGTCTTCCTCGCTGGCTGTGCGCTCGCATTATGGCGTCGTTTGACACGCCCGAGGGTGCGCTTAACTTTGCCGGCAATCTGGCCCCCGCGCCGCTGGCCCTGCATGAGAACGCCTTTGCGACTAAGCTCGATCCGTATATTTCGCAGCTTGTGGCACCCGTGTTCCCGGGCTGCCATGCCCCGGTTGATGCCCAGGTTACCGTTGCTTCGGGTGTGTTTGAGCGTGCTGCCGCGGTGGCATCTGATCTCAACGCGCAACTTATCGCCACAGCTGCCACGCGCCCTGGTAGCTGCCTTGAGATTGGTGCTGGTCGTGGCACCAAGACCTATGTGATGATGTGCCAGGCCAAGCGTGCGGGCTATGAGCGTCAGCATACGGCGCTCGATCTGCATGATCGCAAGTGCGATCTGAATCTCGCTCGCCTGCATAAGGCCGGCATTCAGGGCGTTCGTACGGTTTCGGGTGATGCTTGCGAGCTTGATGAGGTGCTCACATCATTTGATGCCATGCTTGGCGAGCCGGTTAAGTTCGACACGGTCTTTATCGACGCGCCGTGCTCTGGCACCGGCACTATGCGCCGTCATCCCGAGATTCCGTGGCGTCTGACCGAAAAAGATGTGACGGTTGAGCTGCCCAAACTGCAGCTGACGATGCTCAAAGAGGCTGCCGCGCGCGTGGCTACTGGCGGCGAGCTCATCTATGCGACGTGCTCGGTCTTTGACGAAGAGAACACGCAGGTCGTGGATGCTTTCCTAAACTCTCCCGAGGGTACCGGTTTTAGCCTGGAGCCGCTCTCCGAGGCGCAGATCCTGCAACTGCCCGATTTCGAGCAGGCCAAGAAGCTGGTAGCCGTCCGTCAAAACGACCGTGGCCTCTTCCAAAGCGTGCCGGTAAACGCTGACTCCTACGACGGCCACTTCTGCGCCAGACTGGTGCGCAACTCATAGAGATGCCCGGGTGGCTAATTTGAGATGATTTCTCTGGGATGGGGATTAATAAATCGGGTGTGAAAGTAAGCGGTTGGGCTCGGTAAGTTTCCGATGCATAAACCGCTCGCGGATTTAATATTGAGGGGTTAAAATGATCGATCTTAACAATGACAAGATTGACAATCCTGAAGATAAAACTCAGGAAAATGAAGAGGTTGAGAATTCTTCGAATAAAAAGCGAGTAATTATTGGTGCCGGTATTGTTGCTCTGCTTATTGCTTGTTGTGTCGGTGGTTATGCTGGTTACAATTACAAACAAGCATGTAGTGAACATAATCAGCAGGTTGAAGTTTTGTATTCAAAGGCTAGCGATAGTGTTGCTGCCTTTAAAGCTGATCCTAGGCTGCTAACTTTTGAGCAACGTCTTGATGCCATTAAAAATGCTCAAAATAATAAAGAGATATTGAATAAAGAAATCTCTGATGACAGTTATAAGTATGCTGATGGCACTTCCCCTGATTGGACGAAGTTGCTTAATGAATACGATTCCATAATCAAAGACTGCCGTAATGCTCAAAATAATGAGTGGAATACTTCTCTAGCTGACCATGTTGACTTTGATGTAAATTCTACTGAAGATACTGACTCTCTCCAACAGCATATTAATAGCCTCAATGGCCTTCTTAATGATATTTCTAATAAAGACAACCAGAAGCTTATTTTTGAAGATGCCAAAAAAGATTCTAAAAAGTTCATTGATCAAATCAATGAACAGATCAGTCGTTATCAAACTCGTATTGATGATGTAAATAAGGCCAAGGCTGAAGATGAGGCTAAGGCTCAAGAAGAAGCAACTAAGGCTCAGCAGCAGGCTTCTCAGCAAAACAATTATTCCAGTAATTCTGGTAGTAATTATTCTGGCGGTAGCGGCTATTCTGATGGCTCCTCTAATAGTGGTTATTCTGGCGGCTCCTCTAACGGCGGCAGCAAAATAGTCATTAAAACCATGGACGTTTATGACGAAAATGGTAACTATGTTGGATCGACTCATTGGTATAGCGATGGTACCTGTGACGATCCCTATTCTGCCGGTATGGGCGGATTTTAAATTATGCTAATTATTAAAAATTAATTAGCTACCTATAGCGCTAAGAAACAGCCCGGCGATTGGTGTCGGTCGCGGGGCTGATTGGTTTCTAGTGGTTATGCGGGCAGTTGGCGCAGCAGCCGTTGGTGGCGCTGGTGCTGGAGCCGCCGCTTCGCTGGTCGGTGTTGTAGAAGCCGCTGCCCTCAAATTTAATACCGCTGGTCGAGAACGTCTTGGCCGCCGGGGCACCGCAGCTCGGGCACACGACCTCGGGAGTCTCGGACATGGGATGCTCAACCTCAAACACGTTGCCGCAGCTCGAGCACTTGTAATCGTAGCGCGCCATAATACTTCCTTTTCAGCACAAAGCGGGCAGATCGCTCTGCCCGCAAAAATTCAAACGTCTGTAACTGTACCCTATATCGGGCGTTTTATCACGCTTCGCCCCAGAATCTATGCGTGTTGCGCAGGAGCTGTGCGGTTTTGCTCTCAGCGGCCGCAACGTCGGCCTCGTCAGCCTGCCAGGTCCAGTTGCCCGTGGCCACGCCCGGTACGTTCATGCGCGTGTCGTCGCCAAGCCCCAGCACGTCCTGCAGCGGCATCATCACCAGGGGAGCGTCGCTTGTCAGCGCGTCGCTCATCAGCTTGGCTGCCACCTCAACACCGCTCGGCTCGTCGCCGCCCGCAAAGGAGCGCGTGCACCAACCCGCGAGCGTCGACGTGTCATGCGTCGATGTGTACAGGATCTTGCCGGGCGTAGGGTGCACGCCGCAACGAACGTCGTAATCGCTAAACTCCAGTACGTCCATACCGGGGAAGCCGCAAGTCGAAGCCATGGCGCGAACGCCGGGCGTCAGGTAGCCCAGGTCCTCGGCGATAAAGTTGAGCGGCCCCAGCTCGTCATAGGCGGTCTGGAACAGGTCCTTGCCCGGACCCGCCAGCCAGCGGCCGTCGGCGCAGGCCTTGCCGGCGGGAATGCTAAAGTAGCTGTGGAATCCCAGGAAGTGATCCAGACGCACGCGGTCGTAGAGCGAGAACGCGCGACGCAGGCGATCCATCCACCAGCTATAGCCGTTCTGCTTCATGTGGTCCCAGCGGAACGTCGGGTTGCCCCACACCTGACCCTCGGGTGCAAAGTTGTCGGGTGGCGCACCGGAGATCTCGATTGCCTTGCCGGTATCGGACAGCCAGAAGTTCTCGGGCTCGCTCCACGCGTCGGCCGAATCGTCCGAGACATACATCGGGATATCGCCGATGACCTCGATGCCCTTCTTGTGCGCGTAGTTCATGAGCTCGCACCAGGCTAGGTCAAAGCGGTACTGCATGTACGCCTGCAGCTCTGCCTCGTCGTGGAAACGCTTGTCGTCAATCAGGTGCTCGTTGTAGCGCGCGACATCCGTCGGCCAATCGTGGCGCGACTCGCCCTCAAAGTACTTTTTAACGGCCATGTAGACGCAGTATTTCTCGAGCCAATCGGCGTTGCGATGTTTAAACGCGGTGTAGAGCGGATCGGCATCTTCGCCGCCACGGGCCTTCCAAGTCTCAAAGTCGGCCGCCAGCTCCTCTTGGCTCTCGGGCAGCAGGTCAATATTGCCCGCAAAGGCCGAAGGCCCGGCGTAAGGGGAGCGGAAGAAGTCCGTTGGGTTGACAGGCAGGACCTGCCAGTAGCGCATGCCCATAGCGGACAGATGGTCGATAAAGCGACGCGTGGGTGCGCCGATCGTGCCGGGCTTGCCGTCATCGGTCGGTACCGAGGTGATATGGCACACAACGCCCGCGCCGTGATCGAGCGGCTCCTGCAAGCGCTGCTCGGCATGGTGATAGATGATCGACGAGCCCAGCGGATACAAATCGAGCGTGACCGTGCCGTTGTGGATCTCGCACTCGTGACCGCTGATCACATCACTCGCGCACTCGTCGAGCGCCGGAATCGTCACGCGGTGCGAATTGCGCAGACTACGATTAATGATAACCGTCGCGGACTCGCCATCCTTGCCCGTGCGGTTGTATGCCAGCACCTCGTCGTTGAGCGCGAAAGCCTTGATCTCGCCGTCGATCATAAACGGTAGTGCGCGGCGTACGGCGGAGGCGTTTTTGACAATAGCCAGCGTGTCGAAGTCGTGCAGTTGGTCCTTGGTCGGCAGGGTGCGGCGGTTGCCCGGATCGGTTAGCCCCTCCAGGCCGTACTCATCGCCATAGTAAATCGAAGGCACGCCCGGGAACGTCATCTGCATGAGCGTTGCGAGCCAAAAACGGCTCTTGGCCAGGCCCATCGAGTTCTCGTCCAGACGCCATTTGCTGCGCTCGCACTCGGGCAGCTGCGACTCGTCGGGGCCGCCGCCGAGCACCGAGATAATGCGCGGACGGTCGTGGCTCGAAAGCAGATTAAGTGCGCAGGACAGGGCCTCACGGGGATAGTTCTCGCGCAGGGTTTCGATATCCTCGGCTGCCTGGTAGGCGTTCTTGTAGCCCATCAAAAAGCCGATGACCATGTCGCGGAAGGGGTAATCCATAGCAGAGTCCAGCTCGGAGCCTTGCAGATAGCGGCGCAGATGGCCGTAGCTGATCTTGTTGGAGGCGTCTTCCCAGACTTCGCCGAGCAACAGTGCATCAGGCTTCTCGGCGAGCACGGCCTTTTTGATCTCGGCCAGGAAGTCATCGGAAAGCTCGTCGGCCACGTCTAGGCGCCAGCCATGAGCGCCGGCACGTAGCCATTTACGGATCACGCCGTCCTTGCCCAGGAGCCGCTCGCGTACCAGCTCAGAGCTCTCATTGATGGCGGGCATGTTGCCCACGCCCCACCAGCAGTCGTATGAGCCATCCTCGTGGAAATAAAACGCATCGCGCCATGGCGAATCCTCGCTCTGCCACGCGCCCACGCCGGGGTAGTTGCCGTAGCGGTTGAAATAGATCGAGTCGTCACCCGTATGGTTAAAGACGCCGTCCAGAATGATGGAGATGCCCAGCTTCTCGGCCGCCTGGCACAGCTCGGTAAAGTCCTGCTCGGTGCCCAGGATCGGGTCGATCTTGGTGTAGTCGGCCGTGTCGTAGCGGTGGTTGCTCGCGGCTTCAAAAATGGGGTTGAGGTAGATGGCTGTAAAGCCCAGCTCGGCGATGCGAGGCAGGTTTTCCTGGATGCCCTTGAGCGACCCGCCGTAGAAGTCCCAGGTCTTGATGGAGCCGTCATCGGCGCGCTCGTATACGGGCGGCTCGTTCCAGTCCTCGACCATGCGGCGCTGGATTCCGTTGCGCGGTTTTTCGACTTCGGCCAGCGTGCGCTCGCGCCAGTTTTCGTCGCGGGCATAGCGGTCGGGGAAGATCTGGTAAACCATGCCACGCTCGTACCACTCGGGACGAACTTCGCGGTGCTTGTAGACGGTGACCTGGAACGACGGAACCTCGGCGTAGTCGTAGGTTACGCCCTCGCCGCCGGTGCGGCCCTGCGGTGCGCCCAGACGAACCTCGGGCTGGCCCTCGATATTGCAGATAAAGCTGTACCAGATAAGACAGGGCTCGGTGCACTCCAGCTCGGCGGTAAAGATGCCGTCGCCCTCGTGCGTCATGGGATACAGAGTTTCCCCGATCTCATCGACCCAGGTTCGCAGCGTAAGCGTTGCCTGGTTGGGGTCGGCATCCTCCAAAATTACCGACAGCGAAACGGAAGTTCCTATGGTCACAGCGCCAAACGGAGTGCGAAACTGCGGCAGACGGCTGTTGTGTATCAATCTCATAATACGATCCAGTTCAATAGAATCACGGCCTGCGGGCCATGGCTTTACGCACAGGATGTAAGTATATCTGTTGTACATAGGCTGTATAAACAACATCCGTTTACCATCGGCGAACGGTTGTCCTAGAAAATCGTTTTACCAACTATTAACAGAGAAGGGGCGCCCGGTTGGAGCGCCCCTTGCTTAGGGTTTGATGAGGTTTTGGATCGTCTGGATTAGCGGCGCTTGCGGGTGGCCGTTGCCTTGCGGACGGAAGTCTTCTTGGTCGGAGCCTTTTTCTCGGTCGGAGCGGCAGGGGAGACCGGGGTCTCCTTGGCAGGCTCGGGCTTAGCCTCCGCCTTCGGGGCAGCCTTGGTCTTAGCCTTGACCTCGGCGGCCTTCGATGCCGGCTCGGGCTTGGCCTCCTCTTTGACGGCGGCGGGCATAGCCTCTGCCTTAGGAGCGGCAGCCTTTGCCGTGGTCTTCTTGGCCGTCGTCGTGCGCTTGCGCGTGGTGGTCTTGGCGGTCGGCTTGGCCTCGACGGCTGCTTCGGCCTTGGGCTCGGCAGGCGTCTCCTCGACCTTGACGGCGGGCTTTGCGGCAGCCTTCGGAGCGACCTTGGTCGCAGTAGCCTGGGCGGCCGTCGACTTCGTTGCCGTGGTCTTCTTGGCAGCTGTTGCCTTCTTGGCAGTCGTGGTCGTCTTCTTGGCAGCGGTCTTTGCCGGAGCCTTGGCGGCCGGTTTGGCCTCAGCGACCTCGGCCTTTACCTCGGGAGCAGCCTCGGCCTCGGCGGCCTTCTTGGCAGCGGCGGTCGTGCGCTTGCGCGTGGTCGTTGTCTTGGCAGCCGTTGTTTTAGTCGCGGCAGCTTTGGTCGTCGTAGCCTTCTTAGTGGTCGTCTTGCGGGTCGCGGTCTTCTTAGCTACGGGCTTTACAGCAGGCTTGACCTCGACCTCTGCCTTGTGAGCAACCTCAGCCTTCACCTCAGGCTCGGCCTTTGCTGGCTCAGCCTCAACCGGCTTCTCCTCGGCCTTGGGCTCCTCAGCGGCCACCGGCTCAGCAACAGCCTCAGGCTCGTTGACAACAGCCGCCGGCCTCTCAATATCCGGATGCATAAAGAAGTACAGGTCCAGATACTTGTCAGCCGAGCGCGTCCAGCTAAAGTCCTGGCTCATGGCCTGCGTTACCAGCTGGTTCCAGGCATCGCGGTTGTCCCAGAACAGGCGTGCCGCGCGGAACACGGCGTCGCCCATCTCGTCGCCGTTAAAGTTGCTAAACGAGAAGCCCGTGCCCTCGCCGGTAAACTCGTTATACGGAATCACAGTGTCCTTCAGACCACCGGTCTCGCGCACGATGGGCAGGGTACCGTAGCGCATGGCGATGATCTGCGACAGGCCGCAGGGCTCAAACTTCGAAGGCATCAGGAACATGTCGGCTGCGGCATACATACGCTGCGACAGCGCAGGATCGAACTCGATGCGTGCGGCCATGGTGCCGGGGTACTTGTCCTGGAAGTATCGCAGTCCGTCCTCGTAGTCGCGGTCGCCAGTGCCAAGCACCGCCACCTGCACGCCGCCGGCCAAAATGCGGTCGAGCGCGTACATGACCAGGTCCATGCCCTTCTGGCGCGTCAGGCGCGTGACCATCACCATGAGCGGGCGGTCGTCGCGAACCTCGAGCCCCAGCTCTTCCTGCAGCTTGGCCTTGCACACGGCCTTGCCGGAACGGTCCTCCACGGTGTAGTTGGCGGCAATGCGCTTGTCGGTCGCCGGGTCAAAGCCTGCCACATCAATGCCGTTCAGGATACCCTGCAGCGCGTAGGAACGCTCGCGCAAAACGCCGTCCAGGCCCTCGCCAAATTCGGGCGTCTGGATCTCGTTGGCATAGGTGGGGCTCACCGTAGTGATGGCGTCGGCATAGCGCAGGGCGCCCAGCATGTAGTTGATGCTGCAGGCGTCGCAACGCAGCTGCGAGGCGGCCGCCGGAATATGCGCCACACCAAGGATGTCCTCCATCACGGTGTCGCTAAACTGGCCCTGGAACGCCACGTTGTGGATAGAGAACACGGTCTTGACGCGGTCGTACAGCGGCAGGCCCTGGTAGAACTCGCGCAAGAACACGGGCGCCAGTGCCGTCTGCCAGTCGTTGCAGTGCAGGATGTCGCACTCAAAACCGGCCGGCAGGTGCTGCAGACTCTCGGTGATGGCCTTGGAGAAGAACGCAAAGCGCTCGCCGTCATCAAAGAAGCCGTACGGATAGTCGCGCGCAAAGTAGCGCTCGTTGTCGATGAACATATAGGTGACGCCGTCGTGCTCGAGCTTCTCGAGACCGCAGTACTCGTTGCGCCAGCCCAGGCTCACGTAAAAGTCGGAGAAGTGCTCCATCTGCGCCTTGTACTCGTCCTTGATGGTGGCGTACTTGGGCACCATGACGATGACCTCGGCGCCGGCGCGTACAAGCGCCGCGGGCAGCGAGCCCGCCACGTCGCCCAGGCCACCGGTCTTTACAAACGGTGCGCACTCGGCCGAGGCAAACACGATCTGCATCTTTTTGCTGGAATCTGCCATATTGTCTCCCATGTTGCAATTCGAGAATAGCCGCCTGGCGCTAACCGGGCGGCTATTCTACTTGTTACGAGCGATGTTGCGGTGCCAACGTTAACGTACGATGGTGGTGTCGGAAGTTAACGGAGCCTTGCCCAGCACCAGGATGTTCTCGGGCGTGCCGCGAAGCTCGGTGTTGGTGGGAACCACGTTGTTTTTGTCCAGAATGGCGTTCTCAACGCGGGCGCCGCTCTTGATGATGCAGCTCTGGTTGATGATCGAGTTGGTCACCGAAGCGCCTTCCTCGACCACGACGCCGCGCGACAGGATCGAGTTGCGCACGGTGCCCTTGATGATGCAGCCGGCCGAGATGATCGAGTTGCAGGCGTGGCTGCCGGTCGCATAGCGCGAAGGCGGCACGTCGTGAGCCTTGGTCAGGATCGGGCGCTCGGGGTCAAAGAGCTGGTCGGCCACGGTCTGGTCGAGCAGGTCCATGCTGCGGCGATACAGCGACTTCTCGCTAAACACGCCCACGACCTCGCCCTTGTACTCGTAGCTGCACACGTCGATGTTGCCAAAGTCGCCCTGGAGTGCCTCGAGCAGGTCCAGATAGTCGGCGGCCTGGTAGTGGTCGATAATCTCGAGCAGCGTATCGCGGTTGACGATGCAGCAGTCCATAGAGGCGTTGTCGCCGTACACGACGCCGGCGCTCACGCCCGTCAGGCGGCCGTTCTCGTTAATCTCGAGCTTGGTCTCGTCATCGACGTTGCGCGTGGCCTTGCAGTACACCACGGTCATCTGGGCACCGGAGTTCTCGTGCGCCTCGATGATGGTGTTGAGGTCCATGTTAAAGATGATGTTGGTGCCCATCATCACAACATAGGGCATGTCCGAGCGCTGGAACAGCGTCTTGTTGGAGATGATGTCGCGCAGCAGGAAGCGCATGCCGCCCTTGGTGGTGCCATACGCGTTGCCGGGCACCATGAACAGGCCGCCTTTCTTGCGGTCCAGGCCCCAGTCCTTGCCCGAGCCCACGTGGTCGATCAGCGAGCGGTAGTTGCCCGGCATGACGACGCCGACGGTCTTGATGCCGGCGTTCATCATGTTGGACAGCGGAAAGTCGATCAGGCGGTAGCGGCCCAAAAACGGAACGGATGCGATGGGGCGGTCCTTGAGCAGCACGCTGCCGTAGGTCGAAGAGTAGTTAGCGGTGATATAACCGATGGCCTTGCGATTGATCATCGGATCATTCCCCCTTCCCGATAACGACGTCATTTCCAACGACGGCCGTATCCTTGGTGGTATCGACAGAGCCGAGCTTCACGCCCTCTTCGACCGTGGAGTTCTCGCCCAAAATAGCGCGGCAGATGTGCGCGCCGCTCTTAACGTGCGCACCCGGCAGCAGCACGGAGTCCTCGACCACGGCGCGCTCCTCGATGATGACATCGGTCGAAAGGATCGAGTGGCGAGCGGTGCCGTAGATCTTGCAGCCGTTGGAGACCAGGCAGTCGTCCAGGCGGCCGTCCGGTCCAATGTAGTGCGGCGGACGCGTGGTGATGTTGGACATGATGGGGAAGTTCTTGTCGAACAGATCGAACTCGGGGTTGTTACCCAGCAGGTCCATCGAGGTCTCATGGAAGCTGGCGATGGTGCCGACGTCCTTCCAGAAGCCGTGGAACTCGTAGCTGTACAGGCGCTTGTTCTCACCGAGCAGCTTGGGGATGATGTCCTTGCCAAAGTCGTGGCTCGAGCGCTGGTCCAGAGCGTCCTCCTCGAGCGCCTCGATCAGCACGTCGGCCGAGAAGATGTAGATGCCCATGGACGCGAGGTTCGAATCGGGCTTCTCGGGCTTCTCGGTGAACTTGGTGATGCGGCCGTCTTCGGGGTCGGTGGTCAGGATGCCAAAGCGGCTGGCTTCCTCCCACGGCACGGGCATAACGCTCACCGTGAGGTCGGCGTTGTTCTCAATGTGCGTCTTGAGCATCTTGCGGTAGTCCATGCGATACAGGTGATCGCCCGAAAGAATCAGGACGTACTTGGGGTCGTTGGCCTTGATGTAGTCGAGGTTCTGCGTA
Organism: Collinsella sp.; assembly: GCA_023708985.1. Taxonomy (GTDB): domain Bacteria; phylum Actinomycetota; class Coriobacteriia; order Coriobacteriales; family Coriobacteriaceae; genus Collinsella. The sequence continues at coordinate 50,687 of BREX01000002.1, forward strand.
ATGGCGTCGGCCGTGCCCGCATACCAGGCGCCGCCGGTCTGCGTCTCGTACGGCGGCAGGATCGACACGCCGCCGTCGCGGCTGTCCAGATCCCACGCCTCGCCGGAGCCCACGTAGGCATGCAGCAGGTAGGGACGGTACTGCGTCAGAACGCCCACCGTGTCGATGCCCGAGTTGGAGCAGTTGGACAGCGAAAAGTCGATAATGCGGAACTTGCCACCAAAGCTAACCGCCGGCTTGGCGATCTTTTGGGTGAGTGCCCCCAATCGGCTGCCCTGTCCTCCTGCGAGGAGCATCGCGATGCATTCTTTCTTACTCATCGATTTCTCCTTCTGTCATCGATGTTCCTAAACTCATTTGCGACGGGCGCGGCGCTCTGTCACGCCCGTCGAGTAATGCCGTGCGGCAAAGGGAGCTCGCGCGCCTTTACGCGTGCCAGATCTCGTCGCGATACTCGCGAATGGTACGGTCGCTCGAGAACCAGCCGGAGGAGGCGGTGTTGAGCAGCGCCTTGCGGTTCCAGGTCTCCTGGTCGCCGTAGCTGCCGGTGAGCTTCTCCCAGGCGTCGACGTAGCTGCGGAAGTCTGCCATGACCAGGTCGGGGTCGTTGTTGTTCATGAGCTCGTTGTAGATGCTCTCAAAGTTGCCCGAAAGACCCGCAAAGGTGTTGTCCTTGAGCTCGTCCATCACGCGGCCCAGACGCTCGCGGTCGCCGTTGAGGGTATCCCACGCAAAGTAGCTGTTGGATGCCCAGAGCTGCTCGACCTCGGGAGCGGTCAGGCCAAAGATGGCCTCGTTCTCGCGGCCGGCAAGGTCGGCGATCTCGATGTTCGCGCCGTCGAGGGTGCCCAGCGTAATGGCGCCGTTCATCATGAGCTTCATGTTGGACGTGCCCGAGGCCTCCTTGCCGGCCGTGGAGATCTGCTCCGAGATCTCGGCGGCGGGGTAGATGAGCTGGGCGTTGCTCACGCGGAAGTTGGGGATAAAGCAGACCTTCATGACCTCGTTGACGCGCGGGTCATTGTTGATGACGTCGGCAACGGAGTTAATGAGGCGGATGGTCTCCTTGGCGAAGGTGTAGCTCGAGGCAGCCTTGCCGCTAAAGATGAAGGTCGTCGGCGTCACGTGGAAGTTGGGATCGGCGATGCGGCGGTTGTAGATGTCCATCACCTTCATGATGTTCATGAGCTGGCGCTTGTAGGCGTGGAAGCGCTTCACCTGAACATCGAAGACGGTGTTGGGGTCGATGACCAGACCGGTCTCGGCCTTAACGTAGGCGGCCAGGCGCTCCTTGTTGGCGCGCTTGGAGGCACCCACGGCCTGGAGGAACTCAGCGTCGTTCTGGAACTCCTTGAGTTTCTCCAGCTCAAAGGCGTCCTTGAGCCAGCCGTCGCCAATGGCCTCGGTCACGAGCTTGGCGTAGGTGGGGTTGGCCTCGGCAAAGAAGCGACGGTGCGAGATTCCGTTGGTCTTGTTGTTGAACTTCTCGGGCGTCAGGGCATAGAAGTCCTTGAGCACGATGTTCTTGATGATGTCGGAGTGGATCTTGGCCACGCCGTTGACGCTATGGCTGCAGATCACGGACAGGTTGGCCATGCGAATCTCGCCGTCCCACAGAATGGCGGTCTGGCGCAGACGCTCCTGCCAGCCCTCCTTCGTGGTGTCGAACGACTCGTGCCAACGACGGCTGATCTCGTCGATGATCTGGTACACGCGGGGGAGGAGCTTGGAGAACGTGCCGATGGGCCACTTCTCCAGAGCCTCGGGCAGGATGGTGTGGTTGGTGTAGCTCACGACCTGCGTCACAATGTTCCAGGCGTCGTCCCACTCGAGCTTCTTCTCGTCGATGAGGATGCGCATGAGCTCGGGGCCGCACATGGCGGGGTGCGTGTCGTTGGTGTGGATGGCCACAAACTGCGGCAGCAGCTCCCAGTTTTCGCCGTGCTCCTTCTCAAAGGTATCGAGCAGGCTGTAGATGCCGGCCGAAACAAACAGGTACTCCTGCTTCAGGCGCAGCAGGCGGCCGTGCTCGCCGGCGTCGTTGGGGTAGAGGATGGCGCTGATGGCCTCGGCCTCGGCGCGCTCGGCATCGGCCAGGGCATAGTCGCCGCGGTTGAAGGCCTCCAGATCGAAGTGCTCCTCGACCGGCTCAGCGGCCCAGACGCGCAGCTTGTTGACGGTCTCGCCGGCATAGCCCACAACGGGGATGTCATAAGGGACGGCCAGGATGTCCTGCGTGTCCACTGTGCGGTAGAACGTGCGGCCGTTCTCCTCAAAGCCCTCGACGCGGCCACCAAACTTAATGGTCACGGCCTTGTCCTGACGACGGACCTCCCAGGGATAGCCGTGCGTGAGCCACTCGTCGGTGGCCTCGACCTGGCTGCCGTTGACGATCTCCTGCTTAAACAGGCCGTAGCGGTAGCGCATGCCATTGCCGTAGCCGGCAATGCCCTCGGCTGCCATCGAATCCAGGAAGCATGCAGCCAGACGGCCCAGGCCACCGTTGCCCAGCGCCGGATCGGGCTCCTGGTTCTCGATGACGGACAGGTCAAAGCCCATATCGTCGAGCGCCTCGGCGACCATGTCGCGCACGCCAAAGTTGAGCAGGTAGTTGTCAAGCAGGCGGCCGATCAAAAACTCGATCGAGAAGTAGTACACGCGCTTCTTGCCCTCGGCGGTCACACGGGCGTCACTCTTGGTGGCAACGGTGCGCGCCTTCTCGGCCACGAGCTTGGCCAGGGCGTTAAAGCGGTCGAGGTCGCTGGCGGCCTCGACGCTCTTGCCGCTGATGCTCATGACGGCATCGCGATAGAGCTCGGTAAACTCCTGCTTGTTGTCGAAGATCTTATTCATACGTTCCTTTCCCCCGGGGATGTTTCTCCCGGAACGGTTATGACTTGTATCCTACGCCTCGTCGGGGCGGGTAATTACAGCTGTAACGGTTTTGTTACGCATCCTTGGCAGACGGCTTAACAGAAGCAGACTTGGCCTTGGTAGTGGCCTTTTTGGCAGCCGACTTCTTGGTCGCGGTAGCCTTAGCAACGGGCTTAGCCTTCGCCTTAGCCGGAGCCTTCTTGGCAGCCGCAGGCTTAGGCTTTACCGAAGACGTGCGCTTCTTGGGCGCAGCCTTGGGCTCCTCAACCACCGGCGGCTTATAGCTGCTGGGACCGCGGCGCTTAAGCACCACGCCTGCCAGACCGGGCACCTTAATCTCAATGGAGTCCATCTGCCCGTTCCACGGATAGGGCTCGCTCGAGCAGGTGTAGGGCTCCTCACCGGCGTATCCGCTGCCGCCAAACTCGGGACGGTCGGAATCGAAGATGACCTCCCAGTCACCCTCGCGCGGCACGCCCACGCGGAAGCTCTCGTAGCTCGCCGGGTCAAAGTTGATCAGAATCACCAGGTCGTCGTCGATGTCCTCGCCCTGGCGCACAAAGCTCACGATGGACTGCTTGGAGTTGTCCGCGTCGATCCAGGTAAAGCCGTCGTCGGTGTAGCCGCGCTCGTACAGGGCGGGCTCGGCGGTGTACAGGTGGTTGAGCGCCTTGATAAACGCCTGATGATGACGGTGGGTCTCGTACTCCTCGGTCAGGAACCACTGGATGGACTCGTAGTAGCGCCACTCAATAAACTGGCCGATCTCGTTGCCCATAAAGTTGAGCTTGGCACCGGGGTGCGTCATCTGGTAGAAAGCCAGCGTGCGCAGGCCGGCAAACTGACGCCACCAGTCGCCCGGCATGCGGCCAATAAGAGAGCACTTGCCGTGCACGACCTCGTCGTGGCTGAGCGGGCAAATGAAGTTCTCGGTAAAGGCGTACATGATGGAGAACGTGAGCAGCCCGTGGTTGCCGGGGCGCCACGGAAAATCGGTCTGCATGTAGTGCAGGGTGTCGTTCATCCAACCCATGTCCCACTTGTAGTGGAAGCCCAGGCCGCCGTCCTGCGGCGGATAGGTCACGAGCGGCCACGCGGTGGACTCCTCGGCCATCATCATCACGTCAGGGAAGTGGGCCTCCACGGCGCAGTTGACCTGGCGGATAAAAGCGCTGGCGTCCAGGTCCTCCTCGGTACCGTACTTATTGAACTTCTTTTGGGCGGGATCGTCGATGCCAAAGTTGAGGTACAGCATGCTGGACACGCCGTCCATGCGAATGCCGTCAACATGGAAGTTCTCGAGCCAGTACAGCACGTTGGAGACCAGGAAGGAGCGGACCTCGCCACGGGCGAAGTCGAACTTGTGCGTGCCCCAGTTGGGGTGAATCTCGTGCTCAAACAGCATGTGGCCGTTAAAGGTGGCAAGGCCGTGGGAGTCGGCGCAAAAACCGCCGGGCACCCAGTCCATGATTACGCCAATGCCCGCCTTGTGACACGCATCGATAAAGTGCATGAGCTGCTGCGGGTCGCCATAGCGCGACGTGGCGGCATAGTAGCCGGTCGTCTGGTAGCCCCAGGAGCCATCGAAGGGATGCTCCATAAGCGGCATGACCTCGATATGCGTGTAGCCCATGTCGTGCACGTAGTCCACGAGCTCGACCGACAGGTCGTCGTAGGTGTAGAACTCGCCGCGCTGCGCGGGGAAGGGGTCCATGGGACCGGGGTAGTTGCCGTACTCGTCCGGCTCGCCCTGTGGCGCGTCGCCGTGGCGCTTCCACGAGCCAATATGCACCTCGTAGATGTTAAGGGGCTGCGACATGTGGTTATGACTGGCGCGGCGCTTGAGCCATGCGGCGTCGTTCCACTTGTAGCCATCGAGGGTCCACAGCACGCTTGCCGTTCCCGGAGGGCACTCGGCCTTGAAGGCGTACGGATCGGCCTTGTAGAGCTTCTCGCCCTCGTTGGTCTCAATGAGATACTTATAGAGCTGACCTTGTTCTGCGCCAGGAATAAAGCCTTCCCAAATAGCGCTCGTATGCACGGGCACCAGAGGGTTGGCTTCCTCATTCCAGTCGTTAAATTCGCCAATGACATGGACGCTCTTTACGTCGGGTGCCCAAACACAAAAGCGCCAACCGCGCGTACGGTTCTGCGTGTCGGGGTGCGCGCCCATCTTTTCCCAGCTGCGATCCCACATGCCAATGCCAAACAGGTAGACATCGTCCTTAGAGAGCTCCGGTGCGTGCGGGGCGGCTTTACGGGTAGCAGGCTTTTTGGTTGCTGGCTTTAGCTTTGTATCGCTCACGTTTGATCCCATCATGACGCGGCAGCGTGTTGCCTTGGTGACTAGATGCGAAAGGTCCAAGGCTGCACGAATCGAGGGGACGGCGATAGTTCTATGATTCGTTCCACCTCGCGTGCTCGGTGGAACTTTCGGCACGAAATACGATAACACCTGTTCGTTACTTTTATGGAGAAAAGTGGATTTGCGACGGTGTTTAATCGGCGAGCGCCATGTTTAGACCACTGGCAGAATTGCGATGGTAAAGCTCTTGACAGTTTTACCAATTAGGGTTTCAAGATTGTTAGTCTGACGTTTGGTAAAACGTTTTTAGCAGGATGTTTACCATTTGACATCGAAAGGTTCGTTTATGTCCCAGACCGCTGCTCCCAATGTCGCTTTTATTTTCGATTGCGACGGAACACTGGTTAATAGCACCCCCGTTTGGGCCTATGCTCAGCCCGAGTTATTGCACCGCCACGGAGTTGACGTAACGGTCGACGATTTTGCCCAGTTTGAGCATTTGTCGCTCGAGGACGAGTGCCAGGCCTACCACGACACCTGGGGCATTGGCGCAAATGGCGAGGAGCTCTATCGCGAGCTGAGCGACATCCTGATTGATGGGTACTCCAAGGTGCCGCCGCGCGAGGGGCTTCTGGCATTTTTGGAGCAGACAAAGGCGGCGGGCATTGCCATGTGCGTGGATACGTCCACGCCGGCCGAGCTGGTTAAGTCTGCGCTTGCGGGTGCGGGCCTCGATTGCTATATGGAGTTTGTTACCACGACGGGCGAGGCGGGACGCTCCAAACAGTTCCCCGACGTATACGAGCTGGCGCTGCGCCGCCTGGAGGAGCGTCATGGGCACAAGTTTGCGCGCGCCTGGGTGTTTGAGGACGCCGTTTTTGGCCTAAAGAGCTCTGGGGTCGCTGGCTTTAAGCGTGTGGGCATTTATGACCCGCACGGCCGCATGAAGCGCGACGATGTGCGCGCCAACTGCGATATCTTTATCGACAGCTACGAGGACCTGGATCTGGCCCGCGTGCTTTCGTTTGAGGGATAGGCGAGGGCTGTGGCTTGTAAGGTATTAGTGGTCTGTGGTTCGCCCGTGGTGGCGAGCGCGGATCTGCTACGTCAACTAGCGGGGGAGTGCGGCCACATTGTTGCCGTGGACCGCGGGCTCGACGCGCTGCTTGGCGCGGGACTGGGCTGCGACGTATATGTAGGGGATGCCGATACGGTGAGCGATACAGGTCGCGCGCTGGTCGATGCTGCCACCGACTTTGAAGTTGAGCGCCACGACCCCTACAAGGACTATACCGATCTGGCGTTGGCGCTCGATTCGGTCCGCCGTCGCTGGCCGGGTGCCGAAGTGGTCACGACTTGCGCCACCGGTGGCCGTCCCGATATGGCCCTTTCCGTTCTGGGGCTGCTCGCGGGCTACGAGGATGCCCCCGTCTGGATCGCCGAGAACAAGGTGGTCGCCCGCATCCTTCGCGCAGGCGAGTCGTGGACCATCGAAGGCGCCGAAGGCAAGACGTTCTCCATCATCGCCATTGCCCCTAACACTGAGGTAAGCGAACACGGCCTAGAATGGGAACTAAATCACGCCCCGCTGGGCTTGTTGGCCGACACCGGCATCAGCAACGTCGTTAGGTCAAAAGCCACGATCCAAGTCCACACCGGCACCGCCATCGCTTACCTATATCAATAGGTATTTAGAATCTGACCCAAAAAAGTCCTTGCACGCCGTGCCAACTTCCCCTATAGTATCTCCTCGTCACGGGGGCGTAGCTCAGCTGGGAGAGCGCTTGACTGGCAGTCAAGAGGTCAGGGGTTCGATCCCCCTCGTCTCCACCATCGTGAATGTAATGGCCTTCGGAATTCCGAAGGCCTTTTTTCATGCCAAAACACCTCGTGCCGCAAACCCACACCAACACCAACAAAAAGTTGCACAATTTATTTCCCATATCTGTACATAATTTGTTAGCCAAACTCAATTACCAGTGCAGCTCGCTGCTCCATGTGGGTCACAGGAACGTCCCTAACCGCCGCCGGCACCCCAATAACCTGCGCCAACGTGAACAACTTCCCAAAACAACCCCCTTAGCACGTCAAATGAACGATATGTTGTCCAACGCAGCCCAAATCAGTTTCACTAACAGCTTGTGCTAGGATATCAAACGTTACATGGGTTCAACTGTGCTCACGGCTCCAGCAAGTCACAAAGCGCAGGGTCGATCAGCATCCGGCCGTAACGGCGGTGCCAGAAACACCACGAGCTCCAATATCGATTGCCATGCGCGATTTTGCACTTGTTTTTGTGGCTATTTATAAGTTTTCATTGGACAGTGCAATACGTTATTACGGCACATCACAGCAGTCTTTAGTTGTTTGCGTGCGGTCCAGTTTTGCACCCGCTTGACTGGTTCGCACGCAGCCAGCTGGGGACGCGGTCATTTTGCGATACACATCCGCGTCTCTAGCAACTGCACTTATACATACCGTTCACGGTGAGGCAAAGCCACGTGCTTGTCTAACTGGGATCAGGGTTTGAATATGGAGCGCCTTCGCGCACAAGCGCCCTGGCGAAGCCATACCCAAACCCCGTGAGCCACACGTAAGACAGCAAGTGGGTGGTGCTCGTGTGGTATGTAATCCAGGCCATTAACGGTCGCGAAGACGTAATGCGCGAGCGCATTGGGCGTATCGTGCCGGCTGGTACCATGCAGGAGCTCTTTTATCCCCAATTTCAAACCGAGATCAAAGTACACGGCGAATGGGTCAGTACGACCAAGCCGCTCTTTCCCGGTTATCTTATCTGCGATACGGCAGATCCCCGCACCGTGCAACAGTATCTGCTACGCATGGACGACTTTGCCCGGGTGTTATCCCAGGACGGTCAGTTTGTGCCGCTGGCAATAGAAGAGGTCCAACTTATTTGCGGCTTTACGCATAGGGGAGACCGCGTAGTGCCCATGAGCGAGGCCCTTAAAGACGGTGACCAGGTCGTAGTTACGGCAGGCCCACTGCTGGGTCACGAAGGCCTTATCAAAACCATTAACAGACGCAAGAGCACTGCTTATTTGGAGCTCGACCTGTGCGGCCGACGCGTAACCACCCGCGTTGGCCTCGCCGTGCTTTCAAGCGAGCAGCGCGCAATGCGAAACCTTAAAAAGGCGATAGCCTAGCTGCGAGCGGTCGCTACACAGAACAGGGAGGATTCCCGACCTAGGGACGAAGTGTTGGAAGTGAACATGTCGGATAAAACTCAATATGCAACGGATGCGCCCGCGGGGGCGGCGCTGATTGCCCAGGCCATGGATCGGCGCGAGGGCGCCGGCCGCTACAGGGCCATGCAATCCATCATGGACTGGGACCGCTCGCGCCTGGCCTACCGCACCGTCAAGCGCGCGTTCGACATCGTTTTCAGCGGTGTTGTGCTTGTAATTATCGCGATTCCAAGCTTGGTGCTCGCGGCGCTCATCCGCCTGGAGAGCGAGGGGAGCCCCTTCTACAGCCAGATCCGCGTTGGCCAGACCCGTTCCGACGGCAGCCTGACCACCTTCCGCATGTGGAAGTTCCGCTCCATGTACAGGGACGCCGACGAGCGCCTCGCCGAGCTCAAGGAACAGAACGAGATCGCCGGCGCCATGTTCAAGATGAAGGAGGACCCCCGCGTCACCAGGATCGGAAGGTTCATCCGCAAGCACTCCATCGACGAGTTTCCGCAGTTCCTCAACGTGTTCCTGGGACAGATGTCCGTCGTCGGTCCGCGCCCGCCGCTGCCGAACGAGGTAGCTGAGTACACCGAGTACGACCTGCAGAGGCTAGCAGTAAAACCAGGTATTACGGGGCTCTGGCAGGTTACGGAGCGCAACTCCACCGGTTTTGACGGCATGGTCCGCCGGGACCTCGAATACATAGCCAAGCGCGGAGTCATCACGGACTTCAAGATCATCCTCCTAACGGTTCTGGAGGTCTTTAACGGGAGTGATGCGTACTAATGCAGCATGTTTTCATCATCGGATCCAAGGGAATTCCGGCAAACTACGGCGGCTACGAGACGTTCGTGGAGAAACTGACCGAGAATCAGGTATCGCCCGACATCAAGTACCACGTGGCGTGCGCTGTGGACTCCGCCGAGGAGGTCGGCGTGTTCGAGCACAACGGAGCGCATTGCTTCAAGGTACTACGCAGGCCCGTCGGAGCCGCTAGGGCGATCTTCTACGACATAGACGCCCTCAAGTGGTGCACCGCCTATATTGAGAATAACCGTGTCGAGCACCCCATCGTCTACGTGCTGGCCTGTCGCATCGGACCGTTTTTCGGAAAGTACGTAAAGAGGATCCACGCCCTTGGTGGCAAGGTCTTCGTGAACCCCGACGGCCACGAGTGGAGGCGCGCCAAGTGGAGCGCGCCCGTCCGCAGGTACTGGAAAGTCTCGGAGCGCGGGATGGTCAAGCACGCCGACCTGATGGTGTGCGACTCCAAGAACATCGAGAAGTACATTCGAGGGGAGTATGCCGACCTGCACCCCGAGACGACCTTCATCGCCTACGGGGCCGACATCAGGCACTCAGCGCTCGCGGACGACGACCCCAAGTTCACTGGATGGCTCTCCGAGAAGGGCCTCGAGCCCTTCGGCTACTACCTGGTCGTGGGACGCTTCGTGCCTGAGAACAACTACAAGACCATGATCCGGGAGTTCATGGCTTCCGACTCCAAGCGGGATTTCGCGCTCGTGACGGGAGTGGACGACTCCTTCCTCGCGGAGCTCGAGCGGAAGACGCACTTCAAGTCCGACCCACGCATCAAGTTCGTCGGGACCGTCTACGACCAGGAGCTCCTGAAGAAGATCCGTGAGCAGGCTTACGGCTACTTCCACGGCCATGAGGTCGGGGGTACCAATCCGAGCCTCCTGGAGGCGCTGGCGTCCACGCGCCTCAACCTCCTTCTCGACGTCGGTTTCAACCGCGAGGTCGCTGAGGATTCGGCCCTGTATTGGAGCAAGGAATCCGGAGACTTGGCTGAACTTATCAATAGCGCCGACGTGATGGATTGGAAGTCGATCGAGGAGCTCGATACGGCATCGACCTCCGTTATCCGCGACCGGTATTCGTGGCGGTCCATCACTGACAGCTACGAAGACCTTTTCCTCGGAAGGAGATAACCAGTGAAAGGCATCATCCTCGCCGGCGGGTCCGGCACCCGCCTGTACCCGCTCACGCTCGTGACCTCCAAGCAGCTGCTGCCGGTCTACGACAAGCCCATGATCTACTACCCGCTTAGCACCCTCATGCTGGCGGGCATCCGGGACATCCTGGTCATCTCCACGCCGACCGACCTGCCCAACTTCGAGCGCCTGCTCGGGGACGGCTCGCGCTACGGCGTGAACCTCTCCTACGCCGAGCAGCCCTCGCCGGACGGCCTGGCGCAGGCGTTCACCATCGGCGAGGAGTTCATCGCCGGCGAGCCGTGCGCCCTGGTGCTCGGCGACAACATCTTCTACGGCAACGGCCTGTCGCGCCACCTGACGCGCGCCGTCCAGAATGCCGAGTCGGGCCGCGCCACGGTCTTCGGCTACCACGTGGACGACCCCGAGCGCTTCGGCGTCGTGGAGTTCGACCGCGAGGGCCGTGCCGTCTCCATCGAGGAGAAGCCCGAGCGCCCCAAGAGCTCCTACGCCGTCACGGGGCTCTACTTCTACCCGGGCGACGTGGCCGCCAAGGCGCATAGGGTGGAGCCGTCCGCGCGCGGCGAGCTGGAGATCACCACGCTCAACCAGATGTACCTGGAGGAGGGGACGCTGTCCGTGGTGACCCTGGGCCGCGGGTACGCGTGGCTCGACACCGGCACCATGGAGAGCCTGCACGAGGCCGCGGAGTTCGTCCGCGCCGTCGAGCACTCCCAGGACCTGCCGGTCTCGGTCCCCGAGGAGATCGCCTGGGAGAACGGCTGGATCACGACCGCCGAGCTGGAGGAGGCCGCCGAGGCCTACGGCAAGTCGGTCTACGGGCAGCACCTGAAGAAGGTCGCCGCCGGCGAGATCGTCAACAGCCCGCGCGAGTACTAGGAACAAGGAGATTCGAACATGGCAGAGGAGACCTTCTCCCCCAAGAACATCATCGTCACGGGCGGCTGCGGCTTCATCGGAAGCAACTTCGTGCACTACGTGGTGAACAACCACCCCGACGTGCACGTGACCGTCCTGGACAAGCTGACCTATGCCGGCAACCCCGAGAACATCGCCGGGCTGCCCGAGGATAGGGTCGAGCTCGTCGTCGGCGACATCTGCGAGGCTGAACTCCTCGATAAGATTGTTCCGGGCCACGACGCGATCGTCCACTACGCCGCCGAGAGCCACAACGACAACTCCATCGCCGACCCGGAGCCCTTCCTGCGCACCAACGTCGAGGGCACCTTCCGCCTGCTGGAGGCCGTGAGGAAGCACGGCGTCCGCTACCACCACGTCTCCACCGACGAGGTCTACGGCGACCTGGCGCTCGACGACCCCGCCAAGTTCACCGAGGAGACGCCCTACAGGCCCAGCTCCCCGTACAGCTCGACCAAGGCCAGCTCCGACATGCTCGTCCGCGCATGGACCCGCACCTACGGCCTGCGCACCACGATCTCCAACTGCTCCAACAACTACGGCCCCTACCAGCACGTGGAGAAGTTCATCCCCAGGCAGATCACGAACATCATCGACGGCATCCGCCCCAAGCTCTACGGCCGCGGCGAGAACGTCCGCGACTGGATCCACACCGAGGACCACTCCTCGGCCGTCTGGGACATCCTGACCAAGGGCCGCACGGGGGAGACATACCTCATCGGCGCCAATGGGGAGAAGAACAACATCACCGTGCTGCGCATGATCCTGGAGGCGATGGGGAAGGACCCCGAGGACTTCGACTGGGTCGCCGACCGCCCCGGCCACGACCGCCGCTACGCCATCGACAGCACGAAGCTCCAGCGCGAGCTCGGCTGGAGGCCGGCGCACACCGACTTCGCCGAGGGGCTCAAGCAGACGATCGACTGGTACGTGGCCAACGAGCCCTGGTGGCGCCCGGCCAAGGAGGCCACCGAGGCCCGCTACCGCGCACAGGGCCAGTAGGAGGGGATAGACAGATGGCAGACAGCGCATTCGAGAAGGACCTCTCCGTGGCCGAGACCGGCATCGAGGGCCTGATGGTCGTCGACCTGGCCGTCCACGGCGACTCGCGCGGCTGGTTCAAGGAGAACTGGCAGCGCGCCAAGATGACCGCCCTGGGCATCCCCGACCTCAGGGTCGTCCAGAACAACGTCTCCTACAACGACAGCCGCGGCGTCACCCGCGGCATCCACGCGGAGCCCTGGGACAAGTTCATCTCCGTGGCCCGCGGCTCGGTCTTCGGCGCCTGGGTGGACCTGCGCGAGGGAAGCGAGACCTTCGGCAAGGTGTTCACGACCGTTCTGGATCCCAGCAAGGCCATCTACGTTCCGCGCGGCGTGGGCAACTCCTTCCAGGCCCTGGAGGACGGCACCGCCTACACCTACCTGGTGGACGCCCACTGGTCGCTGGAGCTCAAGAGGACCTACACCTTCGTGAACCTCGCCGACCCGGAGCTCGCCATCGAGTGGCCGATCCCGCTGGAGGAGGCCACCGTCTCCGAGGCCGACCTCAACCACCCGATGCTGAGGGACGTCGTCCCCATGGCGCCCAGGCGCACCCTCGTCACCGGCTGCGACGGCCAGCTGGGCCATGCGGTGCGTGCGCTCGCCGAGGAGCGCGGCATGGCGAAGGACTTCGACTTCTGCGACATCGACACCTTCGACATGTCCGACCCGGAGGCCTACGCACAGTACGACTGGTCGCTCTACGGCACCGTCATCAACTGCGGCGCCTACACGGCGGTCGACAGGGCGGAGACCCCCGAGGGCCGCGTGACCGCCTGGAAGGCCAACGCGACGGGGCCCGCCCTTCTCGCACGCACCTGCGCCGGGCACGGCATCACCCTCGTCCACGTGTCCTCCGACTACGTCTTCGACGGCACCTCCGAGATCCATGACGAGGACGAGCCCCTCAGCCCGCTGTCCGTCTACGGCCAGACCAAGGCCGCCGGCGACATCGCCGTGGCCGGGTGCCCGCGCCACTACATCATGCGCTCCAGCTGGGTCATCGGCGAGGGTCGCAACTTCGTCAAGACCATGAAGGCGCTCTCCGACCGCGTCGCCGACCCGGAGGACGGGCTCGAGCAGGTCACCGTGGTCGACGACCAACTGGGCCGCCTGACCTTCACACGCGACATGGCCGAGGCCATCTTCCACGTGCTGGGGACGCACGCCCCCTACGGCACCTACGACTGCACCGGCTCCGGCGCCGTGAAGAGCTGGGCGGACATCGCCCGCGCCGTCTTCGAGGCCGCCAACGGCAACGGGGGCAAGGTCGTGCCGGTGTCGACCGCCGACTACTACGCGAATGCCGCCGGCCCCGTCGCCCCGCGCCCGGTCCACTCCGCGCTCGACCTGTCCAAGCTCGAGTCGACCGGCTTCCACATGCCCGACTGGGAGGATGAGCTGGAAGAATACCTGTTTGGCTCTTCTGAAAAAGCAAATATGGAGCAGCTGTGAAAGTACTGATGCAGACCCGCCAAAACGTTTTTGATCTAGCGGGCGGTGACACGACACAACTTGTAAAGACGAAGGAGGCCCTTGAATCAAAGGGTATTGATGTCGACCTGTCCTTGGACTTGCGACCCGATGTTTCTGGATACGATGTGGTCCACTTGTTCAACCTCACGCGGGTCCAGGAAACTTTCATCCAGTCGAAAAACGCCAAGGAGGCCGGAAAGCCTGTCGTGCTCTCCACGATTTACTGGCCGACTGACAGCTTCGAAAAAAGCGCAGCAAACGGCCTGAGAGGTTTTTTGGGAAAACATCTTAGCGTCGATGGAATGGAGCGCCTCAAGGCCTTCGGAAAGTACGTCTTGCGCGGGGAGCGCAGCGAGGGTGCACGCTACCTTATGACACATAGCTTCCAAAAGATGCAGCTCGAGATATTGGACAACTGCGATGTGTTCCTGCCAAATGCAAAGACCGAGATGGACCAGATAGCGGCTCATCTCGGCTTTCGCACCGACAACTATGTGGTCGTCCCCAATGCCGTCGACGTCGCGAGCATTAAGGCCGCGAAAGAGGTTGAATCAACGGGGTACGAGCGATTCAGTGGATGGATTGTTTGCATCGGCCGCATCGACATTCGCAAGAACCAGCTCAACCTAATCAAGGCGGTGGAGGGGTCGGATTACAAGGTCGTCTTTGTGGGAAAGAAGTCTCCCGGGCATATCGAGTATGCGAACAAGGTTGTGTCGGAGATAGAAGCCAATCCGAACATGGAATGGATCGAGCAAATTCCCAACGAAGACATCTATAAGCTGTGCCGCGAGTGCCGTGTGAGCGTGTTGCCTAGTTGGTTCGAGACGCCGGGCCTCGTGAGTCTGGAGGCAGCCGCTATGGGGTGCAATATCGTGGTATCTCCCAAAGGAACGACGCGGGATTATTTCGGTGACAGCGCGTTTTATTGCGATGTCAGCAGCCCTTCCTCCATCAGGGCTGCGCTGGATGAGGCTTACGCCGTCAATTACGACGAGGTTTTCGGCCGAAAGGTAATTACGGAATACACGTGGGAGAAGGCTGCTGAGAAAACTCTCGACGGCTATCAACTTGCTTTGAAAGGCTGATATGAAAAAAGTTATGCTCGTCTTCGGCACTCGCCCGGAGGCCATTAAGATGTGCCCGCTCGTAAACGAGCTGAGGGCGCGCCCCGACGAGTTCGACACGGTGGTGACGGTCACCGGTCAGCACCGTGAGATGCTGGACCAGGTGCTTCGCGTGTTCGACGTCAAACCCGCCTACGACCTGGCCGTCATGAAGCCGGGACAGACTCTGTTCGACGTTACGTGCGACGTGCTGCTCAAGCTCAAGGCGGTCCTCGAGGACGAGAAGCCCGATGTCGTGCTCGTACACGGCGATACCACGACCAGCTTCGCCGCTGCGCTCGCGTGCTTCTACCTGCAGATCCCTGTGGGCCACGTTGAGGCGGGCCTGCGCACGCACGACATCTTCAGCCCCTGGCCGGAGGAGTTCAACCGTCAGGCGGTCGACATCGTGAGCGAGTACTATTTCGCCCCCACTGAGGCCAGCAAGAAGAACCTTCTGGACGAGGGCAAGCCGGAGTCGAAGATCTGGGTTACCGGCAACACGGGAATCGACGCCCTTCGCACCACCGTTCGCGATGGCTATACCCACCACGAGCTCGAGTGGGCGGAGGGCTCCCGCCTCATCCTCATCACGGCGCACCGTCGCGAGAACCTGGGCGAGCCCATGCACCGCATGTTTCGCGCCATCCGCCGCGTGATGGAGGAGCACCCCGACACCAAGGCGATCTACCCCATCCACATGAACCCGCTCGTCCGCAAGGCGGCGCACGAGGAGCTTGACGGCTTCGACCGGCTGCATATCATCGACCCGCTCGAGGTTCTCGACTTCCACAACTTCATGGCCGTCAGCCACATCATCCTCACCGACTCGGGCGGCATCCAGGAGGAGGCCCCGAGCCTGGGCAAGCCCGTGCTCGTCATGCGCGACACCACCGAGCGTCCCGAGGGCGTGGCAGCAGGTACGCTGAAGCTCGTCGGCACCGAGGAGGAGGCCATCTACCGCGAGTTCAGTAGGCTTCTTTGCGACGACGAGGAGTACGTCGCCATGTCCCGCGCCTCCAATCCCTACGGCGACGGACATGCGAGCGAGCGGATCGCGGAAGCTTTGGGTCGTTCTTCTCTCGAGGCTGGAATACGTGATGGTGAACGTCGATGAATCTTTATAATTGCGGACAAATCAACGAGAAGCTTAAAGGTTTGTTTTGGAAACTCCCGTTGAGCGCTGAATTTAAAGAAAACCTCAGAGTCAGGCGTTATGAGCGTATTCTCGAACGCGAAGCGGCAGCCGATGCGGGCTCCTTGCGTATTGTGGCTGATAATGACCTTTTGAGCTCTTACGCCGAGTATGTCCTAGAAAGTTATGATGCGCGTGCCGAGGGCTACGTCGGCTATCGAAGGCATGATGAGGCTAAGTCGGACGTGCTGTTGGTGGCATATTATTTGACGCAATTCCACCCCAATGCTCAAAATGACTCCTGGTGGGGACGAGGAACCACTGAGTGGAACAATGTTTGCAAGGCCGTCCCTCAGTTCACGGGGCATTATCAGCCAAGGAAGCCCGGCGAGCTCGGCTATTACGATTTGCGCTTGAAATGCAATATGCAAAGGCAGATTGAGCTTGCGAAGAATTATGGCGTAGGAGCTTTCTGTTTTTACTACTACTGGTTCGATGGTGGTCAGAGACTTCTCGAAGGGCCTTTAGATATGTTTCTGGATGACTCAAACCTTGACATGCCTTTCTTTTATTGCTGGGCGAATGAAAACTGGACAAAGCGATTCAGCGGTACGAGCAACGATGTCTTGATGGAGATCACCCAGAGTTCCGAGAACTACATCGCCTTCATGAGGGATGTTGTCCATGATTTCAGCGATGAGCGATATCTCCGAATAGACGGCAAGCCCGTCCTATCCGTGTATCGCCCGTCGCTTATTCGAGATCCGGAGCATGTGATTTCTGAGTGGCGCCGCATTTGTAAGGACGAATGCGGCTCAGAACCCTATCTTATTGCCGTGCAAGAGCGTGATACCAACATTGATTGGTCGGCAGTTGGCTTTGATGCCGAGAGCGAGTTCCAACCCAAGCAGGTGCAGCACAACTGTCGCAACATAACCAAACAGGTGCGTCCCTTGCGCGAAGATTTCGGCGGCACCGTCTATGACTATGCGGATTTGGTCGAGAATAAGCGATATGCGACTTGGAGCCGCGATAAGAAGGTCTATCCCGCCGTTATGCCCATGTGGGACAACACGGCCCGAAGGAATCACAGAGGAACGATTTTTCACGGGAGCACGCCTGAGCTATATGGACGATGGCTTGCGGACACGATTGACGAGGTGCGCCGTAGGCGCGACTTAGACAAGAAGGTGGTCTTTCTAAACGCTTGGAACGAGTGGGGAGAAGGTGCCTACCTGGAACCTGATTCACTGTGGGGGTATGCATATCTTGATGCGACATTGCGGGCCATCATGCAGGATGGGCCAAACGAATGAAAAAGAAGAAACTGTTCATTGCCATAACGCTTTCGAACTATCTTATTGACCGTACGGGTACGCCGAAGGTCGTTATGAGTCATCAGGTTGCTGCCAATGACGCTGGCATCAAGTATGTTGCCTTATTTCCCATTGGCGGTTCTTCTAAATTTGCAAAGAGGCTTTTCAGCAACTCATTCGGTGTGATATGCGATGGTAAGTTCGCAGGAGTTTTCAGCCTTGAAGCTTTCTTGGCTAGGGTAGAACGTTTACTCGATGGCGAGTATGAACTGGGATGCATTTACATCCATCACTTCATGGGATGGAACCTTGAATCGATTGCTGGCATAGTATCTTCGTATCCTAAGGTCCAGCTGGTCGTATATGTGCATGACTACTACCTGTGCTGCACAAACTATAATTTGATACAGGACAGTACACAATTATGCGGATCTGCTAGATTGGGCGACGCACAATGCGTGGGATGTGCCTATTACGCTGACAGCATTATTCGTGAAGATTGCATCTGGAGGCTTCTGCACAACGAGCTTCATCGCATAGTATTTGCTTGCCCTTCAAGCGTTGTCGAAAGAATGGTGCAATCTTTCCATCCGGAAGCAAAGGGGCATTGCACGGTAATTCCACACCAAAGATACGTCGGGGTTTATCTTGACAACAAGGAGATGCTTCCTCCCAATCATGCGATCAAAGTTGCATATCTTGGGAAACAACAGTCTATAAAAGGCTGGGACTGTTGGTGTCGCCTTGTTGACGCGTTTCGTGGCCAGGGAAAATATGAATTCGTTGTGTTCAACAACGAGACGAAGCCTTTACCTAGCGGAATGAGACGGGTCTTCGTCGAATTTTCACCAGGAAAACCCAATGCTATGATTGACGAGCTGCGACGCGAGAATGTGGACGCTGCTTTACTTTGGTCTCAATGCCTAGAGACGTATTCGTACACCTGCATGGAGGCATATGCCTCAAATGCTTTTATCATCACTTGTCCATCAAGCGGTAACATAGCTGAGTTTGTGAGTATGACGCATTGTGGCCAGGTTCTTTCTTCGGAGCAGGAGCTGTGCCAGCTGCTCGACGAGCCTGATAAGTTGCTGGATTTGTTGAACGGGTTCCGCGCTAATCACGATGGGGGCGCGATGGCCCTCGCGACCAATGACGCATTCATTGCTTTGGCGAAACCGAGCATGCCGACTGCGCAAAATGCCGTCGAAAATGAGAGGCAATGCCGAACCTACAGATTCCGGCTAGACAATTGCTTCTCTTTGCCGCTGCGTATTTTCTATTCATGTCGGGAGCGAAAAAAAATCGAGGCTGCAAATTCACGGAAACGAAAACAAGAGTTCGCCATATGAGTATTCTTGAGAAAAAAACAGGGTCGGGGATAGATGCACTGATAATCAGTCTGATTATGGCTAAGGTTTTTCTGCTTGAATACCTTGGTATGGCCGGAATCGTAAATAACGTTATCTTTCTTCTCATTGGAGTTCGCCTTATCTTCAGTGGCTGGAAGATTCCGAAGAAGCTGCTTTTCCTCGTCTGCCTAATTACGATGCTCCTTGTTTTGAGTTACTCTGCTGGGAGCATAGTTCCCGGTAAGACCTCATACAACCTTAAATCCATACAGACCTTCTTTTTCTATGCGCTCTTCATCGTGATGCTGAAGACCAACGGGTCAGATTTGCTGGATTTCGGCAAGCAGCGATGGATTGTTTTCTTTAACGTTGTCTATGCCGTCAACTGTATAGTTATCCTAATTCAGGTCTATTACCCATATTCTCTTATGGCGGCCGCCCCCATGACGGGCCAAATTCCCTTCTATGAAGACCTGATTTCAGGTCTTTTCATGTATGCTTCGACCCATGCCGTTGCGTTGTTCTCGTGCTTCGTTTTGCTCATTGATTTGAACAGCATACGGGATGGAAGCGGGGAGTTGCGAATCCCCGTCGTTTGTTGCGCGGCGGCGGTTCTTGCTAGCTCACTTGGTATTGCCGCCTTGAACGACAACAAGGCCTTGTTCGCCTTGATGCCCATCGTTCTTCTGCTTTTCTATGCCGAAGGTTTGTCATCGATCAATTTCATGAGAATCGCCAAGGGCCTGATGTTTCTTGCTGTCCTGCTGGGAATTGTCTTCTTGCTGTACATATGCAATTCATCGTTCGCAAACTTTTTTGATGACAATGTCCTGTCGTTATTTGACCTTGTGGAAAGCTCTAGTTCGATAGGAACCGATGCGGTGGGCAGTGGAGAAAGAATTGCAATAATCGGTTATGCTTTAAATTTGGCGTCAAGCTGGCTTTTTGGTATCGGTTTGGGCGCAGCAACATTCCACGAGGGCGCCTTCTGCGGGTTTACTCATTTCGGCCAAGCTGATTTTGGATCGCTGGTCATCCTTCTGGGCGTTTGGTTCCTTATTGCCCTGTTTGCTTTCTATGTCTTCTGCGTGTCTTGCGGGTGTCGGGGGCGCAGACCATACGTTCTTTATCTTTCCCTTGTTGCGCTTGCGGCAACTGCGACAATCTACACTCAGTGTTTTACGAGGGCAAATAATGCCTTGCTGTTCTTGCTTATAGGGCTTGCGCTCGTCGAAAGGTGGAAGTCCATTGCTCAGAGTACGTCGACCCTTTCTAAGGAGTGACTGGTAATATGAAGGTCGGGATTGTTACTTTTACCTTTGGGGACAATTATGGTCAGCGTCTGCAGAATTATGCTGTTCAGGAGCTGCTTCAAAGAAGGGGAGCGGATGCGAGCACGATTCGCCAAAGCGAGCCACGTTGCAGCCTAAAGCACCAGGTTAAAGTTTTTCTTGTCGATAGCTTCGCTGGTAAGAGGGGGGCCAAACGAGCGAGGCATTCAGCGTTTCTTCGATTCGATGAGGAACATATTAAATATGAGCCGAATTATTCTTTGCCGGATTTCCCGCCGAGAAAATCCGATGGTTTCGACGCTTTTGTAGCGGGAAGCGATCAGATTTGGTCCCCTTACATTCCTGATAGCAATGGTGCTATGTTTCTTTGCTTTGCCGAAAGTGTCAAGAAAGTGTCTCTCTCGGCTAGCATTTCTGCACCTGAGCTGCCCATGGCGAAAAAAAGCACATACAGGGAAAGACTCGCTGCGTTTGATTTCATATCGGTTAGGGAGAAGAACGCCGCAAGATTGATTAAGGAATGCGCTGGGTTGGACGCGGAGGTTTTGATCGATCCAACCCTTATGCTTGACGCTGCAGATTGGGATAAACTCGCCGAAGCGCCTGCGGCTTTACTTCCTAGGCGCTATGCCCTGAAGTACTTTCTCGGTAGTGATTCTCCCAAGGTTGCGATGTTCGACGAATATTGCAAACGAGCGGGATTGGAGGTCGTAGATCTTCTGGGGGATCCTCGGTTCTTTGCCTGTGGACCTTCTGAGTTCATCTACCTCATAAGGAACTCCTCGCTTGTTGCTACTGATTCTTACCACGGAAGCATCTTTACGCTCCTATATCGTAAGCCGCTTCTGATGTTCGAACGCGCAGGTTCGCAATTCGACATGAGCGATCGGTTCGATACCTTGGCTGAGAAGCTTGGCCTAGGTAATTGGCGTGAAGCAAATTGGAATTACCTCGAAAGCGGGGAGCCAAAATCCTTTGATGTTGAGGATAAGCTTCGAATTGAGCGCGCAAAATTCGATTCGTTCCTTAATCGATCCCTGTTCAGCAAATCGAGAAAAGAAATTGTCTATCATGGTTAGCCAACGTAAGACCGGTGCGATACTCGGCTATGCAAACATCATAGTCAAGAACCTTGTCAACCTCGTCTATACGCCCATGCTGCTGGCATTCGTGGGCCAGGCTGACTACGGCGTATACCAGACGTCCAACTCGTTCGTATTCTCGCTTACACTTCTAACCTTCGGCTTTTCCGAGGCCTACATCCGCTTCTATACGCAGGAACGAGCGAAGGGTAGCGAGGGCGACATTCGCAGGCTCAACGGCATGTATCTCATGCTTTACATTGCGGTCTGTGTCGTGGCCCTTGCGCTGGGCCTACTCTTTTCTGCTAATGTTGGGACATTTTTCTCAGATAGTTTCACGGACAACCAGGTGGGACTCGCGGGTAAGCTCATGGTGATAATGTCGTTCAACGTCGCCGTGACGCTTTTTTCAACCGTCTTCGATGCGTACATTCTTGCCCATGAACAGTTCAAGTTTCAACAGTCGAGGCAGATGTTCACAACTTTGGCGACTCCTGGCGTGGCTTTCGTGCTGCTCAATCTTGGGATGGGGGCGGCGGGCGTTGCGACGGCGCAGCTTGCAGTTACATTGACACTGTTGGTTCTGAACGCCAGGTTCGCAGTCTTAAAGCTTGGCATGAGATTTGATGTTTTCCACTTTGACGGGCCTCTCTTCCTCTCGATTGCCGCGTTCAGCGCGTGGATATTTGGTAATCAGATTTGTGAACTGGTTAACCAGAGTGTTCCAAATATGTTACTTGGCGCTCTTACGAGTGCCGTCACCGTATCAGTGTTTGCAATTTCAATTCAAGTTCGTAGCGTCTTCGTTTCCCTTTCAACGGTGATGTCGAATGTCTTTGTTCCAATGATCAATTGTATCGTAGCCACAAGCGATGACAACACTAAACTCACCCGACTCATGACGCGCGTGGGACGCTACCAGATGTTCCTATTCTGCTGGGTGTACTGTGGATTCGTCCTTCTCGGGCGCTTCTTCATTGCCAAGTGGGCGGGCGAGGGCTTCATGGACGCGTACTGGCTTATCTGCGCCATGGCGCTGCCACTGGGAATTCCCCTGTGTCAGAACACAGGAATCGAGATTCAGCGCGCCAAGAACAAGCACAAGGCTCGCTCCGTCGTTTATCTCTGCATGGCGGGCATCAACGTTGTGTTCACTTGGGCTATGTCACCTGTTCTGGGTTATTGGACTCCGGCCATCGCCTACATTCTGAGCATTTCGTTGGGTAACGGCCTCTTTATGAACTGGTATTACCAGAAAAGGATTGGGCTCGATATGGTTTTCTACTGGCGCCGCAACCTTCCCGTGCTGTTGGTCTCCGCTTGCGTCCTCGCAGCATGCCTGCTGGGATCAGCCTTCGTGCCCGTCACTGGATGGGCGTTGTTCCTCTGCTGGGGTGCTGTCTACACCGTCCTGTTCATGGCCGCTATGTGGGCGTTCGTACTCGATGCCGACGAGAAGAACATGCTCGCTGCTCGCCTGCCGTTCCTTCGTTAGGAGTTCGCTGTGTCTTATGACGAGATGAAGATATCCAAGCTCGGCGATGCCTGTTGTGGCTGTGGTGCATGTGCCGCGAAGTGCCCTAAGTCGTGCATCTCCATACAGGAGGATAAGTTTGGCTTCCTACATCCCGTTATCGATGCAGGCGCCTGTGTGGGGTGCCATGCGTGCGAGTCGGTATGTCCCGCGCTTGGCGGGGGCAAGTGCGACGAAGCTCTCGGGATCCGCTGGGCCAAGGGCAAGTCCAGTGAGCTGTTGGAGGCTTCCTCCAGTGGCGGCATCTTTGGCCTCCTGGCAGAAAGCGTGATCGCGGGCGGCGGTGTCGTCTGCGGAGCCGCCTGGGCCAATGGTTGCCGCCGCGTCGAGCATGTGCTGGTCGAGGACGCTACCTCCCTCGATCGTGTCATGCGCTCCAAGTATGTCCAGAGCCGTGTCGGCAGGGAGGTCTACGCGGGGGTTCGCGATGCAATCCGCTCGGGTCGTCTCGTGCTCTTCGCCGGTACCGCGTGCCAGGTCGCGGGCCTCAAGCGCTATCTGGGAAAGGCGGGGGAGAGCGCCCTTCTCCTCACCGTTGACGTTATCTGCCACGGCGTCCCGGCGCCGCGCCTATGGTCGGAGTGGATTGACTACAAGAATGCGCTCCGCGACTCGAACGTCTGCGACGTTAATATGCGGAGTAAAACAACCGGATGGTTGTCTTACTCCGCTATGTACTCGTACATAGCGGAGAAAGACCCATCTTCTACTTGTGAATCCACCATTTTCAATCAGGATTGGTACATGAAGGCGTTTTTGGCCAATGCTTCGCTGAGGCCCTCGTGTTTCGCGTGTCCGGGCAAGAGGGGCTGCGGCTCCGATATCACCCTGGGTGACTTCTGGGGATTCCAGGGAATCCATCCCGAGGTTGATTGTTCTAAAGGCGTTTCCGCTGTGATCTGCAACACCAAGAAAGGCGTTGCGGCCTTTGAGGCGGTCGCTGATTTGGTTGAGTGCGGCGATGCGACCATCGAACAGGTTCTCGCTGGCAACCCCAGCTTGGTCAAATCGGTTGTCCCGTATGAGAAACGCGACGAGTTTATGGAAGATCTTGCTTTAGGGATGGATATCGAGGGGTTGATGTCCAAGTACGACTTTAAACCGTCTCTCAAGCAGCGCTTCCGAAGCAAACTCGGAGTGGTCAAGCGCAAGGTATTCAAGGTCGTTCGCAAGGGCGGTTGCTAATGGCACGAGATAGGTATCTGCAGGCGATACGAGGGCTTGCTATTGCGTGTGTGGTTTGTATCCACTGCCTTCCCCAGTGCACTGCTTCGGTGGTGCTGAGACCGTTTCTTAACTGGGCGGTTGCGGGTTTTCTCTTCCTCTCTGGGTTGCTTACGAGCGAGTCTAAAATTTTGAGGGGGGGCTCGCCAAACGTCTGCACAAGGTGCTGATACCTTATCTGGTATGGTCCGGCATCTATCTGGTGGTGACGCAGCGGCTGACTGCGGGTGGAATCGTCAAGGGCATTCTGTTCGGGGCGTCATCTGCGCAGATGTACTACCTGCTCGTGTATGCGCAGCTCGTGGTGCTCACACCGCTGCTATACCGAGCTCTTCGGTCGCACTGTTTTTTTGTCTACTGCGTCACTCCGGCCTTTTTATTGGTGCGTGAGGCCGCGGCAATCGTTGGGTTTGCCCTTCCGCAGGTCCAAGTTCTCTTTCCGGCTTGGCTGTTGTTCTACGTGCTGGGGCTTGACTGGGGGAGGGTTGAACGTGCCGCGGCTCGGAAGCGCTCTCTTCTGCCTTGGCTGCTTATCGCCTGTTTATTACTTCAACAAGCAGCGGGCTATGCGTGGCTGGTGTGGGGCGATTTCAACATGGCCACGACGCAGCTTAAGTTGAGCTCGATGGCCACGTCTGTGGTGGTTGTGATGTTAATTGGCCTGGTAGGTCAGCGCCTTCGGTGGCTGCTTGCAAACAGCCACTTCGTAAAACTGGGTGACCTTTCCTTTGGAATCTACCTGTGCCATATGCTGCTGCTTAGCGTGGTGACTAAGGTTCTCGGGTTTGTTGCGACTCCGTTGCTGATAGCAACTGTCGTTAATCTAGCAGTTACGCTTGTGGCTTCCGCTTGTATTGTTGATGCGGGAGCTAAGCTGCTGCCGCGCAAGGTATGCGAAGTACTCGGTTTTGTTTAGCAGCTTGGTTACGCCCCGGTTATTCTGAACTGCCTCCCATTTCTTGACACGAGAAATGGGAGGCAGTTCAGTATGGGCAGGTTTTCGAAATCCAAAGGCACCCACTGATTGCCGATGGCGATGCCCTTGCAAGGGTGGCCGCGCGGCGCGGGCATACTGTGCTCGATGCGAGGTTGAACCAGTGCAACAAAGACCTTCTCGGGGCCGATGACGCAACCGCCGTATTCGATGTGCTGGATGCCTTGGGCATATTGGCCGAAGGGCGCGCCCACATTGGAAGACATCATGAAGAGCTACCTTGAAAGCTGTGTCGACGTTCCCGCCGGCGGTTGAGACGCCTCTGCCGAGGGGTAGCTTCGTCCTGCCGCGCTTCACAAAACGTTTCACAAAGTTCTCTTCGCTGGCCTAGTTTTCAACACGTAGCGCTGTAATGGCCCTGCCTGATTTATCCATCTAGCCCCTTGGAACTGCGGAGGAAATCCTGGACCAAAAGAGGACCGGCAGGATCATACGGATTTACAGCGCAGAACAAAAGGCGAAAGCCAACGAGACGTTCGCCGGTTTCGGATGCAGCACGGCCGACACCATAGCAGAGCTCGGCTAACCCAGCCGTGTCACACCCCACAACCGGCGGAAGGAATACCAGCTCGGCGGCGATGAGTTCCTGGAAGGGGAGCATCGCAGGCCGAGGTATTCCGATGAGGAGAAGCGGAATGCGGTCGATCACTACTCGGGGCACGGGAAAAGTCTGGCGCGCACGATAGGGGCCATGGGATACCCGAGCCGCAAGGTGCTCTCCAGCTGGGTTGATGAGCGCACCCTGGTAATCTGCGCTGTGTGCGAGAAGGAGTGATATGGAGGTTACGCAGACGACTCCTTCAACACCCCGCTCGCGCAACGAGCGCAGAAACGTCAACCATCCGGCATAGGACTCCGTGTCAACGGCATCGAGCCCGAGCGATCGTCACCGCCATCTAAGCAGGCGCCGATGGCGGTGACGATCGCGCACGAGAAGGCGTGGCCCGGATCTCTGCATTTAATGCGGATCGCATCGTGCCAGACGTAGGGAAAGGCCGTATCAGAGAGGCCCCTGGTCTGCATGTCCTCAACGATCGCGTCGGACAACTCGCAGATCCTCGACACTTGGCTCGCGCTCATGCGGTCCACCTCGAGGGCAGAGGCGAGCCATATCCTGC
The DNA here is from genome assembly GCA_023708985.1 of Collinsella sp. GTDB lineage: Bacteria > Actinomycetota > Coriobacteriia > Coriobacteriales > Coriobacteriaceae > Collinsella. Next base: position 76,626 of record BREX01000002.1, read on the forward strand.
GCGCGGTGTGGCGATGCTTACGCCACTGCCTCGAGCCCTCGTCTAGCCGTGCGCAAAACACACCCCGGTAGGCGTTGAGCAACCTGTCGCCCCGCCTGCGCACCAGGATGGGTGGCGTGAGGTCGGGCTCTTCAGCTTGGTGTACACCGTGTTACGCGACACGCCCGTTTTTCAGGCATTCTCGGATATCGAGTCGACCCGCTTCCTCATCTGCCGTATAGAATGAACCGTGGACATGCTGATCACACCTTTCCGACCTCCCTGGTTGATATTTCTAGGCAGCAACCAAGGTAGTCGATTGTGATGGTTGGCGTGCCTGCCTTTGTGCCCTAAATGGTCAAGCCGAAGTGTTCAGTTTTCCGCTACCACAGACAGCAAGGCGCTGAATGCTGGCACGCATGTCGGTGGAATGTCGTGACATGAGCACACGGTCGGGGGTGGTGAACGAGTTCACAACGACATCGCCGCACTTGGCAGCCGAGGCTACCGCGCTATCCGAAGCGCTGCTCACCACTGGCACGATGCCCTTTGCATCCGCCAGGCCGTAACTGGCGATCTCGAGCCAATCCATCGTGGCGGCATTCCTGCATGGGAAGCGCCCGGGCCCCTCATCCCTGAACTTGGCCAGCCACCTGTAAAGGCAGGGCCTGCTTACGTGGTTGAGCCTACACCAGTCCCACACACATACTGGACGAGAGGCAGCGTTCGATGTGATCTGCCCACATGTTCCTGTGTTCTATGTTTGCCCGCGTCATCGCAACCTCCTGTTGAATAAGGCGTTGCGATAATTTTGCCCAAAGCTTATCAGGGTGTTAAGACGCGGCTGTTTTGGTGTTTACACTAAAATCATAAAAGTCATATCATTTCATTAGTTTATTCATCTTTGGATGGAGGAAGAATGCCAACTAACAGCCAGATTCTGATAGACGGATTCATTTCGGACGAATTCTCTAAGCAGGCTGAGTATAGTTCTAAAGGGGACTACTTTGAACTGTTGGCCTCTTCTCGATACATGGCTCCATACGACCTTGACGACGATGAGATAGCGGAAGGGCTCATTGGAGGGTCGCGAGACGGGGGCTGCGATGCGATCTACATCTTTGCCAACAATAATTTCTTGAGTGAGGACGTCCAGATTAAAGACTACATCAATCGTGGATCAAGGGTTGAAATAGTTATTCTTCAGACCAAGGTTTCAAAATCATTCAAAGAAGACGTGTTCTTGAAGTGGAAGGACACCTGTAATGACCTTCTAACATTCGGTATAAATTTTATTTAAATATTCCCTGCCTTTTGGCAGGGGAAGATTTAAAGCCTAAACAAGTCCCTAAAAAATGCCTTTATCCGTGAACTCTTTTCTTTAATTGATATATCGGTATTTAAAATAATTCAATGATAAATATTCCGAACGTGTTATCGATACTTTTAGAAGAATAAGAGAAGCGATTCAAGCAGCAGCGATGGCCGGAAACGAAATCCGAATGAAGTTCGTGTACATCGCGAATGCGGATTCACCATCGGACGGCGTTAAGATTCAGAAAGAGCAGCTTCCGGCCGCCATTGACGAAATCGTCGGCGTAAGCCGATTTAGCTCTTCGTGCGTTTTAGTTGGAGCAGACGAATTGATGCGCATCTGGTCGCCTCCCGCAGAGAGCGGGCTTGTTATGCGTTTTTCGGGGTCCTATGCGACGGTTCCTCAGAGAACGGACGTCTTTGGCCTGGTGTCTTTGTCGGATTACTACCGCTTCCTCACTGACGACCAGGGGCAGCTCCGTAGCTATCTTTTCGAGGCGAACGTCAGAGATTACGAGGGAAATGTTTCAGTCAACAAAGGAATCAGGGAAACGTTGGAGCATCCTAGCGAAGACGATTTCTGGTGGCTCAACAACGGAGTAACGATACTGGCTTCTGAAGCCTATCAAATAGCAGGAGCAGAAGTGAAAATGGAAGAGCCTCGCATCGTTAATGGACTTCAAACGTCATATGAAATATACAAATTTATGGAGTCTCGTACGGAAGACGCCGAAGATTCCAGAAATGTGATGGTAAAAATCCTTGTGCCCGGAAGCGATGAGACCAGAAACAGAGTGATACTGGCGACGAACAACCAAACTCAGGTGAAAAAGACATCGCTTCGCGCTACTGACCAAATCCATATTCAAATCGAACTCTACATGAAAAGAAATGGGTTGTATTACGAAAGGCGGAAGAACTATTACAAAAACCAGGGGAGGAAGAGGGAGGAGATCGTAACCCTCTCCTTTCTTGCGCAATGCATGATGTCGATACTTCTCGGCAGACCGGATCAGGCAAGAGCAAGACCGTCGACGCTTTTGTCTGACGAGGCTCAGTATAAGAAAATATTTGGGCAGGATGGCAACCTTGAGGCTTACTACAGAGCCGCTAGCCTTGGAAAACAGGTTTGCTTGAGGTTTCCGCAAATTAAGAGAGACTTAGAAGGGTCCCAAATAAGCGACATACGATTTTACGTGATAATGGGCGTTGCTTCCATCTTGTCCAAAAAAGATAACCTGACGTTCGGTGACATAGAGAAACTCGACCTTGACAAGCTGTCGGATGAAATTATTCAAGAAGTTGCGGACATGGTTTTGGATGTTTATCTGGCCCTTGGCGGAACATCCAAAACCGCTAAGTCCTACGCCATGGCAACCAAAGTCAAGGAAAAGATTTCGCTACAGTTACCTTAAGGTAATCCAAGGCTGCTCTCTAGAATGCTTTCAGCAGAGAGGTCCTTTTTGCAAAGGGTCTCTCTTTTTCCATTCGGTTCCGAACAGTTTGACGCTCACTGATCAGCCCGCATAGTCAGCCGCTTCGCTTTCAGCCCCAACCTTGATGCAAGCGTAGACGACGAGCGTGCACAGCCCCATGCCCATTCCAATCAGGTGCAGCAGGAAGGCCATTCTGCTCGCCTTCCTCTTCGCCTTCATGCGGCTTCTCGGGGGCGGACCCGTCCGGGCGGCACCCATGAGGCAACCGAGGGCATGTACAGGGCACAGGGGCAGTAGACCACTGTATGAATCTCACGTACATAGCACAACGGCAGGCCCGTGCATTGCAGACCGCTGCTGGCTGCAATGCACGGGGCTTTTGCAGGCCAATGGTTTGTAGTTAGTTTGTTGCTCTTTGGCAGCTTTGGCTCATAGCGGCCTTAAAAAAGCCACCATTGTTTTTGCGATTTCCAGCGTGATTCTGCTGTAGACATGTAGGATGCTTCAGTAGTACAGAGTCGAGCTCATTGACGAGTTCCGGCATCTCGCTTGTGGGCAAAACCCTCTCGAGCGAGTGGAGCATATTGCTTAAATCGCGCCCGCGCGGCCTTGCACAGCAAAGCCGATCGTCGCGCGCAAATGTTTCGAAAATCGACAAGAATCTCAATGACTTCAAGGAGGCTTTGAGGCTCCATTCTGTCCTCCTGCTTGCCAGACAGCTCCTGAATCGTACGGATGGAATGAGACCGCAACATCTTGTGCCTAGCAATGGCTCTAAAAACCACATTTTTAAAGCACGGTTGTTATAATGTCAGACACTAGAACATCTGTTTGGAAAGGCGGTTATATGACAAATAGCGCAGACTTTGAATCATTCTTGAAGGACATCAATCCCAGCAAGAGCACCATTGATGAAGCGAGTCGACTTCACCGAAATCTCAGGGACCATCTTAAGGCAAGTGAGACCTATGGGGCTATATGCAAGGACACATACCTCTCGGGTTCATACGCCAAGCAGACCTTCATACGACCGAAGAAAGATTCTGACAGCTGCGATATTGACGTCATCGTTGAGACAAACCACTCCATCAACGATTCCCCGTTTTGCGTCTTGCTCGAGCTCGAGGATGCGATACGTGAGCGCGAGTGCTACAAGAACGTCAGAGTGCAAATGCATTCCATCGGCATTGACATGGCAAACTTCCATCTCGATGTTGTCCCTTTGGTCAATGATGAAGACGGCCTTCTCTACATCGGTTCGAAAGACGATAGCGAATGGAGGCAGACGAATCCAAAAGAGCATCTCACTTGGTCGACTGAGGTTAACAAAGAGTTCAACGGGGATTACAAGCCTCTAGTGAAGATAATGAAGTGGTGGAGAAGGGAGAACTGCCCAAGTTTGGTGAAGTTCCCTAAGGGCATCACCCTTGAGAAGATGATCGCCGACAACCTCCCTGAAGCAGGGTTGTCAATCGAGGATTGCGTTATGCAGGTAATGGCAAACCTTGCGGTTGCATACGCTGATGAACTCGACTCGTACCAGGTTCCCTTCATTGAGGATCCAGCCATAGAGGGAAACAACCTTGCCGGAAAGTACTGCTATAACGATTTCGCCCAGTTCGTGTACAAACTCAACGAGCACCTCTCGCATCTTGCGGATGAGGGAACCGGCAACAGTGTCTGGAAGCAAATACTTGGAAACAACTTCCCATCGGGAGGCCCTTCGTGCGGAACCACGTCATCAGCTAAGTCAAAAAATCAACAGTACGCATTGTCTGTTCAGCACAGGCAACCGTTAGGCTTCCCCATGCAGGCTCGTAAGCCAAATGCAACAATTACGGCAACGGTCAAATTGCCTTCAGGAGAAATACGAGTACTCGAAAACGATGGCGCGCCCATACCGAAGGGCTCCACTATCATGTACAGAGTGAACTGTGGGCCGGTAAAAGATGGCAAGGTAAAGTGGCAGGTCACTAATACCGGCGATGAAGCTATGAAGGTTTGCCCTAGGGGTGGTTTCGAGCTCCCAAACATAGAAAAGACTTCCCGTCGCGAGGAGACGGCGTATACGGGAAAACACTATGTTCAATGTTTTGTAATTCGAAGGGGCTATTGCGTCCGTTGGAGCAACCCGTTCTTCATCAATGTTGAGTAGGTGTTAATCGATGGATATCAACAACGTAATCTCTGGCATTCTTTCTGTTGAAGGAACCATATCTCTCGTGCTCGAATTCATCGGATTCCTGTCGGTCATCGCAATGGTTATCGGAGCCTTCACGCGTCTCGGTAAAGCGGCGTGGCGCTTTGGCTTTGTGCTGTACGGCAAGAAGATAATGATTGTTGCGAATGACGAGGACTACCACGATCTCGAAGAGGATCTTTCCGACTCTGGTCTGATCAAGAGGAAGAACATACAACGCGTTTCGGATAAACATATATCCAAGGTAAAGGATGCGCTCCTGCTGATTGTGGTTTACGGATATTTAAACAAAGATGACTTTAGAGAGATTATCAACAGCAAGAGCTCTCGATGCGGCCTTATCGTTCACTGCCCGCCGGAAAAGGGCCGAATCGACGATGATGAGATGGGGCTCCTTAGCAAAACCGCATTTACCGCGCTTTGCAATTTCCGAGGCAGGTTAGTGAACGACGTTCTGCTCATGATGCTATCTACTTCATTCAAAAAGAGCGACCTGGAATAGGCTGATGTTGCAGGGTTTTTGGAACCCCGAAAACTGCACTTTCCGTATCTTTATGCCACGAAACCCCAATAGCCTGGCATGAAATTAGACGACTATGACTGTTCGGCCCCCATCAATCTCAAGATTGATGGATATTCTGCCGAAGCTATAGCTTATACCAGCAAACTCGCTTTCGAAGCAGTTTTGCCTTGGTCACTACAGCGTTCAATACGCGGATGACGAAATTTGGACTTTCAGCGTCGGCTCGCTGAGCTGGAAAGGCCATGACTTCCTCGACAGGATTCAGGACGATTCGAGGTGGGGCAAGATTAAGAAGGCGGCCAGGGACAGGGGGCAACCTCTCTTTGCAAAGACCGTTAGGACGATTTCTTTCGCATTCATTACGGCGACGGCTGAAGGTGCTACGAACTCGTCTCTCAAACAATACGGCTTGCAATAGGCTCAGCTCTTGCCCTTGCGCAAGAAGTGGCATGTTAGAGGTTTCTCAAGTCCTTTGAACAATCGCGTAGCACAAGCATTCGGGGCTCCGGAGTATCATCTTCGGAGCCCCTTTGTTTTTCCGAGTTTGGCTCGTTCGGATATCGCGTGTTAGGAGCTAACTTTGTCTAATGAACAGCAGGGCGGTGTTTGCTCAGAGTCAAGCGAATAAAGCTTGCCGATACCGCCGCCGGCTCTGGCGCCATCGTAAAGCTTCCTCCTAGCACTTCGGACGCCATCTGTGCCGCGTGCGCCACGCACCTCAAAGGCCTTGCACAGATCCAGGACTCCGTGCGCGCCATGACCGAGCAATTCACCAAGAACCTCGAAGGCCTCTTTAGCTTTGCCGACCAGCTTAGCTTGCAACTGAGCTCCTGGTTCGGTGTTCTTGACGAGTTACGAGAGTCCATCTGCTCGAACCTAGCCTCCTTGATGAAGCAGTTAGCGGAGATAGGCGCTTCGCTCGACTGAGAGGCCATCCTGGAGGATTCGAGGCGTTGGGGCTCGTATGGCTGGGCAATCACGAACAACCAGTTCACCTACAACTCCCCGCCGCACTGCCCCTCGACGCTGGGGGAAGCCGATGCCGTCTACCTCTCATTCCTCGATGTTGACGCCCTTATTGCTGGCCTTGAGAGCAGTGTTACCAAGAAAGTTGACTTTCTCGAGGCCGTCGCGCTCTTCCGCGAGAGGCACTATAAGCCCTGTGCCATGATGCTTTGCTCGCTTATTGACCGAGAGCTGTTTCGCGTATGCTGTGGGCCTAGGCGAGATGAGAGGGACAATCATAAACAAAGGTCTTGGTCTCGCGAGATGAAAAACTGAACCGTTCGCTTTCGGATGGAAGTAACGGTGAGCTCCCCGCAATGGCCATTTCGTTAATCGACTTTGCCAACATATGCGATGCCGTGGACTACTTCTTTAGGTCGGGAGATGACTTCAACCGCGAGCGAGAGGGCGAGCTTAACCGAAACTTCCTCCAGCACGGTATGATGTACAAGCCGGTCCGACGCAAGACTTGCATCAAGCTCTTCGTGCTGCTGGATGCCGTGAGCTCGTCGTTTCCCGACGCGTTGGGATATGTCTCTGGCTTGGCCAAGAGTTAGACTGTCATTTTCATAAGACTTGGACGCCTCGACTCGCTTACCTATGAGTATCCACCAAGCTCACCGGAGCAATGACGTTTGATACAAGCGGCGCTACTAATTAGCAGCGTCGCTTGTTTTGTTTCCATGCCCGTAGACGGGTTTCGCCAAGTTGGCCACCGAACGCATTCTGACCGACGTGCTCGTGTCCCTCTTTGGGCATAGTCATCAACTGCGACCTTGGCAACGGACCGCACGACCCGGGGATCCCTAAGAGCTACTTCCTGAGCGATCGAATCGGCAAGCATCCGGAGAAGCCGATTAACAAGCGTTCCGCCGCCAACTTATCTCGGCTCCTAGAACTTGAAAAAAGACCCGCCAGTGTGCATGATAAGCAGAGGCCGGGCAGGTTTACTGACTGCACCTTAACATGTCCCTTCGACTTTGTCTCTGAAATTCTAGAACTTGTGGAGGACGTGGCGCTCGCATTCGTAATTTTATCCTTCCTTTCACCGACTGACAAAACGATTTACACCTAATTGTGGACATCGCTTACGCGATTTCTCTTTGCTCCTGCATTGATCTCGCTAAACTAATAGCTGCTGCTACCAGGGCATTTTCTGGTGCACATTCTATTGGCTCCTGCGAAGATCGGAGCGGGTATGTTTGCTGCCGAGTCCTACACCAGCCGTCATTACATTGCGATTGTTGCCATGGCCTGCCTATGCGTTTTGCTGGGCGGGCCTTCTTATGCCGCGGGCGCGGAGAGCCTCATCATCGCGGGCGCGACGTACTGCGAGCCGGGCGTATCGGGCCCCGGCTGGGCCTGGACCGATGCCGACCACCTTGAGCTTAACGGCTACGCGGGCGAGGCCATCGGCGCCGAAGGCGACCTGGTGCTGACGCTTGCCGGGCAAAACTCCGTGACGGAGTCGCATGCGCCCGATGCGGACATCACGCTGTGCGGCATGGAGGTGTGGGGCAACCTGACGCTTCGCGGTACCGGGACCCTGACGGCGACGGGCTCACAGTGCGGGATCCACGTCTCGCAGGCGCTCGTGGTGGACGGATGCACCGTCGATGCGCGGGCGGATGGGGCCGATATTACGGACGAGGCGGTCGCCGGCGTGATCGCAGGCGATATGGCCGTGCGCGGCGGCGGGCGCTTCGTCGCCGCGGGCGCCGGGTCCGGAGCGGGCGTGCGCGCCTACGGCGTGTGTCTGCAGGATGCGGGCCTTGGCGACGGTGCGGCCGGCTGTCGGCTTTCCGTCGACGCCTCGTGGCTCGATGCGACCGGTGCCGACGGCGGCCTTGCGAGCACGGGCGGGTCACTTGTGTCTGCGCGGTTTGTGACGCCTGCTGGTGGGGCTTTTGGTGCTAGCGGCGTGGTGGACGCCTCCGGTGCGGCGGCACCGCGTGTGGTGGTTGAGCCCGATGTGGCCACGCCTCCGGCGGGGGAGACCGATGGACGCGACGTGCTGGGCGATAGCACGGACAAGTCTCCCGCTAATGTAAGCTCCGCTGCTGGAGAGCCCACCACGGGGCCCACGGCAAATCCCTCGCTGAAACCCGCGGCCACGACAACCAAGACAACAACGACAGCAACCAAGACCACGGTGTCCACGCCGTCCAAGTCCAAACCCGACACCGCGGCCACTTCGGCGCTCCCCAAGACCGGAGACAACAACTGGATCGTCGCCTCTGTGGCGCTTTTCCTACTGGGGACAGTGCTGTTAGGTGCAGCATGTCGCTGCTGAGACCCCGTTTAAGCGAGACCAGGGGAGAGGTAAAGCAGCTATTTCAGAAGCCTTAAGCCTTTTTCAAATTCATTTTCTTAGAGATTGGTGCCATACCAGCCTCCGCTGAGACGGCACTATTTAGTTTTGCTCTACAGCTTCACAATCTGTTACCGATGTTGAGTCTTAAACCCCATCTGCCAGAGCGATAAGATAATTACAATCAAAATGCTGCCGTTTATAAAGCCTCTTGCTCCACTAAAGGATTGATATATGTCTAATGAAACTAAAGTTGAGGTTGAAGATGTAGCCTCGTATATCAAATACATCAACGAGCTTTCACCAACAATAGATGGTGACGCCAGAACATATGAATCTACATTTGTTTTTCGAGGACAAGGTTCTACTAAGTACGATCTCGTTCCGTCAATCGGAAGAGACAGCTATTGGCGTAAACCGGGATCGAACACCATTTCCCCTATACCAGGCAGCCTTGAGCACGAGGCTGATTTCATTGAAACTGCTTGCCGCATATTGCCAAATGTTTTTAAACGAGAATTGCTTCCGATTGATCTTTTAGCCTGTCTCCAACACTACGGAGTTCCCACCAGACTATTAGATGTCACTTCAAACGCGCTTGCTGCCCTCTATTTCGCCTGTGGCAATGTGGCTGACGAGGGCGAAGTATTCATCTTTAGGCGACCAGGAGGAGATAAGCGGGAATATCCCATCTGCCAGGCAATCGCAGACTCGTGGCATCTGTTTATGAACTCAAAGTTTCTGTCCCGTTTTGCCTCACTTGCAATATCAAGACCATACTTTGACTATCAACGTGATCTAGTGCTTTCAAGTTTCCCTGAACCAACTGATCAGGCAAAATGGTTTAAGGAGTGCTGCGAAGACACATTATTTGTCTACGGAACTAGATATCTTGATAGACAGGCCGCTCAGTCTGGCCAATATATCCTTTTCCCAAATGACATTCGTGAGAAAGATCCATGTTTGTCATTTGATGACTTGATAAGTCCACTGCCCAAAGACAGTCCCGTAATAGCCGGTCGTTGCATAGTGCCATCTGATAGGAAAGTATCAATACTGAACGAGTTGAGTAAAATTGGCATTACCGAAGCTTCGCTCTTTCCCGACAGCATTGAGAAGAGATGTGCCGGCATAGTGAGTGAGATTAAAAGACACCGTCACTGAAGGATTGCTCTTAAAAGCAGTGAAGAGAAGCATGCATCAATAATTATGACTTTTGACAACTGTACAGCAGACGCAACCGACCCTATCGTGCCGAAAGCACCCCGTACTTTACCCGATGATCTGGACAGCATCGCCTTGATCGACGCAGCTGCCACCCCGAGACGTCGTGGTTCAAGCTGTAAAGCAGCGTTGAGCTGCGGTTTTAGTGGTTACGGCGTTTGCCATGGCGCGGCTGACGCGCACGAATTTAAAATCGGGGGCAAAAAGTTCTTGGAAAACCTCGCGCGGCTATGTTAGTATCTCTTTTGCCGAAAGGCGACGGGCGATTGGCTCAGGGGTAGAGCATATCCTTCACACGGATGGGGTCACAAGTTCGAATCTTGTATCGCCCACCATCAAAACCGCAGGTCAGAGGTGTTAAGCTTCTGGCCTTTTTCTTTTCGACACTAAAATCGAAGCGAAGTCACTTAAGGCGTTATATGTTACGCAATTCACCTTAGGTGTCGTCATTGCGCGTTTTGCAAAATGCGTCTGTGTTCATTCATTGAATTCCCTGCGTAATCTATGTGCAATTGTGGAGACAGAGACCACTGGCTCACAGCTTGTACCAGCGCGTTCATGCCTATGGCGGCTTTTCAACGGATTGCGTCAAGCTTTTGGTCAGTGTTTGGTCAGCTTCCCGTACTTACCCGCATGATGTGCCAGTAGATAATCGACCTTACCCGCAATCCGCACGGCCCGAGGCCGTAAACCAGGGGAGGCGCAAATGGACGAAATCGTCTGCGCAAATACTGCATTCCGCTATTGGCGCTGCCCACCGCAGGTGCGCGACCTCTACCCGCGCTTACCTAGCTCCGAAGATGGCTGGCGAGCTCTATCCCAAGCCCCTTTTGTAACCGAAGTTCTCAAGACACCAGTCATCACAGCAGCATCAACACGAAGCAACCTGCATTCCAAGACAAGACGGACCATCCGATGGAACAACGCCTATACGGAGAAGGTTTCCATCGACACGGGCATGGGCTTTAGCGTCACAGACCCTCTTAATACGCTATTCACCATGACTCGAAGCGTTTCTTCATGCGATCTGGTTCTGGCTATGTACGAATTTTGCGGATGGTTCTCGGTTTTTAAACCATCGCCCGCGGTTGACATGGCACTTGAGCGGGCAAAATCAGAAGAAGAAGAAGAGCAGTACACCACAGAAAGTCTGTTTGAACTAGACGAAAACCAAGACGAGGCCCCATGGAAGCGAGTCTATGCTCGGGTGCACCAGAAGGACAGCGAGCATGATCAAAGTGGGCAGCGGGATGACGGATTCGGAAATAAAACTAACGGAAAGGGCACATCGCTTTGGATGAGAAAGCCTCTTATTGAAATAGAAGAATTACATAGATTTGCGGCGAAGGTTAAGGGCGAGATGTGGGGAAAACAATTCTGCGAAGCCGCACAGCAGGTAATGGGTATTGCTGCATCCCCGCTAGAAGTTGCTGGAATCATTTTGCTGAGTCATCCGAGGCGTGCCGGCGGAGCGGAGTTTAAAAACATATTCGTCAACGACCTAACACCGCTGTCGAATTCAGCTCGGAAAATCGCAGGTCAGAAAATCTGTTACGGCGATATCGTCATCGTAAACCCAATAACAATGAAGGCCGTGATTATCGAACTTCAAGGTGAGGTTATTCATGGATCGGGCGCTGTGCTTGACCACGATGCCACCCGAATGACAGCATTGCAAAGCATGGGATACGACGTATTTCTTGTAACCCATGACATGCTCAATGATCACGATCAGCTTGATGCCATCATTCACAGTGTGTGTGAGCGATTGGAGTTGTGCTACAAACCAAAAACCGAGGCGATGAGATGCGCTGAGACCAGATTGCGGGCCAACGTTCTGTGCAATTGGCTTGGTATTGGTAAGTAATAATTTCAATGTGAGCAATTTTAATACTTTATATGCTGTTAGTAATTAAGTGCCATTTTAAAACCATGCCGGTTTACTACGTTGGATTGAGTGTGGCTGAGCACACCGAATTCGCCGCTCGTAAAACCGCAGGTAGATCGCCTGCCCGTTATGCGAAAGTAAGCGTGAGTTCGGAAATCCGGGAATCAGCGTAGTAAACCGATCTGTTTATTAAGCGACCAGATGGATCGGGCATCGTGGGTCCTTTCGGCCCCACACCCGTTCCACGCGCCGCAAAATTGTTCAAAATTGTCCTTGCATCGTGGTCCGAGTTCCCGTATAGTACTTCTACGCACGGGGGCGTAGCTCAGCTGGGAGAGCGCTTGACTGGCAGTCAAGAGGTCAGGGGTTCGATCCCCCTCGTCTCCACCCGAGCATTGAACTAGGCTCCAACGCAAGTTGGGGCCTATTTTCATATTAATCGATTTACACATCTGTTGGCTGGGCAGCATCTTGGCTACATATCCATTGTTAATCATGAATATGAATGTTAATAACTTTACGTCTGTGGATGGCAAAGCTAGTCCGCAGCACCAATAACAAAGAGGCCAGGCGTAACGCCCGGCCTTAAAACTCTCTGGTGGGCCCTCCGGGATTCGAACCCAGAACCCAGGGATTATGAGTCCCCTGCGCTAACCGTTGCGCCAAGAGCCCTTATGAACAGTGAATGCAATTCTAACAAAGGCAACTCAGACCTAATTTCTTCGCTTCACGACGTGAAATACTACCATGCACGAGCAAGTCGCACAACGCAAGATCAAGCCCGATGCTAATCAACAGCAATTCTAGGCGCGTCGCAGAAAAGACGCGATCTAAAAAATTTAAGGCCTTTAATTCAGGGCTCCAACACACTTTTGCGTGAAATCAACCTGATGCCATTTCAAAACCATGCCGGTTTACTACGACGAATCGGCGACCCCCGAGCACCGTGTGTTCTCCGTTTGCAAAACCGCAGGTAGGTAGCCCGCCGGTTGCACGAAAAGGCGTGCGTGGTTGGACATTCCTGATTTATCGTAGTAAACCGGCATGGTTCTGAGGCGCTGGGGAGGGGCGCTTCGCAATCGGACCCGATAATGGGACTGGCGGCGCACGGAAAACCCTGTTGAACGGGGCGCGTCGTGTTCCACGCGCCAAGTCGGCCGGCGTACGGGCTGTGCGGGGGCCAGGCGCCCCGCGGGCTGGCGCGGTCCCGTGCGCGCCGACACTCGCGAAAATTTTTCCAAAAATGTCCTTGCATCGTGGTCCGAGTTCCCGTATAGTACTTCTTCGCACGGGGGCGCAGCTCAGCTGGGAGAGCGCTTGACTGGCAGTCAAGAGGTCAGGGGTTCGATCCCCCTCGTCTCCACCCGAGCATTGAATGAGGCTCCAACGCAAGTTGGGGCCTTTTTTCATATTGGCACACAAGGTCAAAGGCGGCACCATGATCCTCCTGGTCGACAAGATCGAAAAAAGCTTCGGCGCACGCGTCCTCTTTAGCGGCGCGTCCTTCCAGATCAACCCCGGCGAGCGCTTCGCGCTCGTGGGCCCCAACGGCGCCGGCAAAACCACCATGCTTAAGATCATCATGGGCATCGACAGCCCCGACGCTGGCCAGGTCCAGTACGCCAAGGACTGCCAGATGGGCTACCTAGAGCAGGAAACTAATCTGGAGCACAAGGACACCACCATCCTTGCCGAGGTCATGGCCGCCGCCAAGGAAATCCGCCGCATGGGCGAGCGCGCCAACGAACTGCAGGCCCAGATCACCGAGCTCTCCGAGCAGGGCAAGGACGTCGACGCACTCCTTAACGAGTACGGCCAGGTCCAGGACCGCTTTGAGCACCTGGGCGGCTACGAGCTCGAGAGCAACGCCCGAAAGATCTTATCCGGCCTCGGCTTCAAAGTCACCGACTTCGAGCGCCCGTGCTCCGAGTTCTCGGGCGGCTGGCAGATGCGCATCGCGCTTGCCAAGCTCTTCCTGCGTCACCCCGACCTGCTGCTTCTGGACGAGCCCACCAACCACCTGGACCTCGAGAGCGTCCAGTGGCTGCGCGGCTTTATCGCCAACTATGACGGCGCCGTGCTCATCGTCAGCCACGACCGCGCGTTTATGGACGCCTGCGTCGACCACGTCGCCGCGCTCGAGAACCGCCGCGTAACCACCTACACCGGCAACTACAGCAGCTACCTCAAGCAGCGCGAGGACAACCTGGAGCAGATGCGCGCAAAGCGTGCCGCGCAGGAGCGCGACATCGCCCATATGCAGGTCTTCGTCGACAAGTTCCGTTACAAGCCCACCAAGGCCGCCCAAGCGCAGGAGCGCATCCGCAAGATTGAGCAGATCAAAAAGGAGCTCGTCATCCTGCCCGAGGGCCACAAGCACATCGACTTTAAGTTCTCCGACCCGCCGCGCTCCGGCGACATGGTCGTGGGGCTCGAGGGCGTATCCAAGTCCTACGGCGACAAGCACATCTACAGCGACATCGACCTCAAGCTCTACCGCGGCGAGCACGTGGCGCTCGTCGGCCCCAACGGCGCCGGCAAGTCCACCCTCATGAAGATCCTCGCCGGCCTGGAGCCGCCTACCACCGGCACCCGCGACCTAGGCACCAACGTGGGCGTGGCCTATTACGCCCAGCACGCACTCGAGGGCATGACCGAGTCCAATACCGTCCTGCAAGAGATCGACACCGTCACGCCCAAGTGGACCGTGCCGCAGCAGCGCAGCCTGCTGGGCGCCTTCCTGTTTAGCGACAACGACGCAATCGAAAAGCAGGTACGCGTCCTCTCCGGCGGTGAAAAGGCGCGTCTGGCCCTGGCAAAGATGCTCGTGGCCCCCGAGGCGCTCCTGTGCCTGGACGAGCCCACCAACCACCTGGACATCGACTCGGTGGACATGCTCGAGAACGCCCTGCAAAACTTCCCCGGTACCATCGTGCTAATCAGCCACGACGAGCACCTGGTACGCGCCGTGGCCAACCGCGTCATCGACATCCGCGACGGACAAGTCACGGTCTACGACGGCGACTACGACTACTACCTCTACAAGCGCGAGGACCTCGCAGCCCGCGCCGCCGCCGAGGCGTCCACGGAGAGCGCGCCGGCCACGACCAAGTCCGCCAAGGCAAGCGCCGCCCAGGCCGACACCCCCGCCGCGGCGCCTAAGCCTGCCGAGGGCAAAAAGACCAAGGAGCAAAAGCGCGCCGAGGCCCAAGCCCGCGCCGCGCTCAATAAAAAGCTCAAGGGCGTGCGCAACCAGCTCAAGAAGATCGAGACGGAGCTCGACAAAAAGCGTGCCCGCTATGACGAGCTTATGGAATTGATGGCAAGCGAAGAGCTTTATGCCGATCAAGACAAGTTCAACGCCGCGCTGGGGGAATATAACGGCCTTAAGCAAGAGCTACCCAAGCTCGAGGACGAATGGCTGGAGCTTTCCACCCAGATCGAAGAGGAGACCGCGCGTGAACTCTCGTAAGGCCGCTGCCGTGGCGATGAGCATCATCGCCATCGCCTGTCGCATCTGCGGCATTTTTATGAGCGCGATGACCGTGCTGCTGTGTTTTAGCGGCCTCACCGCCAAGCTGCAGATCGTGGGCTTTGTCGTCGAGCTTTCGCGCGCCCTGCCGAGCGCCATCGCCGGCTACGGCGTCATCACGTCGCCCTTTGGCGGTGTGTTCCGCTTGGATTACGCCATCGTCGCCGTGATCCTGTTTGTGATCGACTACCTGCTCACGCGCGCCTCGCGTCGCGTCCGCTAGAGGAGCGCCATGTCCAGCAGCTACATCATGAACCTGCTCGCCAGCGCCGTCGCCGTCATCGTGGGCATCGTGATCCACGAGAGCGCACACGCCGCCGCGGCCTGGGCGCTCGGCGACAAGACGGCCCGTTCGCGCGGCCGCGTGTCGCTCAACCCGCTTAACCATATCGACCCGTTTGGCACCATCATCCTGCCGCTGCTCATGCTCGCGGCCGGCGGTCCCGTGTTCGCCTTCGCCAAACCCGTGCCCGTCTACCTCAACAACCTCAAGCACCCCAAGCGTGACGAGGTCCTGGTGAGTGCGGCCGGCCCCGCATCGAACATCGCACTCGCGTGCCTCGCGGCCGCCCTCATGCACGCAACGTACGGCAACCTCTACACCAGCATGTCCTTTGCCGTAGCATCACAGATCATGAACTTCGGCACCACCTTTATCGTGGTCAACCTGTCACTCGCGTTCTTCAACCTCATCCCGATCCCGCCACTCGACGGTTCGTCGATCATCGTGCCCTTCCTCAAAGGCAAGGCGCTCAACAACTACTACCACCTGCAGCAATACGCCATGCCCATCCTCATCATCGTGCTGTACCTGCTGCCTATGTGGACCGGCATCGACGTGATCGGCCGCTATTTCGACGTTACCGTGTATCCGCTTGCTGAGCAGCTGCTCAACTTCGCAATCGCCGGCATCTAAGGTAAACTTACAGGTCGACCGTGCAAAACGGTCGTAATATGCACCCAAACCGCGCCGCGAAGGCGCCGTCAAAGGAGGTCGAAGATGTCGTATCGCGTGTCGACGCAGGTCTACAGCGGACCGTTCGACCTGCTGCTGCAGCTGGTAACCCGCCAAAAAGTAGATATCGGCGCCATCTCCATCAGCGAGGTGGCCGAGCAGTACCTTGCCGAGGCCGAGCGCATCGAGACGCTGGACCTGGACGTGGCGAGCGACTTTTTGTTGGTCGCAGCAACCCTTTTGGACATCAAGGCCGCCTCCTTGGTGCCGCAGGAGGCCCCGCGCAAAGCCGATGACGACGATGACGAGTTCGACGAAGACCTCGAGGAGCTCAGCACGCTCGACGGCGACGCCCTGCGCGAGGTCCTGATCCAGCGCCTGATTGCCTACAAGCAGTTTAAAGGCGCGGCTGCGGCCCTCGGTGCCCGCATGCAGGCCGAAAGCCGCATGCACCCGCGTGTGGCCGGCCCCGACCCCGAGTTCCTGGGCCTTATGCCCGACTACCTGGCTGGCATCACCCTGCGCGGTTTGGCCGTCATCTGTGCCGACCTGGACGGCAAGCGCCAGACCTTCCTGCTGGAGGCCGAGCACGTGGCGCCGCATCGCGTGCCGCTCGATCTGACCGTAGCCTCGGTCGACCGCTTTACCATGGCGCACCAAACTTGCACCTTCCGCGAGCTGTTGGACGGCGACGCCACCACCGAGCAGCTCGTCGTCACCTTTTTGGCCATGCTGGAGCTCGCCAAGCGCGGCTCGCTCACGCTGAGTCAGGACGAAATCTTTGGGACCATTCAAATCAACCGCGTCGAGGGCGCCGAGGCATACGTGCCCGGCGAGGGCCCCGAGCCCACCGAATAGGAGCCGCAATCATGTCAACCCTTTCCACGCTAGAGGCAAACAGCCTCAAAGGCGCCCTCGAGGCGCTTCTGCTGGTGTCGAGCGACCCGGTGAGCGCGCCCGCGCTGGCGGGCGCGCTGGATATCGCCCCCGGCGAGTGCGCGTCGCTGCTCGCCGAGCTCAAGGTTGAGTACGAGGAGGCCAACCGCGGCTTTCAGCTGCGCGAGGTCGCCGGCGGCTGGCGCCTGTTCACGCATCCCGCCTACCATGACGTGGTCGAGGCCTACGTGCTGAGCTGGGACACGCAAAAGCTGTCGCAGGCGGCGCTCGAAACCCTGGCCGTCATCGCATACCACCAGCCCGTGACGCGCGAGGTGGTCAAGGGCATCCGCGGCGTCAACTCCGACGGCGTCATCGCGTCGCTCGTGGACAAGGGTCTGGTGCGCGAACTCGGCCGCGACCCCCAGCGCGGTCAAGCCATCATCTACGGCACGACCAACGCCTTCTTGGAAAAGTTCGGTCTGCGCTCCACCCGCGACCTGCCCGACCTGGAGCAGTTTGCCCCCGACGAGCAGTCGCGTCAATTTATCCGCGAGCGCCTGAGCGGCCGCAGCATTCAGTCCACGCTCGAGGAGCAGGCCGAGGACCTGGACGAAGAGCGCGAACTGCTCGATACCGATGTTGAAGATGTTGAGGCAGTCGAGAACTTGGAGACCCTGGTCGTCGACGAGACCTCGGAGGATTTGCATGACGAGGACTAACGAAGTAGGGGAGACGCGCGCCACGGGCAACGCAGTACCCGCAACCGACGCTCAGCCCGTCTATCCGCACACCATGCGCCTGCAGCGCTTTTTGGCGCGCGCAGGCGTGGCGAGCCGCCGCGGGTCGGAGGACCTGATGACCGCCGGCCGTGTGACCGTCAACGGCCAGGTCGCGACCGAGCTGGGCACCAAGGTCGATGTCGACCGCGACCATATCGAGGTCGACGGCATGCCCGTCAAGCTCAACCAGGGCGCCGTGTACTTGATGCTCTACAAGCCGACCGGCTACCTCACCACCATGAGCGATCCGCAGGAGCGCCCTTGCGTGGCCGACCTGGTCCCCCACGACCGCTTTCCGGGACTTTTCCCGGTGGGCCGCCTGGACCGCGACACCACGGGCCTTTTGCTCTTTACCACCGACGGCGACCTGTCGCAGGACCTGCTGCACCCCAGCAAGCACGTCTACAAGACCTACCAGGCGCTCGTGGACGGCCACCTGACCGATCGCGACTTAGAACCACTCCGCCGCGGCATCGAACTCGACGACGGCCTGTGCCAGCCGGCGATCTGCCGCGTCATCAACGCGCGCGAGGCAGAGGCCGTGGCTCCGCAAGGCGTCAAGCCCGGCACCACCGCCGTGGAGGTCATCATCCGCGAGGGGCGCAAAAACCAAGTCAAGCGCATACTGAGCAAGATTCACCATCCGGTAATCCGCCTGCATCGCTGCAACTTTGCCGGCCTGGAGCTCAAGGACGTGGCCAAGGGCTCGTGGCGCGAGCTCACCGACCGCGAGGTGCAGATCCTCAAGGCCGGTGGCATCCCGCCCAAGCAGGCGATCGACAAGCGAAACGGCGGCGAGCCCCAAGACACGCCCGCCAGTCGCACGCGTCACCACGGTAGCCACGGCTCCGCACCCAAGCGCAACACCTACCGCGAGCGCTACACGGGCTAGACAACCCGCCGTGCCCCCAGCGCCCGCGAACCATACCAGCACGTCAACCATCGAAAGGAAGCATTGCATGATCGTCGCCATCGACGGCCCCGCCGGTTCCGGCAAGTCCACTATCGCCAAGGAGATCGCCCGCCAGCTGGGCTTTAACAAGCTCGACACGGGCGCCATGTATCGCGCCGTCACCTTCGCCGCGCTCGACCGCGGCATCGACCTGGACGACGAGGCGGCCATCGACGCCCTCGCCGAGCAGATCGAGATTCGCTTTACCAACGGCACCGGCGAGGATACGCGCCTGACCATTGACGGCCAGGACGCTTCGGCCGCCATTCGTACCCCGCAGGTCGACGCCAACGTGTCCAAGGTCTCGGCCTATCCGGGCGTGCGCGCCGCCATGCTCATCCACCAGCGTCGCGCCGCCGAGGACCGCGATATCGTAGCCGAGGGTCGCGATATCGGAACCGTCGTGTTCCCTAACGCGCAGGTCAAGGTCTTCCTGACCGCCGACCCGCGCGAGCGCGCCCGCCGCCGCGTGCTGCAGCGTCACCAAAACGACGCCCAGCCGCTCACGCCCGCGCAACTCGAGGCCGAGGTCGACGAGACCCTCGATGCCCTTAAGCAGCGCGACAAGCTCGACAGCAGCCGCGAGGTCGCCCCGCTCGTGCCCGCCGAGGACGCCGTGCACGTCGACTCCACCGCCCATACCATCGACGAGGTCGTCCGCATTATCGAGGGCCTCATCAACCAAAGGAGGTAGCCCATGCGCCTGTTTAAACAGACGCCCGAGGATTATTACAACGCTCCTTATGACGAGTTCCCGGCGCTCATCCGCGGCACCGTCGTCGTGGTCATGGCCATCCTTTGGGCCTTCTCCAAACTCATGTGGCGTTGGAAGGTCGAGGACGCTGACCTGCTGTTTGAGCGCCAGGAAGGCCGCGGCAGCGTGGTCATCTGCAACCACACCTCGATGGCCGAGCTCTTGGCCGTGGAGACGGCTCTGTTCTTTGGCGGCCGCCGCATTCGTCCCATCTTTAAGTCCGAGTTCGCCAAGAGCAAGATTGTGCGCTGGGCCTTTAGCCGCGTTGGCGGCATCCCCGTGGAGCGTGGTACTGCCGATATGAAATGCCTGCGCGCCGCCCAGCATGCGCTGCAACGCGGCGAGGACGTCCTGATCTTCCCCGAGGGCACGCGCATCCGCTCGCGCGAGATCAAGCCCGAGGTCCACGGCGGTTTTGCGCTCATCGCTCAGATGGGCAAGGCGCCCGTTAACCCGCTCGCCATCTGCGGCTGGTCCGACATCACGCCTGCGGGCAAAAAGCTCATGCGTCCCAAGAAGTGCTGGATTCGTGCCGGCAAGGCCGTCTCGCTTTCCGATGCACCGGCCGAGCTCAAGCGCAAGGAGCGCCTGGCTTGGTTTGAGTCCGAGGCCATGAGCCGCGTATACTCCATGCGCGACAAACTGTGCGCCGAGCATCCGGGCAGGTTCTAGCCATGAGCGAAAACGTGACGAACACTGCCGTGACCGCGTCCGACCAGGCAACCGCACCCACCATCGAGATCGCCGCCCACGCCGGCACCTGCTACGGCGTGCAGCGCGCGCTCGACATGGCGCTTGCCGCCGCGCCCCAGGCAGGGGAGAGCACTCAGGTCCACACCCTGGGTCCGCTCATCCATAACCCCATCGTGGTACGCGAGCTCACCGAGGCAGGCGTCGGTCTGGCCGACACCTTGGACGACGCCGCATCGGGCACCGTGATCATCCGCGCCCACGGCGTGGTGCCGCAGGTGATCGATGCCGCTCGCGAGCGTGGCCTTAACGTCGTCGACGCCACCTGCCCCTACGTGAAGAAGGTCCATGTGGCCGCCGAGCGCCTGGTACGCGAGGGCTATCGCGTGGTAGTCGTAGGCGAGCCGGGCCATCCCGAGGTTGAGGGCATCTTGGGCCACGCCGGCAATGATGCGCAGGTCGTGAGCTGTGCCGCCGACGCCACCGCCTTGTCGCTCAAGGGCAAGGTAGGCCTCGTCGTGCAGACCACTCAGACCGCACAGAACCTCGCCGAGGTCGTGGCAGCTATCACCCCGCGCGTGCAGGAGCTACGTGTGATCAACACCATCTGCGCTGCCACGAGTGAGCGTCAACGAGCAGCAGCCACACTTGCTAACCGCTGCGACTGCATGGTCGTGGTGGGCGGCAAGAACTCAGGCAACACCCGCCGCCTGGCGCAGATTTGCGCAGACGCCTGCGAGCGCACGTATCACATCGAGGAAGCTTCTGAGCTCCAGGCCGCGTGGTTTACCAAAGCTCACCACATCGGCATCACCGCCGGAGCCTCCACCCCGCAAGAACACATCGAACGCGCCGTCGAGCGCATCAAGGAGCTTTGCCGCTAACCATGGACCAGACCGTACCCGCATACGCCGCCGAGGTGGCCGATTACGGGCGCAGCCGCGACCCCGAGCCGGGTGAGGGCGCGCTCGTCAAGAACGTGCGTCCCGAATCGCCCGCGTGGGATGTGGGTATCGAGCCGGGCATGCGCGTGCTCACGGTCAACGGTGAGCAACTTACCGACATGATTGTGTGGCTCTGGGAGGCCGACGATGATACCGTCGAGCTGGAGGTATTCGACCCGCGCGACGGCACCGTCACCCCCGTCGAGCTCGACCGCTTTCCCGGCGAGGACTGGGGCTTGGAATTCGATGGCCCCATCTTCGACGGCATGCGTACCTGCGTCAACGCCTGCGTATTCTGCTTTATGACGATGCTGCCCAAGGGCGGCCGCTCCACGCTCTACATTCGCGACGACGACTATCGCCTGAGCTTTTTACAGGGCAACTTTGTCACGCTCACGAACCTCTCCGACGAAGATGTTCAAAACGTCATCGAACGCAATATGAGCCCCATGAACGTGTCGGTCCATGCCGTGAGTCCCGATGTCCGCCGCCGCATGATGGGCCGCAACGCCCAGCGCGGCATGGACGTGCTCGAGGCCATCATGGCCGCCGGCATCGAGATTCACGCGCAGATTGTGCTGTGCCCCGGCATGAACGACGGCGAGGAGCTGGAAAAGACCCTGCGCTTTTGCGAGGAGCACGAGCAAATCACAAGCCTGGGCATTGTGCCGCTCGGTTTTACCAAGCATCAGAACCGTTTTAGCTGGTCCTACAGCGACAAGCCCGAGCTAGCGCGCGAGACCATTGCCATGATCCGTCCCTACCAGGACCGCGCCTATGAGCGCTTTGGCCGCCACACCTTCCAGATGAGCGACGAGTTCTATCTGGACGCCGGCATCGATCCTCCCGAGGCAGACTTTTACGACGGTTACCCGCAGTACTACGACGGCATCGGCATGATCCGCTCGTATCTGGACGAGACCGACGACGTGCTGGCTACCGATGCCGAGCGACTGGCCCGCGTCCGCGAGGCCATCGCCGCCCGCAGCCAGCACCTGCTGTGCCTCTCCGGCGCCAGCGCGCGCGACACCGTGGCGCGCTTTGTGGAGTCGCCGCATGGTCTCGGCGGCACTGTTACGGCCATCAAGAACCGCTACTTCGGCGGCAACGTGGACGTGACCGGCCTCATCGTCGCGTATGACATTCTGGAGCAGCTGCCCCAAGACCTGTCGGGGGTTATGCTCTTTGTGCCTAAGCTCATGTTCAACGCTGACGGCATGACGCTTGACGAGTATCATCGTGACGATTTACTCGCAAGCCTTACCAGTCGCGGCGCCGAGGTTCATGTGGTGTCGACCATGCCGCATGAGCTGCTCGATACCCTGGAGCATATCCTTGGCATTGTGCCCGCAGACTCTACTAATTCCGCTGACCCTATCCATTAAAGGAGAGCAGATGAAACCTATCGTCGCCGTCGTCGGACGCCCCAACGTGGGCAAGTCCACGCTCGTTAACCGCCTGGCCCAAACCTCGGACGCCATCGTCCATGAGTCCCGCGGCGTCACGCGCGATCGCTCATACCACACGGCCGATTGGAACGGCCGCGAGTTCACCATTGTCGACACGGGCGGCATCGAGCCGCTCAAGAGCGATGACGTCTTTGCCACGTCCATCCGCGACCAGGCCCTCGCCGCCGCCGAGGAAGCCGCCGTCATCCTGTTTGTGGTCGACGGCCGCACCGGCGTCACCGAGGAGGACGAGTCGGTCGCCCGCATGCTCAAGCGCTGCGACAAGCCGGTCTTTCTACTGGTGAACAAGCTCGACAACCCCGATCGCGAAAACGACAGCATCTGGGAGTTCTATTCGCTCGGCGTCGGTGAGCCCACGCCCCTCTCGGCCCTGCATGGCCACGGCACGGGCGACCTGCTCGACGATATCGTGGCCCTGCTTCCGGAGGAAGAGGACGAGGTCGCCGATGAGTTCCCCGACGCCCTGAACGTGGCCATCATCGGCCGCCCCAATGCCGGCAAGTCGTCGCTGTTCAACCGCATCCTGGGCGCCGATCGCTCTATCGTGTCCAACATCGCCGGCACGACGCGCGACGCCATCGACACCGTCGTGGAGCGCAACGGCAAGCACTACCGCATGGTTGACACCGCGGGTATTCGCAAGAAGAGCACCGTGTACGAGAACATCGAGTACTACTCGATGGTCCGCGGCCTGCGCGCCATCGATCGCGCCGACGTGGCACTGCTCGTCGTCGACGCCTCCGTGGGCGTTACCGAGCAGGACCAGAAGGTCATGGGCTTGGCCATCGAGCGCGGCTGCGCCATCGTCGTGCTGCTCAACAAGTGGGACCTGCTCGACGACGACCGCAAGCGCGAGGCCTGCATGGAGACCGTCGACCGCCGTCTGGGCGTTATGGCTCCCTGGGCCCAGTACCTGCGCATCTCTGCCCTCACTGGCCGCAGCGTCGAGAAGATCTGGGCGATGGTCGACGCCGCCGAGAAGACGCGCTCGCAAAAGATCACCACCTCGCGCCTCAACACCTTCCTCACCGACCTGCGCGAGTTCGGCCACACCGTGGTGGACGGCAAGCGCCGCCTGCGCATGCACTACGTGACTCAGACGGGCATCAACCCGCCGACGTTCACGTTCTTCGTCAACCACAGCGACCTGGTCAACGACACCTACCAGCGCTACGTGGAGAACCGCATGCGCTCGACTTTCGATTTTGCCGGCACGCCCATTCGACTCTTCTTTAGGAAGAAGGAACAAAAGGATGCATAATCCGATTCTGCTGACCGCCATCTGCGCCGTGGTCTCGTTCTTTATCGGAGCGATTCCGTTTGGCCTGATCCTGGGCCGCGTGTTCAACCACACGGACATTCGCAAGGCGGGCTCCGGCAACATCGGCACAACCAATGCGCTGCGCGTGGCCGGCCCTAAGGTGGCCGCGCTCACGTTGTTGCTCGACTGCCTTAAGGGCGCCATCTGCGTCCTTATCGCCCGTCCGCTCATCGCCGATCTGGGCTATGGTTTTCCGCCGAACATCATGGCGCCTGGAGCCCCCGGCGATTGGATGCTCGGCGTCATCTGCCTGGCGGCCGTATGGGGCCACATCTTCTCGCCGTACCTCAACTTCCACGGTGGCAAGGGCATCGCGGTCGGTCTGGGCGTCATCCTCGCCTGGTACTGGCCCATCGGACTATCGCTGCTGGGCATGTTTATCGTGGCCGTTGCCATCACCAAGTTTGTGTCGGTGGGCTCACTTGCCGCGGCCATCGGCCTTCCCATCGCCGCCTGCGCGGTCTTTCCGTACAGCAGCCTGGGCCTTAAGTTTTGCATGGCGATGATCGGCATCACCGTGGTGTGGGCCCATCGCGCGAACATCAAAAAGCTCATGTGCGGTAAGGAGTCCAAGCTCTCGTTTACCAAGCGCGTCACCGAACCCGACGATAAGTAGGAGAGAGTCATGAATGTTGCGCTGATTGGCTCCGGCTCCTGGGGAACCGCCGTCGCCGGCCTTGCCGCCGCGCGAGCCGAGCGCGTGACCATGTGGGCCCATAGCAAGCAGACGGCCGCCGGCATTAACGGCGAGCATCGCAACCCCAGGTATCTGGCGGACTACGAGCTGCCCGGCAACGTCGTAGCAACCACGGACCTGGCGCAGGCGCTCGACGACGCCGACGCCATCATCTTTGCCGTGCCCTCCACACACCTGCGAAGCGTATGTCATCAGACAGCGCCCTTCATCGCCGCCGACACCCCGGTGCTCTGCCTTACCAAGGGCATTGAGCCCGAGTCCGGCCTGCTCATGAGCGAGGTCATTGCCAGCGAAATCGGCAACGAGCGGCGTGTGGCGGCGCTTTCGGGCCCCAACCATGCCGAGGAAATCTGCCGTGGCGGGCTTTCGGCCGCCGTCATCGCCAGCGAGGACCAGCAGGTGGGGGAGACCTTCAAGGACCTGCTCCTGTCCACGGCTTTTCGCATCTATCTGTCGCAGGACATGACGGGTGTCGAGGTCTGCGGCGCCATGAAAAATGTCATCGCCATCGTGTGCGGCATCTCCGCCGGCTCGGGCGCGGGCGACAATACGCTTGCCCTCATCATGACGCGCGGCCTGGCCGAGATCAGCCGTCTGGTGCACGCCCGCGGCGGTCAAGCTATGACCTGCATGGGACTTGCCGGCATGGGCGACCTCATTGCCACCTGCACCTCGGAGCATTCGCGCAACCGCACCTTTGGCTACGAGTTTGCCCACGGCTTCTCGCTCGACGAGTACCAGGCACGTACGCATATGGTGGTCGAGGGCGCCGTCGCGGCCCGCAGCGTCAGTGAGCTTGCCCGTTCACTGGGCGTAGACATTCCGCTCACCTTTGCCGTGGAGCAAACGCTCTACAACGGTGTTACTTTGGATAGGGCACTCGAGATTCTTACCGATCGCGTCCCTTCTCAAGAGTTCTACGGACTCACCGACTAGCGCAGAAAGGCTTCTACCATGGGTTCCATCAAAATCGCTCCGTCCGTCCTCTCGGCCGATATGGCCAACCTCAAGGGCGAACTCGACAAGATCGCCGGCGCCGACTACGTGCACTTTGACGTTATGGACGGTCACTTTACCGGCAACCTCACCTTTGGCGTTGACATCCTTAAGGCCGTCAAGCGCTCCACCGATGTACCGGTCGACGCGCACCTCATGGTGTCGAACCCCGACGAGACGGTCGATTGGTACGCAGACGCCGGCGCCGATATGATCACCGTACACTACGAGGCCTCCACGCACCTGCACCGCACGCTCACCCATCTGCAGCAGCGCGGCGTTAAGGCCGGCGTGGTGCTCAACCCCGCCACCCCCGTGTGCGTGCTCGAGAGCATCATCGACGTCGTCGATATGGTGCTGCTCATGAGCGTGAACCCGGGCTTTGGCGGTCAGAGCTTTATCCCGGGCACCATCGCTAAGCTCCACGAGCTCAGGGCCATGTGCGAGCGTCACGGCGTTTCGCCCCTCATCGAGGTCGACGGTGGCATTTCTTCCAAGAACATTGTCGAGGTCGTCAAGGCCGGCGCCAACGTGCTCGTGGCCGGTTCTGCCGTATTTAAGTCCGAAGATCCCGCTGCCGAGGTTGCGCTGCTGCAGAAGCTGGGCAACGAGGCCGCACAGGAGGCATAAACCCTTATGACCGCAGGTCAAAACCGCATACCCGTGAATCTTGACTATGCCGCCTCGACGCCCATGCGCGCCGAGGCGCTCCTTGCGCAGCGCGAGTACGACGACAGCGAGCTTGCCGGCGTCAACCCCAACTCGCTGCATTCGCTCGGCCGCAAGGCTGCCGCGCGTCTGGAGGTTGCACGTCGCGAGATCGCCCGCAGCTTTGGCGCGCGCGTCCGCCCGTCCGAGATTGTACTGACCAACGGCGGCACCGAAGCCAACCAGCTGGCGCTGCTCGGTCTTGCCGAGGGCGCTCGTCAGCGCGATCGCAAGCGCGATCGTGTAATCGTTTCGGCCATCGAGCACGATTCGATTCTGGACAACCTGCCGTTGCTGCGTGCCGCCGGCTTTACCGTCGACCTGGTGCAGCCCTGCCGCATGGGCTACATTGAGCCTGCCACGCTTGTCGAGCTGCTAGGCGACGACGTGGCGCTCGTGAGCATCATGGTTGCCAACAACGAGACCGGCGTGGTGCAGCCCATCCGCGAGCTTGCCGCGGCCACGCATACCGTTGGCGCCCTGTTCCACACCGATGCCATCCAGGGGTATCTGCATATTCCGCTCGATGTCACCGAGCTGGGCGTCGACGCCATGTCCGTCGCAGCCCACAAGATCGGTGGCCCCGTGGCATCCGGCGCGCTCTACCTTAAGAACCGCACGCCGCTGCGCCCGCGCATCTTTGGCGGCGGACAGGAAGCCGGACGTCGTGCCGGCACGCAAGACCTGCGCACGCAGCTCGCCTTTGCCGCTGCCGCCTCGTCTCTGACGCCCCATGTGGCTCAGGAGCGCGCGAAGCTGCAAGCCCTTTCCGACAAGCTCTACGCCACGCTTACGGCCCACCAGCGTATTCACGCCACCATGGGTGACTACGCACAAGCCGACCGTCTGCCCGGCATGGTATCGATCTACATTGACGGCATGGACTCCGAGGAACTCATCATCAAGCTCGACGCCGCCGGCTTTGAGGTGTCGGCAGGCTCGGCATGCTCGAGTGGCAGCATGGACCCGAGCCATGTTTTAAGCGCGATGGGCATCGGTCGCGAGCAGGCATTGGGCGCACTACGCATTTCCTTTGACGACCGCGTGAATCCGGACGATCTGGACGAGTTTGCCCAGACGCTGCTCTCGATCGTAGGCGCCGCATGATCGTCGCCGAGCTTGAGCGCGCGCTGCTGGCACGCTATCCCAAGACCGATGCCGAGAGTTGGGACCATGTAGGATTCTCCGTCGGCGACCCTGCCGCGGAGATTACCGGTGTTGCCTGCGCACTCGATGCGACCGAAGCCAATGTGCACCGCGCCCAGGAGGCCGGCGCCAACGTGCTGCTAACGCATCATCCCATCTATATCAAGGCGCCCGAGGCGTTTTGTCCGTCGGATTCCACACGCCCCCAATGCAGCGCCGCGCTGTACGAGGCAGCTCGTTGCGGCGTGAGCATCATCTCGCTTCACACCAACCTGGACCGCTCGCACGAAGCGCGCGTTCGCCTGAGCGATTTGCTAGGCGCAAAGCCCATAAGCTCGCTGGAGCATGCGGACGAGCCTGAACTCACCGGACTGGGCGTACTCGCGACCCTCCACGACCCCTGCAGCCTGCGCAACCTTGCCGCACGCGCCGCAGCGGCGTTTGGCAGCGACCCGCGCGTGTGGGGCGAGGCCGATCACCCGTGCCGAACCATCGCAATTTTGGGCGGTTCGCTGGGTGACTTTGGCGTGCTTGCCATCGCCGCCGGTGCGGATGTCATCGTGACGGGCGAGGCGGGCTACCACGCGGCACAGGACCTCACTCTGCGCGGTCTGCCGGTGATCTTGCTCGGCCACGACCGCTCCGAGGAGCCGTTCGTGGATATCTTGATGAACTCTACGGTTGACGCCGGGGTTGACCCCCGTCATGCGATTAAAATACTGAACCCTTGCCAATGGTGGACTGTGACAAAAGGAGAGAACTTATGAGCGCCGGCGCTACGCTACTCAAGCTGCAACAGATCGATTTGGAGCTCGCCCGCAATAAGAGCGAACTTGCCAATATGCCGGAGCTCAAGGAGCTCGCTTCCAAGCGCAAGACCTATGTAAAGCTCAAGGCCGAAATGACCAAGCTCTACGCTCAGCGCAAGGACCTGGATATTGAGCTCGACGATCTCAACACCACCGAGATCCAGACCAATAACGCCATTGAGGCCGCTAAGAAGCGCCACGTTGACGGCTCTGACTACCGCGAGGTACAGGACCTGGAAAACGAGCTCGCCACCCTGGCCAAGCGCCTGGACAAGATCGAGCACACCCGCAAGGACGTCGTAGTCGCCCACAAGGAGGCGCTCGACCGCGAGGCTCGCGCACAGGCAATCATCGCCAAGTTCGAGGAGGGCGTGAAGGCCGACACCAAGGCCGCCCGCGCCAAGGCAGCCGACCTCCAGGCCCAGATCGATGCCGCCACCAAGGAGCGCACCGCGCTGGCCGCTACGCTGCCCACCGACGTGCTCAGCGACTACGAGCGCCTGCTCAAGCAGTTCCGCGGCCTGGCCGTCGAGACCATCAAGGGCAACATCCCCACGGTCTGCCACACCGCGCTGCAGGCGTCGTCCATGAGCGACCTCAACCACGACGGCAGTGAGATTACGCACTGCCCGTACTGCCACCGCCTGCTCGTACTCCCGAGCAAGGAAGCCTAACGATGACGGCGGCACCCAACAATTCAATGCAACTTGAGGGAAAAACGATCCTGCTGGGCATTACCGGCGGGATCGCCGCCTATAAGTCGTGCAATATCGTGCGCCTGCTGCAAAAGCGCGGCGCGCACGTCAAGGTCGTCATGAGCGAGCATGCCACTGAGTTCGTGGGGCCGCTCACCTTCCGTGCGCTCACCAATGAGCCGGTCGCGGTTGGGCTATTCGACGACCCCTCCGACCCCATCCACCATATCTCGCTGGCGCAGGAGCCCGACTTGGTGGTCGTGGCGCCCGCAACGGCCAATATCATCGCCAAGATGGCAAACGGTATCGCCGATGACCTCATCTCCACTACGCTGCTTGCCACGCCGCGACCCATCGTGATCGCCCCCGCCATGAACAACGGCATGTGGAGGGCGCCGGCGACGCAGGCCAATATGGCCACGCTGCGCGAGCGCGGCGTTCACGTGGTTGGCCCCGGTAGTGGCTACCTTGCCTGCGGCGACGTTGACACGGGACGCATGAGCGAGCCCGAGGACATCGTCGAGGCCGTCTGCGAGGTATTCAACCCCGCACCCCAGGACCTTGCAGGTAAGCGCATCGTGATTACCGCCGGCCCCACGCACGAGCCGATCGATCCCGTGCGCTTTATTGGCAACCGGTCGTCGGGCAAGATGGGCATCGCCCTGGCGGGGGAGGCCACTCGCCGCGGTGCCGAGGTCACGCTTGTGCTGGGACCGACATCGCTTGATGTTCCCCGCGGCGTGGAGTGCGTGCGTGTGCAAACCGCCACAGAGATGCTGCAGGCGGCTCTGAGCGCCTTTCAGACGGCCGATGCGGCCATTTGTGCGGCTGCCGTCGCTGACTACACACCCGCCGCTCCAGCCGACCATAAACTCAAAAAGTCCAACGAGCGTTTGGATCGCATTGAACTGGTCGAGACCGTTGACATCTTGGCCGAGCTTTCGCGTCAAAAGGGAGTGCGGCGCGTAATCGGCTTTGCGGCCGAGACCGATAACGTCGTGGAGCACGCGCAGTGTAAGCTCGCCCGCAAGGGTTGTGATGCCATTATCGCTAACGATGTCTCACGCGCCGATTCGGGCTTTGGAACCGACACTAACAAGGCCTGGATCGTAAGCACAACGGGCACGCAAGAACTTCCCGTGCTAACAAAACCCCAGCTCGCAGATACAATTTTGAACTTGCTTCAAAATTTATAAAAAAGTTCTTGCACAAGTCTAAAGTTTCGGGTTAATATACTCCCTGTTGCGAGCGAGAGCAGAGCAACAAACAAAAGCTTCGGGACGTGGCGCAGCTTGGTAGCGCACTTGACTGGGGGTCAAGGGGTCGCTGGTTCGAATCCAGTCGTCCCGACCAGAAGTTTGCAGGTCAGGCACCTTGTGCCTGACCTTTTTTGTTTTAAGCAATTGCTTAATTTTGTTTAAGCAACAGGGTGCCAATAATCTACCTACGCGATAATCGCCTTTTGCGGCTACTTGCGCGTTTTGCACACGCTTGAGCCGATTTATTAACGCGATATGAATCTACATACGCGTAGCTGGTATGCAGCCGAGTACAGGCTGTATTTATCGCGGCGATTAACACAGATATAGCGACTATAACGGACAAGCGTGTCGCTGTATTTATTCCAGTAGTTCACTTGATCGGTGGACAAGTGGGCTGTTGCAACGAAACGCCAAGCAGGATGGGCTCTATACGAGGACGACGCAGGTTAATGGCGGGGGAGTGCGGCGGGCGCTCTGAGAGCCGCTGTGTGACCCCATGTCTCCTTAACTCGATAATTTGTGTTTCAAGCCACGAATCGGTCGAGCAATTGCCAAAAGAACGGCCCATGCAGGATTGCACGAGCCTTACATCAAATCAAATTTGAGCTAGAAGCACCAAGCGGGGCAGACGCAACACCATCTCGTCGCGGCCTCGGCGAGCGACATATCGCAGTCGAGGTAGACATCGAGGAAGTCGTCAGATCCCGGACAGGGGGACCGCGATGGTGACCACCGCGCCGCCCGAGGGGCTGTTGGCGAGCGAGACGGAGCCCCCGTGGGCGCTCGCGGCCTCGGAGGCGACATGGAGGCCGAGCCCGTAGTGGCGGCCTCCGTCGCGCGAGGAGCGGGACGAGTCGTCTGTGAAGAGGCGCTCGCAGCCGCGTTCGAGGGCGGCGAGAGAGAAGCCCGGTCCGTCGTCGGCCACCTCGATGACGAGGTGTCCGCCCGCGACGTCGCAGGAGACCGCCACGCGCGAGCGCGCGTGCTCGGCGGCGTTGGCCACGAGGTTCGCGGCGGCTCGCGCCAGGGCGGTTCGGTCGAGCGGGGCCTCGGGCGCGCCCGCGACAGCGGGGCCCGTGGCCGCGTCGAGCGTCACGCCTCGCGCCCGGACGATCTGGGCGGCCTCGGCGAGGACCTGTTCGCAGAGCTCGGCCGGCCGCATGGGGGCCCTCTCCGCCCCGCCGGACCCGCGCGAAGCCTCGATGAGCAGGCGCACGTAGCCGTCGAGCCTTTCGACACCGCCGGCTATGTCGCGCGCGGCGGCCGAGAGGTCGCTGTCATTCTCGTCTTCCAGCTCCTCCGCCACGAAGTCGGCGTTGGCGCGCAGCACGGTAAGCGGCGTCTTGAGATCGTGGGCGAGCGACGCCATCTGCTCGCGCTGCCCCCGCTCCGCGGCCCAGCGGGCCTCGAGCGACTCGGCGAGGGAGGCCCGCATGGCGTCCATCGCGGCGAGGACGTCGTTCACCTCACGCACGTTGGTGCTGCCGACCGCGAAGTCAAGCTCCCCCGCGCCAACGCGCCCCGCCGCCTCCGCGAGCGGCGCCATCTTGCGCGAGATCACGCGGCTCGCACGGCGCGCCACGAGCGCGAGCGCGAGCGCGCTTCCCACAGCGGCGCCGACGAGCATGAGGTTCTGCGGGTTGGGAAGCAGGCTGGCGAGATCGCGCGAGACCCACTGCGGCAGGTACTCGCTGACGAGTGCGCAGGCCCCGCCGCCCTTGAGCGGGAACGCAGCGTAGGTGAGGCCCGAGCCCCCGCCCTCGATCTCCACTGTGCCCGGATCCGCGGCGAGTGCCGTACTGGCCATTTCCGTCGCATCCTCGAGCCGCGTGCCCTCGAGGTCTGTCATCAGCACGTATCCGTCCTTGTTCAGGATGAGGTAGCGGTAGGCCGTCGGCACGTCCTGCTGCCCGCAGACGCCGTCGCGTGCCAGGCCCTCCGCGACCTCGCGCGCATTGGCCGGCCCCCAGCTTGCCTCGTAGACGAAGCCCGCGTTGATCGCCACGGAGAGCACCATGAACGAGGCGAGCCACGCCGTGGCGACCGCCGCGAACGCGTAGGCGAAGTAGCGCGCGATGACGAAGGAGAGCGGCATGCCCCCGCGACCTCGCGCTCCGATCTTCAGAGCTGCCACTTGTACCCCATCCCCCAGACGGTCGCGATCGGATCGGCGCCGGCCTCGGAGAGTTTCCTCCGGGCGCGGCTGACCTGCATGGATATGGCCGCATCGTCGGCGTCGCTCTCCCAGCCGAGCACCGCCTCGCGTATCTGCGCGCGGCTCATGACCTGCCCGGGGTGACGAGCGAGGTACTCGCAGATGGCGTACTCGGTGGGCGTGAGCGGCACGGCCTCGCCACCCACGGCGAGGCCGCGCGCCCCGAGGTCGATCCGCACCTCCCCGAAGGAGAGGGCGTGCGAGCGCGGCCGGCGCTCACGGCGTAGATGGGCCGCGACCTTGGCGCGCAGCTCCGCGGCCCCGAAGGGCTTGCGGACGTAGTCGTCGGCGCCCAGGCCGTAGCCGGCCACAGCATCCTCCTCGGCCACGCGAGCGGTCAGGAAGACGATGGGCCCGTCGAAGTCCGGGCGGATCTGCCGCACGAGCTCGAAGCCATCAAGCCCCGGCATCATGACGTCGCAGAGCACGAGGTCGTAGCGCGAGAGGTCCATCCCCGGGACCGCCGTTGGATCCGCCTCCCCGACGACCTCATGGCCGTCGCGGCCGAGGACGCGCGCGAGAGCGTCGAGGATCGCCCGTTCATCATCCACTGCCAGTATCCTCGCCATGTTAGACCTCCTGAAACTCTCGTCGGAATTGTACTAGCGCCGCACTCAGCGGTCCAGAGCCCCGCGCGCAGCCGCGGGCGCCAACATGACGATCTCAGGGTTGGGCAGCACGCGGTCGGCGATCGGGCGCAGCGCCGAACCCCAGCCCGCGTCGAGCAGGGCATTCCCGCCCAGGACAAACGCTGCGGAGAGGGGGACGTGCACGGCGGCGAGCGGCTTCCTATGCATCTGCCCTCCCGCCCTCGAAGCGGCAGAACCAGGCGAGAAGGACGGCGTCGGCTGCCAGGGTGAGCACGAGGCCAGCGAGCGCAGTCGTGAGGAGTGGGCCCGCCGCGCGTGCGGCGTCGATGAAGGCCTCCACCCCGAGCGACCCCAGGCGCGCGGGCCAGGCGAGCGGCACCCAGCTCAGGGGCGTCGCCAGGGCACCGGTGAGCTCACCGGTCATGAGACCGTGCGCAAGTCCGCCCACAGAGAAGAACGCGAGGAGCATCCCCGCCGCGCCGGCGCCGATGACGGCGTTGCGGCCGAGGCGCAGGGCCACGCCGAGCCCCAGCGCGTAGAGGGGCAGGCTGCCCAGCACGATGCCCGCCCAGGCGGCCGCAAGCGGAGCGGGCCCAAGCGGCAGGCGACCGGCGACGGCGAGCACGGCCCCGAACACGCCGAGCGCCACGGCCAGCGCGCCCGCGCCGAGCGCCGCAAGGGCGAGTAGCTTCGCCGCGACGGCGCGCCCGCGCGAGGGGACCGCCGTGAGGTTGGCGAGGCGCCCGGCAGCGCGCTCCTCGTCCACGGCGAGCCCGCAGACGATGGCGGACATGAGCGGCATGAGAGCGCCGAGGAACTGGGCGTAGGCGTCCGCGCCCAGCGCCGGGTCCCATCGGGTTACGGAGAAGTACTCGCCGCAGGCAAGACCGGCTGCCAGGCCGCAGGCGAGGTGCACCGCCGAGAGCGGGGAGCGCGCCAGGCGCAAGGCCTCGGAGAGCAGGGCCCGCGGGAGAGTCATGCGCGGCGTCGGGTCGGAGAGTCGTGTCATGGCCATCACCGCTCCTCGGAGCGCGCGAACCAGGCCGCGCCCGCCGCCGTGAGCGCGGCGAACGCGAGCGCGCAGACCGCAAGGCCCGCCAGCGTGAGCATGCCGTCCGCCGCGAGCGCCCCGCCGAGCGCCATGTCCGCCGCGAGTGGCTCGCCGCTCGGCAGCACGGGGATGAAGCTCGTGGGGATGACCATGCTCGCCGACGGCGGAAAGAGCTGCGGCAACGGCACCAACGACCAGGCGAACCCACCCACGAGCTGCGCGACGAGCGGGCAGAAGATGCCCGCGAGCATGCCGAGCCGCACCGTGAGAAAGAGCCCTGCGGGGATCATCCACGCCGCGGTCACCGTGTTGACGAGCGCGCAGAAGAGCATCGTGAGCGTACCCGCGGCCGTGAGGCCCTGCGAGGAGAACGCCGATCCCGCGAGGTAGATGCCGAAGACCACGAGGTTCGAGAGCGTGCAGAGCGCGAGGCACCAGAGCGCCTTGGCCCACCAGGCGCGCCCGAGCGGGAAGCCCAGGCCCAGAAGCCCCCGCATCCGCGTGCGAGCGTCCGCCCGCGCGACGCACGCCACCACGAGCGAGAGAGACACGGGCAGGAAGAGCGCGTACCAGTAGTTCCACGCGCTGAAGATCTGCACACCCCGGTAGGGCATCGCGCCGAGTAGCGGCATCGGCAGCGCCATGAGCACGGCCAGGCGAACCGGTGCCGCGTGGCGCGACTTCAGGGCCTCGGCGCGCAGGCCCGCGAGCAGGCCGCCTTTCTCGCCCGTCATGCCGCCACCTCCCCGCGCGCTCGACGCCCCTCCCGGCAGACGCTCATGAAGAGTTCCTCGAGGTCCTGCCCGGGCCGAAGCGCATCCTCGTAGGCGAGGCGCCCCCCGTAGATGATGCCGATGGTGTCCGCCATCTGCTGCACCTCGGAGAGGATGTGGCTCGAGACGATCACCGTCGTACCCGCCGCCGCGAAGCCGCGGATCTGGTCGCGCAGCTCCTCGATGCCGATGGGGTCGAGGCCGTTGGTGGGCTCGTCGAGCACAAGCAGGCGTGGCCGGGCGATCAGCGCCAGCGCGAGCCCCAGGCGCTGCCGCATGCCCATCGAGAAGCGCCCGGCGCGCTTCTTCCCGGTGTCCGCGAGGTCCACGGCGGCGAGTACCTCATCTATGCGGCTCTCGGGAAGGCCCAGCAGCGTGGTGCGCACGCGCAGGTTCTCGCGCGCGGTGAGGTTGGGGTAGAGCGGCGCCTCCTCGATGAGGCTGCCGATTGCGTAGAGGTCCTCGCGGCGCCAGGCGTGCCCGGCAAAGAGAATCTCCCCGGCCGTCGGCCGCAGCATCCCGCAGATCATCTTGAGCGTTGTCGACTTGCCGGCGCCGTTGGGACCGAGCAGCCCGTACACCTCGCCCTCGCGGATATGAAGGCTCACGTCGGCCACGGCGTCCTGCGCCTGGTCGCCGCGGCCGAAGCGCTTGGTGAGCCCGCGCGTCTCGAGCATGTAACCCATGGGTTTATCCTTTCTCTTCCGGACGCGCGGGCCGAGCCACCGTGCCCGCACGCCTTACCTTTCGGGTTCACCATCCATGGTGGGGCGCGTTTCTAACGAAGCCGTAACGGCGCTTGGGTTCTTTTAGCGCCAACCCTTCTCGACCCGCACATCATGATTAATTTGCTTAAGGCAACAACTTTCCCGATCGATGTAATCACCGAATCAAAACGTGTACATCACCCTGCAAAACCGACATTTTTCGGCATGTTTGGAGGCTGATGTACACAAATGCAGAATCCCGCACAACCCAGTAGCATCCTCCATATGTCTGGACTCTCTATGCTTACGCTGGATAGACATCGCCGGAACGGGTATAGTATCGAAAGTTTTGTCGTTAACCAGCGGGGGAGTCCTGTGGGCATCAAAAAGAAGATCAAAAAGGAGCTTATCGGCACTTCCGATTACCCGTCGAATAAGATCTTTACGATCTCCAATTTCATCACCTTTACGCGCCTGATCCTCACCCTGGTATTTCTGTACCTGTTTGTGACGGATAACAACCGCGTCATCGCCATCGTTATCTACGCCGTTGCCGCCTCCACCGACTGGATGGACGGTCAGATCGCCCGCATGACCAAGACGGTCTCGTGGCTCGGCAAGGTCATGGATCCCATTTGTGACCGTGCGCTGCTGTTCACCGGCGTACTTGGGCTGGTGGTCCGCGGAGAGCTGCCCATCTGGGTCTGCGTGCTCATTATTGGCCGCGACATCTATCTGGGCATCGGCACGCTTATCGTGCGTCATTATCACCGTCGCCCCATCGATGTCGTCTTTCCCGGAAAGATTGCCACTGCACTGCTCATGACCGGCTTCTCGCTCATGCTGCTCGGGTTCCCCGTTATTGACGGCCTGCATCTTTTACCTTCAACCCTTACGGCCTTCCCGGGCCTCAACGGAAGCTCGGTGCCCCTCGGCATCTTCTTTGTGTACGGCGGCGTGATCTTCTCCATGCTCACGGCTGTCATCTATTCCATTAAGGGCGGAGTGGCCATTAAACAGGCTCTCGCGCATCCCGAGGACGAGGACATCGACTTTCTGAACCCCGAAATCGAAGACTGATTCGTTGGAGTATGATTACGTACGGTTCATTATTTGCGGCACGTCCGCGATAAGTTAGGGGTTGTCATGGACAACATGGTTAACAATATGTCTCAGAATGATAAGACTGCTGACGCTACCTGCGTATTCCGCGTGCCTTCAAGTGACGTCACCGTTCCCGACCTCATGGCCAACGTGCGCATCACCGCCCCCGTTCTGTCCATCGTCAAGGGTCCGCAGACCGGTGCCGCCTTTGAGCTCGAGGACGACGTGACCACCATCGGCCGCGATCCTGCAAACGGCATCTTCCTCAATGACATGACCGTTTCGCGCAGCCACGCGCGCATTATTCGCGAGGGCCTCGGCGCTCGCATCGAGGACTTGGGATCGCTCAATGGCACCTGGGTCGACGGTGCCATCGTCAATGCAGCCCCGCTGCACGACGGCTCTTCCGTCCAGATCGGTACCTTTACGCTCATCTACCACGAGAGCACGCCGGAGCGCATCGAAACCGGTGAGTAGGGCATGGCCGAACGCAACTATCTGAGTATCGGCCAAGTCGTCAACCTACTTCGAGGCGCATACCCCGATCTTTCGAACTCAAAAATTAGATTTCTAGAGGATGAGGGGCTCATTACCCCTCATCGTACGCCTAAGGGATACCGTC
The DNA here is from genome assembly GCA_023708985.1 of Collinsella sp. Taxonomy (GTDB): domain Bacteria; phylum Actinomycetota; class Coriobacteriia; order Coriobacteriales; family Coriobacteriaceae; genus Collinsella. The sequence goes on from BREX01000002.1 coordinate 114,156, forward strand.
AGTACTCCAAGGAGGACGTTGATCGTCTGGAGGTCATCCTGCACTTGCAGAAGACCCGCTACATGCCGCTCAACGTGATTAAGCAGCGCTTGGAAAACGCCACGGACCTGTCAACGCTCGCCTACGAGGTGGGCTTGCTGTCCGATGTTCCGCTCAAGACGGAGCCCAAGGAGACTAAGCAAAAGCTGCATCCCATCGAGACCATTCCCGATATGCTGGGCGTCGAGATTTCGTTTATCCGGTCGCTCGCCGAGAACGACCTCATTCGCATCATCAAGAGTCCGCAGAATCGTGAACTCGTCGATGGTCGCGATTTTCCGATCATCCGCTACTGCTCCGAGCTGTCACGCTTCCATATCGAGCCGCGCAACCTGCGTCAGTACGTGTCTTCCGCCAACCGCGAGTCATCGATGTTTGAGCAGGTGCTCGTGAGCATGCTCGGCATGGATACCTCCGATGACGAGCGCGACGCCAAGCTCGAGCGTGCGTTTAAGAAGCTTCACGACCTGACCGAGGGTGTGCACACTGCGCTGCTCAAGAACCGCGTTTTTGAGTCGCTCAACGCCGTGGTCGAGGACGCCGACATCGATGCACTCGATGAAGAAATCACTCGCTCCGAGTCCACCAAAGCCAAAAACGAAGAGATAGCCACGCCGGCTTCGCACGAGGATTCTCTCGTAAAGCCGCTCAAGGTCGTCGCCCCTTCGCACTCCGGCACCGCCACGGCGGGCAAATAACCGCTGCTGATATTTCGGCAACCCATTGAAAGGTCATGCAATGTACGACTTCGAATCTCAAATCGTCGACATCCCCGACTATCCCGAGCCCGGAGTCATATTTAAAGATATCACGCCGCTCTTTGGCAATCCCGAGGCGCTCAAAGCCATGACCGATGCCCTCGCCGAGCACTTTGCCGGCATGGGAATCACCAAGGTCGTGGGTCCCGAGGCTCGCGGCTTTATGGTTGGCGTACCGGTGGCTGTGGCCCTTGGTGCCGGCTTTGTTCCCGCACGTAAACCGGGCAAGCTACCCCGCAAGACGGTGAGCCAGAGCTACGAACTCGAATACGGCACCGACTCTATCGAAATCCATGCCGATGCCATTACCTCTAAAGATACCGTGTTGATTCTGGACGACTTGGTCGCGACGGGCGGAACCGTCGAGGCAACAGGTAAACTGGTGCGAGATATGGGCGCAAAGCTTGTGGGCTACGGTTGTATCCTTGAGCTTGCGTTTCTCAACCCGCGCAAGAAGCTCACGCCTTCTAACGAGGACATTGAGCTCTTTAGCCTGGTAACGGTGGACTAGCCGCTACCCTTAGATACCGGAAAGGAAGCTCCATGCGCACAGCAAACACGCACAGAAACATGGCACGCTGCGCTGCTACGGCAACCCTCGCTTGTGTTTTGGGCCTGGGCCTCGTGGCTCCGGCCTACGCCGATACCGCATCCGACCTTGCCGCTGCTCGTACCAAGCTCGAGCAGATCGGCACGCAAACCCAGCAAATTCATGAAGAGCTCTCCGCACAGACGCAGGAGCTTGATCAGACTGCAGGCGAGATCACGCAAAAGCAGCAAGAGATCGCCGAGGGTCAGGCAAAGCTTTCGACCTACGTTGCCGGTGAGTACAAGACCGGTGGCCTGAGTCTCCTTCAGGTTCTGACGGGCGTCGACGATCTGGGCGACATGCTCAACCGTCTTTTCTACTACGGTAAGGTGTCCGACAAGCAGGCCCAGACCATTCAGGAAGTCAAGGACCTTAAGCAGCAGCTCACCGATAAACAGGCCGAGCAGGAGAAGAACGTCGCCGCGACGCAAAAGAAGGTCGACGAGCTCAATGCCCAGCAGGCTGAGGCCCAGGGTGTCGTGAACTCCCTGGATTCGCAACTGCAGGCCGAGCTTGCTGCCGAGGCCGAGGCCAACGCCGCGCTGCAAGCTGGCATAAATGCAAGCACAGCCGAAAAGGCCACGGTGAGCAACGACACCGCTGGTACGACCGAGATCACCAATAATGGTGGCGGCACGACCAACAATGGCGGCCAGACCAACAATAACAACAACCAGGGCGGCAACACGCCGGCTCCCACGCCGCAGCCTGCCCCCACGCCCGCTCCGGCACCCACGCCCTCAGCACCGAGCCAGTCTGTTGATGGTGGCTCCGTCGTTTCGCGCGCCTACAGCAAGCTCGGTTATGCTTATTCTTGGGGAGGCATTGGACCGAACAGCTTTGACTGCTCCGGCTTTGTAAGCTACTGCCTCACCGGCCGTTATTGCCGCCTGGGAACCACGGGCACCTTCATGGGATGGACCCGCGTATCCGATCCCCAGCCTGGCGATGTCGTGGTTAACTCTTACCACACCGGCATCTACATTGGTAACGGCCAGATGATCCATGCTTCCGACTACAAGACGGGCGTTATCATCAGTTCCGTTGCCGCTGGCATGAACAACAACTATATCTTCGTTCGCTACTAAGTATTCAGATAAAGCAAACGGATATGGACCTCGTGGCTTTGAGTCATGGGGTCCATTCTTTTGCCTTTAGTGCAGGCCGCTATCTAGTTTTGAATACTAGATAGCGGCCCAATCGGTTTGCAAGAAGGCTATAATTGTTGAGGAACAATTAGAAAGGACCCTCTATGAGCTGGGCACTTATCTCAGATTCAAGCTGTAACCTCCGCGATTGGCAACCGACCGCACCCCATACCACCTTTGCATTTGCGCCCCTCAAAATTCGAGTGGGGGAGCGTGAATTCGTCGATGACCTTTCACTCGATGTTCATGAGCTCAACTGCGCTGTTCAGGCGGAGACGAACGCTTCTTCGAGCGCTTGTCCCAGCGTAGGGGAGTGGGCCGAGCTCTTCAAATTGGCAGACAAGACCATCTGCATGCCGATCTCTGAGGGCGTGTCGGGCAGCTACAATGCGGCAGCTACGGCTCGCGATATGGTTCTTGCCGAGGAACCGGACCGGCAGATTCATCTAGTCAATTCGCGCGCAGCTGGCGGCAAAATGGATCTCATTTTCTTGCTGTTCGACCGCTATCTTGCAAGCAATCCGGATATCTCATTCGAGGACGCTTGCGCATACTTCGATAGCCTTGAACAGAACAGCAAAATCCTCTTCAGCTTGTGCAATTACGAAAACCTGGCCAAAGCCGGACGTATCCCTAAGGCAGCCGGCGTCATTGCCAACAAGCTCAATATTCGCATTTTGGGCACGGCGAGTGAAGCCGGTAAAATCGAACTCGTTGGGCACACGCGTGGCGAAAAGAAGATGCTCAACAAGATCATCGACACCATGGAAGCCGAAGGTTTTACGGGCGGCGAGGTCGTTATCGACCATGTCGAGAATGAGGCAGGCGCCCAAGCACTTGCCAGCCGAATTGTGGAGCGCTGGCCCGGCTCCAAGACCATCATCATGCCCTGCAACGGCCTGGATTCCTATTACGCCGAGATGCACGGCCTCATCATCGGCTACGGCATGGGCGTAGCTTCGGGCAAATAAAGTCCAACCAAGCAAAAATACGGGCGGGACAAACCGACAGATGGCTCTTTGTCCCGCTCGTTTTATACGTCGGCTAGCTATTAAACCCGTTGAACTTGAGATAGCTCATCAAGTAAGCCTTCGAAACAAAGGATGAAACCGCGCTGCGCACAAGCAGCGACTCACGCGTTACCTGATGCGCCGTATCGGGAACCGGCGTCGGCTCGACGGAAAACGCCGAACGAATCGATGCCTCGAGCTGATCAACCACATAGTTGAAGGCCGTCGGGGCATCGTAGCTCAATCGCTGAATGTTAAAGAGTGCCTGCACCGCAGCAATAGGTAGCACCTGCTTAAAGATGCAGATAGCGATCAGACGGGCAATCTGCTCGCGGCCATATTGCTTTTTAACCGGAGCAGGCACCAGGCCGACCTTCACGTAGTTATTGATCATCGATGGCGTAATGACAGGTTGCTCAACGCAAATGGACAGCGGCTCCATCCACAGCGCAACATACTCAATGACCTGGTCGCGGTAGAGCGTCACATTGGGCAACTGGTTATAGCGCGGCAGACTCAACGTGTTGAGTTTTCGCACGATATCGGACTGAATGAATGCATCGGGTAGCACCGTCGGCTGAATATCCTCAGGCTTAATGCCGACCGACGAATCGGACATCGGAATAACGTATTTAGCGTGGTTCATAAAGGTCCTCCGTTCATTTTCTATATTGTATTCTAGGTTATCTAGTTTTGCATACTACATAGCCGGCAAGTAAAAGTGGTTGGACAACACATTGATGCATCGTCCAACCACTTTGTTTAAAGATAGCAACCTTACATAAGATATATTATCGTACTTATCCACGGAGAAACGCGTATGCGCTCGTTGCCGCTATGGCTCCGTCCGAAACAGCGGTCACAACCTGGCGTAAACGTTTGGAACGGATATCGCCAGCGGCAAATAGACCTGGCGTGCGGGTCGCCATGGATTCATCAGTCAGAATGCCGCCATCAGGCGCCAGGTCGACTAGATGCTCAACAAGCTCGGTATGTGGCTGCGTCCCCGTAAAGACAAAGATGCCAAACGAGCCGGGCTCAAATGACTCGGCATGAGTTTCCCCAGATGCATTGTCCTTAAAGGTAATCGTCGTTGGCATGGCTTCGCCCGATAGCTCCACAATACTAGTTTGGTACCTAACTGTAATATTGTCCTTTGCGAGTACTTTCTGAACAACACCATCGGGCGCACGGAACTGGTCGCGGCGCAGCACGATGGTCACACTGCTGGCAATGTCGGACAGGAACAGCGCCTCTTCGCATGCCGAATTGCCACCACCGATTACAAAAACCTGCTTGCCGCGGAAAAACATGCCGTCACATGTTGCGCAATATGAAACGCCACGACCGCGATACGTATCCTCGCCTGCGAAACCTGCCGGACGCGGCGTGGCACCCATGCAAGCGATAACGCTCGAGGCCAGCGTATCGCCCATATCGTGATGCACCGTAAACAACGCTGCATCGGCATCGTAATCGATACCCGTAACCATGCTCCATGTAACCTGTGCTCCCAGGCCCTCTGCATGCTGCTGAAAACGCTCGCCAAGTTCGGCGCCACTCAGGAGCGGGAAACCCGGATAGTTCTCGACCTCATTGGTTGTGGCGATCTGCCCTCCCGACATGCCCTGCTCAATCACGGTCGTCGTCAGGTTGGCACGCGCAGCATAAATGGCGGCAGCATAGCCCGCGGGGCCGCCACCGATAATCGCAACATCGATCGGCTTATCGGTAGTCATGAAGCGTCCTTTCGTCGAAACGTTGTCGTTCTTTGCGCTCGTACCCAAATTTACGTGAACGTGACACTCATGCACTACAATGATAAATCCGTATTACAAAGCTGAAGGGGAGTTATCGATGGACCAGGCGCAGACGAGTGACGACGCTCCCCTGCTCACGCACAGCACTCCCCAATCGGAGCAAACCACGCTCCTGGCTCAACAAAAACCTCTCGTGACCATCGTGCACGCCTCCGTTGGCTCGGGCCACAAGGCCGCCGCAAATGCGATAGCGCAGGCATTCGACCTCATCCGCGGCACCAATGGCATCCCCGAGGATATTGAGATTGAAGTGCTCGATATCCTTGATTTTGGACGTATTAAATTCGACGGCAATAAGACCGCGGCTTCTTTTACGGGAGCCACGCGCCCCATTTACGACCTGACCTGGCGATATACGCTTACGGGGCATCTTCTCTGGGGTGGCGGAACGGCATGGTCGCGAATTATGTTCCCCGCCTTCAACGAATATATTCGTAGCCGCAGGCCCATAGCCGTGGTTGCAACGCACATCACAGCAGCCAATGTTGCCGTGGGCGCCCGCGTAATTACGGGAATCGATTATCCGGTCGTCTGCGTACCGACCGACTACGAAGTCGAGGGATGGTGGCCCCACAAGGACACCGATTTATTCTGTGTTGCCAACGAATTTATGGCCGAAACGCTGCGTCCGCGCAAGGTGCTCGAGACAAAGATTCGCATTACCGGCATTCCTATTCGCGCCGGATTCGACACGGATTACGATCGCGAGGAAGAGCTAGCTAAGTTCAACCTCCCCACCGACAAGACCGTCGTGCTGGTAATGGCCGGTGCCAGCTTGCCTCAACCGTACGTTCGCTTTCGCGCGGAGATGGACCGCACCCTCCCCTTCCTACGCAGCTTCGAAGACATGCACTTTGTCTTTTTGCCGGGCAAAGACACCGAATATGCCACCCGCCTCAAAACGCTCTTCGACGCCATGAAGCTCGAAAACGTCACGGTTCTGGACTATGTCGATGATATGGCAGCGCTTATGCACGGCTGCGACCTGGCAATTCTCAAATCGGGCGGACTCACCGTCACCGAATGCCTGTGCGCACACCTGCCGATGATCCTGCTGGGCAAGTCCTATGGCCAGGAAAAGGCCAACACCACCATGCTCACCGGCATGGGCGCCAGCATGCATGTCACCACCGCACGAGAGCTCATCGTTACCCTACGTCACTTGCACGATCATCCCGAATCACTCAAAGCCCTACTCATCAACGGCGAAGTACTACGCCGCCCCCACGCAGCCGAAGACATAGCCATCGCAACCATGGAACTCGTAGGCAAACCCCAAAAGCGCAAACGAGCCTTCTGCCGCTTCTACTGGGGCGGAAAACCCGCGCATATCAGGTAGTGATTTACTGTCCGCTGACCGGCCCGACCCGCCTATATATCATCCCATGCTCAAACATTCTCGCTGCGCTGCGAAACTGCGCGTGGGACGATATATAGGCGGGTCGGGCCGGTCAGCTGCGTTTACGCACCACCAGCTGCGCCGGATCCCCCTATTAGAAGCTGCAAAGGCAAACCAAAGTAACCAAATGCAGTTAGCCGGTGCGACAAAGGGACTGTTCCTTTGTCGCACCGGCATATCAAAAAGATTGATTATTGCTTTCAAGCGAGTAACCGCCCGCCTGCCTCTCACACATATCGTTCCACGCGCAGTTTCGCAGCGAGCGAAGCGACGCGAGAATGTTTGAGCATGGAATGATATAGGTAAGCCCCGGGCGGGAGGGATACGAGCGCCCTAGGCGATGCCGCTGGAGCCGAAGCCTCCGTTGCCTCGGTCGGTTTTGTCTAGTTCTTCTACTTCTATGAGGTTGACCGTGGGGACTTCTTGGATGACGAGTTGGGCTATGCGGTCGCCTTTATTGATTTGAATGTTAATGGAGGGATCCAGGTTGATGAGGATAACCTTGAGTTCTCCTCGGTAGTGGGCGTCGATGAGGCCCGGCGTGTTGACTATAGACAGGCCCTGCTTGATGGCCAAGCCGCTGCGGGGCTGAACGAAGCCGGCGTAGCCATCGGGCAGGGCGATGGCCAGCCCCGTAGAGACCAGACGGCGTTCGAAGGGCTTCAGGACGCAGTCCTCGTTGGAGCGCAAATCCAAGCCGGCATCGGTGGGATGGGCGTATTTGGGAAGCTCGACGGTGGGGTCGAGACGCTTTATGTTGACGGTAATGTTGGACATGGAATCACCTTAGCTTGTCGAGCTCTTGCAGAAATTCATCGACGTCTTTGAAATCGCGGTAGACCGAGGCAAAACGGATGTACGCAACCTTGTCGATCTTGGCCAAGCGCTTGAGCACCATGTCACCCAACTCATGGGACGTGACGGCCGTCAGCGTGCGAGAGCGCAGCTCGACCTCGATGTCATCGATAATCTCATTGAGCTTCTTAGTGTCGATATCGCGCTTGATGGTGGCTCGCATCAAGCCGACGAGCAGCTTATTGCGATCGAACCGCTGCTTGGTTCCGTCCGACTTAATGACCTCGATAGGGTCCTCGCATCGCTCGAACGTTGTAAAGCGGTAGTTACACGAGCAACATTCGCGACGGCGCTTAATGGTGTTATTTGACTCCTGCATACGGGAATCAACGACGCGGGTATGTGCCTTGCCGCATTTGGGACAGCGCATGGTACCTCCTCTTAAACGATAACAAGGGTACCATGCGCAACGCGATAATGATTACGAACGAGCAGGAACCTTAAGATGCGCACCGGCGGCGAGCGAACCATGCTCCAGATGATTGACGTTACGGATCATGTCGGAAGTCTCTTGCGTGGAAAGGCCTTCGATTGGATATTCTTCGGCAAGCGACCAGAGAGAATCGCCAGGCTGAACGCGAACGGTCTCGTAGGTTACATTGGAAACGGACTCGGCATACGCAGCATGACGAGCACTAAAGACAGACGTAGCGAGGACAAAGAAGAGCGTAAGCGCAACGGCAACGGCGACAATCGTCGAAACCTTCAGGGCAACGCGGGCAGGCGCGGCTACAGTCTGCTGATTGCGAGCAGGCTGTACGGTCATAGACTGAAAGCCGGAGCGGCCACCCTGAACAATCGTAAAAGAGGGTTCTGCAGGCGTCTCGAGCTTAAGGGCGAGGTTTCCCTGGACCATATTCGTTGCGTTCATCATGTTCTCCTCTCGCGTGTTTTGCTGAGAACAGTTTTATCAAGCCGCGCGGACAAAAATGTCTAGCGCGAGAACGAATGTTCGGTTATTATTATCTTCGAACAGTTGTTCCTGTCAAGCAAAATTCGAACATTTGTTTGACATGGGTAGAGAGGATGCCCTGATGGCTCGCAAAATTACCAAGCGTCAGCAGCAAATTTACGACTTCATCAAGGAATATCAGCAGGAGAAGGGTTATCCGCCCAGTGTGCGCGAGATGGCTTCTGCCGTGGGCCTTTCCTCCCCCAGCACCGTGCACGCCCATCTCTCTGCCCTGGAGGCGCGCGGGCTACTCAAGCGCGATGCCACCAAACCGCGCGCCCTGGAACTCTTTAACGAGGACGGTTCCTCTGTCTCAATTTCTAAATCTGACGAGCCCACCGCACCTCGCGGAACGGTCTCGCTACCGCTCGTTGGTCGCGTTGCGGCTGGGATTCCCATTCTGGCCGAACAGAATATCGAAGACACGTTTACTATCCCGACCGAAATCGCCACTGATCAGGGTTCCTTTATCCTTGAGGTGCATGGGAGCTCAATGATCAATGTCGGCATCTTCAATGGCGATTACATCATCGTCCGTGAACAAAAGAGTGCTATGAACGGCGAAATTGTCGTGGCCATGATTGATGGTTCAGCGACCGTCAAGACGTTCTACAAGGAGCAAGGACGCGTACGCCTGCAGCCTGAGAATGACACCATGGAGCCCATCTATGCAACGAATCCCGTTATCTTGGGCAAAGTCGTCGGCTTGATGCGCCGGTTCTCGTAATGCAAAAACGCATCACCATCTTTGATACCGTCCGCGGGTTTACGATGATTTCAATGGCAGGTTTTCACGCTTGCTACGATCTTGCCTACCTGTACGGTTGGGATATGCCTTGGTTTACCCAGACTGTCTTTCAAGACATCTGGCGCGCCAGCATCAGCTGGGTATTTTTGTTTATCGCGGGTTGGATGTGCACTCTTTCGCGCAACAATATCAAACGTGCCACCAAATACGCCTTAGCAGCACTCGTCGTCTGGTTGGCAACAACACTTGTCTCAGTCGACGATTCGGTTAATTTTGGCATCATCTACTGCATGGCCGCATGCACCGGCATCGTGGCGTTAACCGATCCCGTCCTTAAGAAAATAACGGCAAGATGGGGCATGCCGCTATGCCTTATTTTGTTTGCAATCACCTGGAGCATCCCCAAAACGACCTACCCTGTCCCCTACCTGGCGTGGCTAGGATTTCCGAGCCCTGGGTTTGTCTCAGGTGATTACTACCCCATCATCCCGTTTATCTTTATGTATCTTGCAGGATACTTCGCCGCACGCATAGCGCAGAGTATCGATAAGACCGTCCCTAGCTGGGCCTACGCCAACCCCCTGCCGGCGCTCGCCAGCCTTGGACGTCACGCTCTCCCCTTTTATCTGCTGCATCAGCCCATCATTCTGGGCATTTTGGAGCTCGTCTACTCGGTGCGATAACACTCGAGCCGCGGTGCAATACGAGCCGGCAACTTCGCCACAATGCGAACGCCGTCCTCGAGATATTCCTCATGCAGAAGGGTTCCCTGCTCATGCACCAGCGTGATGAGAGCGCCCTCGCGATACGGGATATCAGCGGAGAGCAACACATCGGTGGCAGCTGCCTCGCGAGCAATCCGGTCGACGAGATCGTCGAGCCCCTCACCCGTTTGGGCCGAGAACAGAACGGCCTCCGGATAGCGACGACGGAAACTCAATCGATCGACGCTATCGAGAAGATCGATTTTATTGAATACGGTCAGCGTTAAACGCTCTCCGGCGCCGATCTCATCAAGCACGCGGTCGACAGCCTCCAGCTGCCGCTCATAGTCCTCGTCAGACGCATCTACGACTTTGAGAATTAGATCGGCACCCAAAACCTCGGACAGCGTCGATTTAAAGGCATCGATCAGACCATGCGGCAGCTTTTGAATAAAGCCGACGGTATCGGTAATCGTCATGCCGCGACCGCCGGGCAGGCGATACGAACGCGTCGTCGGGTCGAGCGTAGCAAACAGCTTGTCCTGCGAAAGTACCGTAGAGCCGGTCAGACGATTGAGCAACGTCGATTTACCGGCATTGGTATAACCGGCTAACGCGACGCGAAACGCCGGTGACTCAATGCGACTCTTGGATTGAACATCGCGACGCTGTTCAACCTGCTTGAGCTCACGACGAAGCGCAGCGATCTTATTACGAATGAGGCGACGGTCGACCTCGAGCTGACTTTCGCCCTGACCAAAGCGTGAGCCGATGCCGCCGCGCGTCTGCTCCTTGGCAAGATGGCTCCACATGCCGCGCAGACGAGGCAACAGATACTGAAGCTGTGCCAGCTGTACCTGTAGGCGTCCCTCACGTGTCTGAGCATGCAGGCCAAAGATATCCAGGATCAGTGCCGTACGATCGATAATCTTTACCGGCTCGCCCACGGCTTTCTCCAAATAGGACTGCTGCGAGGGCGTCAGATCGTCATCAAAAATAACGACATCGGCATCCATGCGATGCACCAGGCCGCACAGCTCTTCAACCTTACCGGAACCGATAAACGATTTAGGATACGGCTTTACCAAACGCTGCGACAAGCGTGCCACGCACTGGGCACCAGCCGTGTGGGCAAGGCGCTCCAGCTCATCAAGCGAGCGATCGAGCGGCCATGCATTGTCGCGCCGCTCAACACCAACCAAAATGGCACGCTCGGGCTCGGGTGCCGTGGGAACAAGAGGAAAACGGGCCATTAGGCAGCCTCAATACGATGCAGGATATCCTCAACGACCTCATCGATCGTACATTCATCCATATCAAACCACACGATACGGTCATCGCGCTTAAACCACGAAAGCTGACGCTTGGCATAACGACGCGAACGCATCTTGATGAGTTCGCGAGCCTCATCCATGCTCATCACACCATTGAAAGCATCGATGATCTCTTTATAGCCAATTGCCTGCATCGACGTCAGGGCATCTCCCAGCCCCTGGCCCATAAGACCGCGGACCTCATCGACAAGGCCCTGCTCAAACATCAGATCGACACGCAGGTTAATGCGCTCGTAGAGCACCTCGCGATTACGCGTCAGACCAAACCATAGGGCATGATAATGCTCGCGCGGAACACTGAAATTCGACTTCTGCTGGGCATACGACACGCCGTCATCGTGCATCTCGAGCGCACGAATCACACGACGCACGTTATGGGGATGAATCACGGCAGCCGATTCGGGGTCGCGCTCGGCAAGCAGTGCATACAGCGCCTCCTCGCCAATACGCTCGGCAAGTTCCTGATAGCCCGCGCGACGTTCGTCCTCGAGTTCTCCCGAAGGAAAATCCATTTCATCGAGTGCAGCCTTGAGATACAAGCCCGTACCGCCGCAAAAGACCGGAAGACGCTGCTCGCCAAGCAAACGGTCGATTTGCTCTCGAGCATCCGACTGATAGAGCGCAGCAGAATATGCCACACCCGGCTCTACAATGTCGACGAGACGCAGCGGCGCCGTGCACTCATCGGGCGCCATCTTTGCGGTACCGATGTCCATGCCGCGATAGATTTGCATCGCATCGCACGACAGCACTTCGGACGAAAGACGAGCTGCCAAACGGTCGGCAACATCACTCTTACCAACCGCCGTCGGACCGACGATCGCAACGGCGGAAAGACCTGCCCCGGGAGAAACCATTAGCGCGGCTCGCCCACAACGGAACCGGACAAATACCAGGTCTTGGCAACGTCAACGTCAACATCAACGATCTTGCCAACAAGCTGATCGATGCTGTAACCCTCGGGGATAGGCGCATGCACGGTCTGATTCTTGGGACTCTTGCCCAGCAGGACCGCATCGTTCTTTTTACTCGTTCCCTCAATGAGCGCGGGAACCACAGTATGAAGCTCGCCCTGGTTATACTCGTGTGCCGTGGTCTCGATAACCTTGACCAGACGGTTAAAGCGCTCAAGGATAACCTTATGCGGCGTGGGATCATTAATCTCGGCGGCCGGGGTGCCGGCGCGCTTGGAGTAAATAAACGTGTAGGCCTGAGCATAACGGACCGTCTCGGCAAGCGAGAGCGTCTGCTCAAAGTCTTCCTCGGTTTCGCCGGGGAAACCCACGATGATATCGGTCGAAAGCGCGATATCGGGCATGCGATTGCGGATGCGATCGACCAGGCCCAGATAATCCTCGCGCGTATAGCGACGATTCATCTCTTTAAGGATGCGAGACGAGCCCGACTGAACTGCCAAGTGCAGCTGCGGCATGACGGCAGGCGTCTCGGCCATAGCGTCGATAGTCTCGGGCAGCAGGTCTTTGGGGTGCGAGGAAGTAAAGAAGATACGCTCTACACCCGTATCGCCCACGGCGCGCAAAAGGTCGGCAAAGCGCGGCTTACCAAACAGATCGCGACCATAGGAGTTGACGTTTTGACCCAGAAGCGTGACCTCACGCACGCCCTGGCGTACTAGACCGGTCACCTCGTCGACGATCTCCTCGAAAGGGCGGCTCTTTTCGCGACCGCGCACATACGGCACGATACAATAGGTGCAGAAATTGTTGCAGCCCGTCATAATGGGGACCCAGGCGTGATACTGGGTCTCACGATGCCACGGCATGCTCATAGCATCCGTGTCCTCGTGCTCATTGGTGCGAATATGACGCTTGCCGTCCAAAAATGCCTCGGCAATGAGCTCGGCCACATGCGCGATGGAATGGGTGCCGAAGATGACATTGACGTTATCGACATTGGTGAGCAGACCTTCGCCGTCGCGCTGCGCGATGCAGCCGCCCACAGCGACAACGCGCTTGCCAGAAGGCGAAGGCGGGAGGCTCTTACAAGAGTTGCACTGACCGTACAGACGGGTGTCAGCGGCCTCGCGAACGCAGCACGTCATGAACACGACGATGTCAGCATGCTCCAGATCGAGCGCCATGAGGCAACCATACGAGTCGAGCAGGCCACTCACGCGCTCGGAGTCGTGCTGATTCATCTGGCAGCCAAAGGTGCGGATAAAGTAAGTTTTACCGGCAAGAATATCGCGTACGGAACCCTGGTCCATGTGTATAAGTCCTAACGAGGTGGAATAGGCGGAATCAAAGAGGGCGGGCAAAGAGTAAACACGCTATGCCACAGGCTTAACGTCGTCCATCACAACGTTATCCATAGCAGCTCGATTAATCTGATGAACGTAAATAGAAAGACGGATGGCCGTGCGCGACTCCCCGTTGATGAGGATGTCGGAGAACACCGGCGCGCAGGAAATATCAAACCCGGTCGGAATCAAAAATCCGCGTGCAATGGCCACAGCCTTAATGGCCTGGTTGACGGCGCCCGCGCCGACACACTGAATATTGACGGGAACACCATCTTTGACCATGCCGGCAATGGCGCCGGCAACGGACGCGGGCGACGATTTGCTTGATACCTTCAGGCAATCCATGAAGAAACTCCTGCGTTTAAAAGTACGTTTTAACTGCAATAACTGTATCGTACCGAACGGACTCGGTAAAGATGCTATTCCTCTTTGGCAAGATCGAACGTCACGGTAATACGATCACGCGAAACACGAATCTTGGGGTCGCCGCAAAGGTTGAGATAGTACCGTGCTGCAAGATCGTTAAAGTCACGTTCCACTGCTCGCGAGAACTGCGCCATGTCGTCCTTGGCAATACGCAACCCGCGACGATCTTTGGCGAGATCAACCGGAGCAGACGGATGCGAGGACGAATCACGCTCGCGCAGCAGACGCGCGGTCACACCGCGAACGGGCTTAATCTGCCCTGCCAAAATGCGATGGGCCGTGCGCTCGGACATCTCAAGACCCAAACCCGAACAAATACGGATAAAGTCCTCGGCATCAGAAGCAAGGCCTAAACGATCGACAACCGGAAGCTCGCTCTCGTCATCAATGAACAGGAGACGAGACGTATCGAGCCGACTTGACGCTTGAGCATAAAGGGTGGCGGCAATCTCAGACGGAGAACCGAGATAGACATCGCAACCACGCAACTCCTCGAGCGCAAACTCACAAGCAGCGCGAATAATATTATGTGGACCGCGAGCGCAGACATAACGTCCGTCCTCATCCTTGACGGCCTGGGGCCAGCTGGACTGATCGGCACGCTCACTGAGGCGGTCGGCCGCAACGCTTACCTTGAAGGCTGAACCAAGATCGACGCCGGACGTGACCACACGGGCCTCGTCGGTGTTCTGCTTGATCGAAAACAATGCCATGCCACGACCGTGAACGCCCCAACGGTCCATCTTCATGCTCTCGAGCTTGGAGGTAACGCGGGCATCGAAGATTCGCTCTTGCATATCCTGCGGAACGCCCGAACCGTTATCCAGAAAGACAAGCGTGCGGACGCCGTCTTCCTTGGTCGTGGCGAGATAGACCTTGTCGGCGCCGGCATCGCGAGCATTACGGAGCATTTCGATGACGATATCCTCGACATGCTGAATGTCGTGCTTAGCTTGGCGCCGCTCGGCCTCCGAAACGCGGAGGCGGACATACCCCTCGCCAAGGTTCTCCTCGACGCGAAGGTTGCCCTCCCCCGACATCGACGCGATAAATGAGATGAGCTCGTTCGCGTCGCTCATGTTATTTAGCGATATCGACAGCGCGGCTCTCGCGAATCACGACGACGCGCACCTGACCGGGATACTCCATCTCTTCCTCGATCTGATGGGCGATATCGTGAGCCAGAACCGTGGACTGGGCATCGGAAATCTTGTCCGGCTGGACCATGACGTGGACCTCGCGACCGGCCTGCATGGCATAGGTACGTTCGACGCCGTCATGAGAGTTGGCGATCTCCTCGAGCTTCTCAAGACGCTTGATGTAGTTCTCGGCAGACTCGCGACGGGCACCGGGGCGAGAGGCAGAGACAGCATCGGCGGCCTGCACCAGGACATCGAGCACCGTGTTGGGGTCGACATCGGCATGGTGAGCTTCAATAGCGTGGACGATAACGGGCTTCTCGCCATAACGGCGGGCAAGCTCGGCGCCGATGACGGCATGCGGGCCCTCGACGTCGTGGTCGATTGCCTTGCCCAGGTCATGAAGCAGGCCGGCGCGCTTGGCGGTCACAACGTCCAGGCCAAGCTCGGAAGCCATCACGCCGCACAGATCAGAGACCTCGAGGGAATGCTGAAGCACGTTCTGACCAAACGAGGTACGGTAGCGCAGGGCACCAAGGGTCTTGACGATCTCGGGGTGCAGATCGTGGATGCCGGTATCGAAGGCAGCCTGCTCGCCAGCCTCGCGCACGCGCTGCTGAACCAGGTCGGCGGCCTTGTGATACATCTCCTCGATACGGGCAGGGTGAATGCGGCCGTCGGCGATGAGGTTCTCGAGGGCGACACGGGCGGTCTCACGACGGACCGGGTCGAAGCTCGAAAGAACGACGGTCTCGGGCGTGTCGTCGATCACGAGGTTGACGCCGGAAACCTGCTCGAAGGTCCGGATGTTGCGACCCTCGCGACCGATGATACGGCCCTTGAGGTCATCAGAGGGAATGTGCACGGAGGTAACGGTGACCTCGGCAGTGTGGTCGGCAGCGCAGCGCTGAATCGCCAGAGACAGAATCTCCTGGGCGGTCTTGTGGCACTCGGCGCGAACCTGCTGCTCGGACTCGCGAATGATCGTGGCGGCCTCGTGGGTGACCTCGCCGCGAACCTTATCGAGGAGCTCCTTGTGGGCGTCCTCGCGGGTAAGGTCGGCGATACGCTCGAGCTCGGAGGTCTGCTTTGCGCAGAGCTCCTCGAGCTCACGGGAGCGCTTCTCGACCTGACCGGCCTGGCTGGACAGCTGATGCTCGCGCTTGTCGAGAGCGTCGTTGCGGCGATCGAGGGATTCCTCGCGCTGCATCACGCGGTTCTCGAGCGTACGAATCTCGTTCTTACGCTGCTTGTCCTCGGCCTCGGCGGCCTGCTTGTTCTTGATGATCTCCTCTTTAGCCTCGAGCAGAGCCTCTTTTTTGAGGGTCTCGGCCTGACGCTTAGCATCACCGATCAGGGACTCAGCCTGTGCGTGTGCCGACTGGATCTTTTCGTCGGCCTCGTGAAGACTACCCTGCTTGGCGGTGCGCATGTAGGCAATAGCGGCGATGGCACCCAAAATGATGCCAACGAGCGCTGCGATGATAGGCATGCTCACTCCTTTTTATGGATTCGTTACACAACAAAGCGAACCGTCCTTATGAACGGCTCGCGACATTTGAGTAATATGGGCGCAGCTTATGCGGGTCGGATACAGATAAACATATAAACAAACTCATCACAGATGAGCACATATCACAAAGCAAATGACAGTGTTTATCGTACGTTGAACCACAACAACTGTCAAATAAATGGCCCCAGCACGGCGGCTAAAACGCGGTGAACGGCAGGGCCACAAAACGCATACGCCTAAACCGCACATTCCTCACGTTCGGCATCGAGACGTGCCTTAACGGCATCGGCGGCGATGTGATACGAGAAGCCCTTGCCCATCAAAAACCGAACCAGTTTTTCGAATCCGCGCGTCTCTGGAACACGCCGCTTGGCGAGCAGGGCTGACGCACGCGCCAAATCGTCTTCGACGGCAAAATAATCCTCGGGATAACCGGGAATGTCATCGAGCACGACATGACGGCGCTTGAGCTCGGCCTCGATTTTACGCTGTCCCCAACCGCGCCGCTTGCGTTCCTCGATAAAGTACGAGCAAAAGCGGCTCTCGTCTAAAAAGCGATACTCGGTGGCGCGCTCGACGGCGAAATCGATCGCGGACTGGTGAAAGCCGTAGCGAGCCAGCTTGTCACGGACCTCACCCGTCGCATGGTCGCGGCGCGATAACATCTCGGTCACCATGGTAAGCGCACATTTACGCTCGACGAGCTGCACCGCCTCACGAAAGTTGTCCCAATCACAGGGAAGATCGGGGCGGTTTTTGACATACAGGCGTGCGACCCGCACGGGAATCCAAATGGACCGCTCAAAACCGCCCTCAAGCTCACAATCGATATGTGCGCAAGGCTTTTTGGACGCATACCCGCTCGAGAACGAGGAGGCCGCCTTCTTATCGGGAAAGACGACCGTGGCCTCGGTCACCGTATACGACATGAGCGTAACCGCTACTCGTCGTCATCATCGAGCATGGCGGAACCATCGATGGCGTAAAGCTCGTCAAACTCCTCAGGCGCAGGCTGATCGGTCAGCTCGACCTCGGATGGAGCATCGTCGTCAAACTCAAGCCCGCAGGCAAGGCGGACCTTATGCTCAATCTCGTCGGCGCAATCGGGGTGTTCGCGCAGGAACGCCTTGGCGGCCTCGCGACCGTTGCCGAGCTTGTCCTCGCCATAGGCAAACCAGGAGCCCATCTTCTTGCAGATGCCGCACTCGACAGCCATGTCCAGAATCGAGCCCTCCTTAGAGATGCCCGTACCGTACATGATGTCGAACTCAGCAGAACGGAACGGAGCTGCCACCTTGTTCTTAACGACCTTGGCGCGCACGCGGTTACCGATAACCTCATCCTTAAGCTTAATGCTGTCGATGCGGCGAATGTCGATACGCACCGAAGAGAAGAACTTAAGGGCGCGGCCGCCCGTCGTGGTCTCGGGGTTGCCGAACATGACGCCGATCTTCTCTCGCAGCTGGTTAATGAAGATGCATGTCGTGTTGGACTTGGACAGCGAGCCGGCGAGCTTGCGGAGCGCCTGACTCATCAGGCGAGCTTGCAAACCGACCGTAGTGTCGCCGATCTCTCCCTCGATCTCGGCACGCGGGGTCAGCGCGGCAACGGAGTCGACGACGATGGCATCGATGGCGCCGGAACGCACGAGCATGTCAACAATCTCGAGCGCCTGCTCACCCGTATCGGGCTGGGAAATCAGTACCTCGTCGATATCCACGCCAATGCGCGCGGCATACGTGGGATCGAGCGCGTGCTCGGCATCGATAAATGCCACCACGCCACCCATAGCCTGGGCCTCGGCCAGGATCTCGAGCGAAAGCGTCGTCTTACCGGAGGACTCAGGACCGTAAATCTCGACGATACGGCCGCGCGGCACACCGCCGATACCCAGAGCGGCATCGAGTGCCAGAGCGCCCGTGGGGATGGCCTCAACCTCAAGCTCGGGGCCGCCGTCACCATACCTCATGATGGAGCCTTGACCGAACTTCTTCTCGATCTCGGCCTTGGTGGTGGCGATCATCTCTTCGCGCTCTTTACCCGTCGTGGGTGCATGAACGGTACGTACGGGACCTGAATTCTTGGCCATGAATAGCCCTCCTCTTAACAACCTGCATCGATAATAAACGAACGGCTGTTCGTGGTCAACCGTTCAGGCCAATCATATGCAGGCAGTCTTTCCAAAACCCAACCAAACGCCGACCAAATACTGACCAAATGCTTGACCACATAGGGCCAAATATAAGCAAGGAAGGCGAAAATAAACCTATGACCAGCAAAAACGCTGAATTTGTCAGAGGTCCCTATCTCCACAATTAAGGGGCCCTAAGGCCCCTTAAAACACGTCTATTCCATAGAGTTGAGCACAAGGGCAATGCGTCCCAATGCCTCCGCGACCGCATGGGCACGAACACACGAACGGTCGCCCTCATAGTGGCAGCGCACAGAGTCCACGACCGGCACTTCCCCATCAGCCGCGCGATACGCCCAGCCAATATAGAAAGTGCCAGCCGGATCGTCCTCAGTGCCGCCGCCGGGGCCGGCATAACCCGTTGCGCTCACAGCAATATCGCTCTGATACAGCTCCAGCGAATCCGCCGCCATCTCGCGCGCGGTCTGATGCGACACCGCGGTATAGCGGTCGAGCGTCTCCTGCTCAACACCCAAAACGCGATGCTTTATCTCATCGCAGTAGGTCACCGCACCGCCACGCAGCACCGCCGAGGCGCCCGGGATATCGGCAATCGTCGAGGAAATCATGCCTGCTGTCAGCGACTCAGCCGTCGAAACCGTCACGCCCCGAGCGCTCGCGCGCTCGACAATATCGCGCGCCAGCTCCTCGTTATGTGCGGAAATCTGCTCAAAAGAGTCCGTCATACCCACCAGGACCTAGACCGAAAAGACGATCTTGCGGCAGTTCCAGAAGTACTGGGCGCCCGAGATAACGGTCAGGACAACGGCAACGGCGTACAGGAAACGCGACACCGAGTAGATGCCGAGCGTCAGCGCCACCGGGCCAAGATGCAAGCCGGCCATCGCAAAGACGCACAGATAACCGCAGATGGAAACCATCGTAGTCGCCGTCTTGTACTTTCCGAGCTTATCGGCCGCAACGACCACACCGGCCGCACTCGCGACCATGCGCAGGGCGCTCACCAGCAGCTCGCGGAACAGGATGATGAACACCGACCACACGGTTACGGCACCAAAGTCCAAGAACAGCAGCAGGGCCGAGAACACGAGCAACTTATCGGCGATGGGGTCCAAGAACTTGCCGAAATCGGTGATCTCGTTGCGCGAACGAGCCAGGTAGCCATCAACCTTATCGGTGCACGACAGGATGACGTACAGAATAAATGCGGCGGCGGCGAGCGGGCCGTCGAAGGTGCTCCAATCCGTACCGGCAACGCTCGTGTGAGACAGCGCCGACACGATCATGAACACCGGAATAAAGACGATGCGCACGCACGTCACGATGTTGGCGGGCGTCCAAACACTCGTCAGTTCCTTATTGCTCTCGTTAGCCACGACGCTCTCCTACTCCACAACATGACCGATAAGCTCGTAGCAGAAGCTATCGGTAAACTCGACCGTCAGAATATCGCCCACGGATGCCTCGCTGGCATCCAGATGCACCGCACCATCGGAATCGGGAGCCTGGAACCAGGCATGTCCGATGAGCTCGGCACCGTCCTCGGTCTCCTCGATACCGTCGACGATCACCTGGGCGCGTTCGCCCACATGGGCCGCCGTGGCGGCAAAGCCGAGCGACTCGGCCAGATCCATAGCCTCCTGGGCGCGCTCGAGCTTAACCTCTTCATCGACCTGACCATCCATCTTGGCGGCTAGGCTGCCCTCCTCACGCGAGTAGGCAAAGACGCTCGTGTAGTCAAAGCCGACGGTGTCCATAAAGTCGATAAGATCGCGGAACTCGTCGTCGGTCTCAGTCGGGAAGCCGACCATAGCCGTGGAGCGGATCACGATACCGGGAATACGCTCGCGCAGGTCGCGGAACAGGTCCTCGAGCTCCTGACGCGAACCGGAGCGGCGCATGGCCTTGAGGATGCGCGCGTCGCAGTGCTGGACGGGAATATCGATATAGGGCAGCACCTCGGGCGTATCGCGAATGGTCTCGATAAGCTCATCGGTCATGCCCTCGGGCTGCAGGTAGAGTACGCGGACCCAAACGTTATGAGGACGCACCGCCTCGGCAACGGCCTGCAGCAGCTGAGCCAGATTGCGCGGCGAGCCCTCGGCGAGGTCCTCGTCGGCAAAGTCAGTGCCCCAAATGCCCGTGTCCTGACCGATCAGAACGATCTCGCGCACACCACCGGCGACCAGGTCGCGCACCTCGGAGATAATGCTCTCGGCATTGCGCGAGTGATAACGACCGCGGATATACGGGATCATGCAGAAGCTGCAGAAACGGTTGCAGCCATCGGAGATCTTGACGTAGGCGACAGCGCCCTCGACGGTACGCTTGACCTGCGGAATATAGGCGGCAATCTCGCGCTCGACACCCAGAACGTCATCAATGACCGCCACGACGCCGTCTTCCTCGTCGGCCTTCACAAAGGCCGCGACCTCGGGCAGCTCGTCGGGCAGGTCATCGCCGTAGCGTGACGGTACGCAGCCGCACATGACGATCGGGCAGGAACGCACGCCGTCCTGCACCTCGTTGGCAAGCTCGAGCGTGGTCTCGATGCTCTCGGACGTCGCCGAGGCAAGGAACGAGCACGTATTGACGATGGCGATATCGGCATCCTGCGGATCGAATGCCTCCTCGTAGCCCGCGGCGGTCAGCAGCGAACGCATACGGTCGGTATCGACCTCATTCTTGGCGCACCCGAGGGTGATATAGAGCACGGAGCCCAACGGTGTATCCATGTTGGAGAGCGGTCCTTTCGAATGAATTAGCGGTAGTTGGTGAACTGCAGCGGCTGACCGTAGTCCTGGTCGCGCAGGAACTGGATCACGGTCTGCAGCGCATCCTTGGAAGCAGAGGAAACACGCAGTTTGTCGGCCTCAATCGTCACCTTGACCTTGAGCTTCTGATCCTTAATGCCCTTATTGATCTTCTTGGCAGTCGTCTGGTCGATACCCTCGACGATGTGACCGAGCACGCGCACGGTGCCGCCCGATGCAGCCTGAGGCGCATCCCAGGACACGGCCTTAAGATCGATGCCGCGCTTGATGAGCTTGGAGCTCAAGACATCGATGATCTGCTTGGAGACAAAGTCGGCCGGGGCGTTGACCGTAAAGAGTTTGTCGCCCTTCGAAAGCTCGATGGTGGCGCCGGAGTCCTTCAGGTCATAGCGCTGGGAAATCTCGCGCGTGGTCTGCTGGAAGGCGTTGTCGACCTCCTGCATATTAACCTCGGACACGACGTCGAAGCTGGAATCTTTAGCCATGGTTAATCCTTTCGCTTACGAGCGGACTAGTAGCTGTCGTACGAATAATCGGTAGAATCGGTCGTCGTTTGACCGTCGGTAGCGGTATTGGTGCCCTCCGTGGACTGGGCCTCGGTTCCATCCGCGCTGTTGGCATCATCGGTGCCGTCAGTGCTCTCGCCGTCCTCGGAGTCGGTCGTCTCCTTCTTGGGAACGGTGATCGTCACGCGTGCCACGCCCGACGTCTTCGTGTCGTAGCGGACCTTTTCACCGTTCTTGGTAACGGTGACATCGGAAGGCTTGGACGTGGTGATCTCGATCGAGGACTCGGGCGTATATTCCTGCTCAAAGGGGCCGGTCGCCTGGGCGCCATAGACCGACTTGCCATCAACCTTGACCTCAATCCAAGCAGTCTTGCCCTTGGCAACGGAGATCTTGACCTTTGTGACCTCGTTCTCTTCCTTCTTGGCCGTCGTCTTGGCGGCGTCCGAATCGGTCGACTCGTCCGTCGTCTTATCGGTATCTTCATCCTCATCGACGGATTCGGTCTTGTTGGAAGACTTTTTAGTCGTTGTCTTGGTGGCAACGGGCGTCTCGGGCGTCGACTCGGGCGCCGAGGAGCCGCAGCCACGCAGGAGCACCACGATGAGCACGATCAGCAGCAGCGCCACGGCGCCGATACCGGCGTAAACGATACGAGGATCGAGACCGTTGTTCTGGAGAGCACGCCCACCGCCGCGCCCACGATTGGAGCCACCGCGACCAGTGCCTTGGGGCATACGACCGCGGTTATTGTCGGAACGTCCGCGATAGCCACCTTGGCGCTGCATATTGCGCTGACCCGAGCGGGGGGCGAGCTCGCCACGACCCTGGTAGTTGCGCTGGCCCGAACGAGCCGCTGAGGAACGCTGGCTATAGGGCTGCGACTGAGATCGAAGGCGAGGCGTCACCTGCGTAGTATCGGCGTCTGCATAGCCGCCGCGCGGACGACCGGAAGAAACGCCACGGTACCCGCGATCGGAATAACCGCCATCGCCGTAGCCGGCACGAGGGTCACGAGCGACACCGCGGGCAGCGGGGAGTGCGCGCTCCTCGGGCGCCGGCGTGCTGCGAAAACGATCGCGCTGAGAACGAATCTCCTCGCTCGAGCCAGACTCGGTAATATAGCCAGCCTGCTGAGGGCGCTGGCCATAACGCGTCGAACGCCCGCCCTGAACCATCAGGAAACGGCCGTTGTCGACCGAGGAACGCGAATTGACGTAGCCGGCGGCGTCCTGAAAACGACCGCCCTGCTGCGACGTCTCGCGTTCATATGCCATGAGTTCATCAAAATAAGCGTTGACGACCTCGCGCGGATTGAGGCCCAAAAAGCGTGCGTAGCTCGAAATCATGCCCTGGGCATAACCGCGCGGGGGCATCGATGCAAAATTACCGGTTTCGAAAAACTCGATGATCTGCGGCCTGATTTTGATGGTGTTGGCTACCTGCTGAATGGAAAGGCCCATTCGGCGACGCTGCTCGAGCAGCATGTCACCAAAGCGTGCAGCCATCAGAATCCTCCAAACTCACGATCTTCACGTGCCATCTCGGCGTCGACGGATTCCAGCGCGGCAAGGCCTTCTTCATCCAGCAGGACCTCGCGCGGCTTGGAACCGTCGGGCGGTCCGACGACACCCTTTTCTTCCAGCATGTCCATAATACGCCCGGCGCGCGCATAGCCAACCTTCAGGCGGCGCTGCAGGCCAGATGTGGAGCCCAGCTGCGATTCCACCACAATATGAGCGGCTTCCCAGATAAGCGGATCGTCGTCCTGGGGCTCGGCGACGCCGGTGCGCACGATGCCGCCGCCACCCGCCATGGACATGGAGGCAGGTGCCACGGCCGATAGGATCTCCTCATGGTAGTCAGGCTCGCTTTGCGACTTGACGAACTCGACAATCTCGTTGATCTCGTCATCCGAAACAAAGCAGCCCTGGATACGGCGGGGCTTGCCCCAGTCGACCTTTGAGAACAGCATGTCACCCAAGCCGGTGAGCTTTTCGGCACCCATCTGGTCGATGATGACGCGGGAGTCGATGCCCGTTGCGACGTTAAAGGCGATACGGTTGGTAATGTTTGCCTTGATGAGACCCGTCACCACGTTGGAGCTCGGACGCTGAGTCGCCACGATAAGGTGGATACCGGCGGCACGGCCCAGCTGGGCGATACGCACAATCGAAGCCTCGACGTCCTTGCCGGCAACCATCATCAGGTCCGAAAGCTCGTCGATGATGATGACCAGGTAGGGCATCTTTTGCGGCGGGTTATCGTAATGCTCAAACTCGCCGGCGGCCTGCTTTTCGTTATAGGTCGAGATCTTGCGCACGTTAAGGCGCTCGAAGACCTTCAGGCGGCGCTCCATTTCGGACACCGCCCACTGCAAGGCACTCGCGGCCTGCTTGGGCTCGGTCACCACAGGCACGTAAAGATGCGGTAGGCCGTTATAGCCTGCGAGCTCGACGCGCTTGGGGTCGACCATGATCAAGCGAACGTCCTCGGGAAGGGCGCGCATGAGCAGGGTCGTGATGATGGAGTTGATCATGACCGACTTACCGGAACCCGTGGTACCGGCGATCAGCAGGTGGGGCATCTTGGCGAGGTCGGCGACGACCGGCGTGCCCTCTGCATCGCGGCCGATGGCAAGCTCAAGCGGACCGCCCTTAACATAGGGCAGCACGTCTCCCAAGTTGACGTTCTGACGCTTGCGATTGGGAATCTCGATACCCACGAGCGAGGTGCCGGGAATCGGCGCAAAGATACGCACGGACTGAGCAGCAAGCGACAGCGCGATGTCGTCCTCAAGGCTCGAAATTTTGCTCACGCGCTCGCCCTCGCCGGGCTGCAGCTTAAAGGTCGTCACCGTGGGGCCGGCAATCCAGCCGACGACGCGAGCGCTACGGCCAAACTCAAGCAACGTGGACTGCAACGACTCGGCGGTCTGTTCCAACTCCTTGTCCGAAGACGCGGCAGAAGCGGACAGCGGGTTTGCATGCAGGATTTCGAGCGGCGGAAGCTTAAGGCCGTCCTCTTCTTCGCCCTCGTTATCCGCGGGGGCATTGCCCGCTCCCCCATCGCTAGAAGTAGACGCCTCGGCAGCGCCCGCGACAGCCGCATCGGCAACCTTGGGATGCTTGAGAAACTCAGGAATTTGAGGGGCGGCCGAGACGGGATTCACGGCAAACGGAGGCTCGGATTCGTCGATCTTGTCCGGATCGTCCTCCATCGAGAGCTGGCCGGTCACCTGACCGCGCTTTGCCTGACGTCGCGGCAGCAAGGTGGTTTTAGCAGTCTCGAGCGGAGACTCGTCGTCCTCGTCATTACCCTCGGTAAGCTCAATCTCGCTCTCGGACCAAGACGGGTCGGGCTCACTCGTATTGAGCTTGGGAGCCGTCTTACCTTTCTTGGCATGACGGCGCGGCAGCAGCGTGGTCTTAGCACGCTCGGCCTCCACGGCATCGGACACGTCGACAAACGGATCCTCGTCTTCGTCGTCATCGTCCAGAACCGGGTCGGCATCGTTGCCCATGACCGTGGTCACGGACATATCGGATCCCTTTTGACGAAGAATGCTCAGGTGCGGCCGAGCAACGCCGGGCACCGACAGGGCTTCGTCGTCACCCCACGGACTCGCGTTGACGTCGGCACGACGGCGCTCGGCAAAATCAGCCGCACGGTCGCGGGCAGAGCGCAAAACGCCGCCCACCGAAAAGCCGATGATGACGAAGCCGACGACGGCCAGACCCAACAGGACCACCATCGCGATAGGCTTACCCAGGGCCTTCTGCAGCGCGCTCGCAATAAACGCACCGATATAGCCACCCGAGGCGGACAGGTTTTGCGGCGTGAACATAAGGTCGCACGAGTCGCTCGTACCCGGCACCATCAGCGAAAGAATGGAGACGACGGCGATAAAGACCACGGCGCCGCCCGCAACAGAGCGCACGTTGAGCGGCGAGTCCTCGCCTAAAAAGAGCGTGGCGGCAAACAGCAAAATGACGATCGGCAGCACGTAGGCGCCCAGGCCAAAGCCCAGGTGGTAGAAACCGGCAACCGCAGCCGTAACGGGTGCAGTCGCCGGCGAAATCACGGCAATGAAAGACGCAATCGCCAAAACGGCAATGACCACGCCGGCGATATCGCGGTTGGCCGAAGGCTCGACCAGGGGCTCAAAATCGTCGAACTCGGCCTCGTGGCCCTTATTGGCACGAAGATGGGAACCGGCACCCTTAGCAGATGCCGGTTGGTTGTTGGCTTTATTGCCTTTGGCGTTTTGTGCAGATCCGCGCGCCAAACTAAACCTCCATGACGACCGGGATGATCATCGGACGAGTACGCGTACGGCTCCAGATAAAGTTAGAGAGCGAGTCGCGCACGGCCTTGCGAATGGCATCGGAACCGCTGCTCGTAAAGCTGAACTTGCCCTTCTCGATCGTCTTCATGATGGACGCCGAGGCGTCCTCGGAGAATTGGTCGTCGATGGCAAAGGAGACGCCGCGGCCCGAGAACTCGATGGCCTCGATCTTCTTGTGCTTGAGCGAAACGATAGCGACAGCCGTGACCATACCGTCGTTGGCAAGCTTCTGACGATCGCGCAGAACGATGGGGTCGGTATCGCCGATGCGCAGTCCGTCGACGTAGACGACGCCAGACTCGACGGGCGTACCGCGCTTGACGATACCGCCACGCATCTCGAGCGTATCGCCGTTGTCGAGGATAAAGATATGATCGTCCTTGAGGCCCATCTTGCGTGCAAGTTGAGCATGGGCGCGCAGATGTACGGCCTCGCCGTGAACCGGCATAAAGTAGGTGGGCTTGGCCATGGCCATCAGGAGCTTGAGCTCCTCCTGGCTACCGTGACCAGAGACGTGAACGAGGGCGCGGTTCTTATCCCAGACGTCGCAGCCAAGCTTGGCGAGGCTGTTGACGACCTGCTGAACGGCCTTCTCGTTACCGGGAACCGGCGTTGCCGAGAGGATGACGGTATCGCCCTCGTGGATGGAGAGCGTCTTGTGCTCGCCGTTGGCCATGCGGGACAGGGCCGACAGGGGCTCGCCCTGCGAACCGGTGCACATGACGACGATCTTGTCGTCGGGCAGATTGTCAATATCGAAAGCATCAATGATATCGGCATCATCGATGTTGAGATAGCCGAGCTCACGCGCCACACGGGTGTTGGTGAGCATGGAACGACCGGTCACGACGACCTTGCGGCCGCACTTGCGGGCGGCGTCGCAGATCTGCTGCAGACGATGGATGTGGCTCGAGAACGACGCAACGAACACGCGGCCCGGAGCATTCTTGATGGCATGCAACAGATTGGGGCCAACCTCGGCCTCGGACTTGGTAAAGCCGGGGACCGTGGCGTTGGTTGAGTCGGACAGCAGCAGGTCGATGCCCTGCTTGGCAAAGCGGCTGATAGCGGCATAGTCGGGCGTGACGCCGTCGATGGGCGTCTGGTCGAGCTTAAAGTCGCCGGTGTGCATAACGGTGCCCTGGTTGGTGCGGATGAACACGCCTAGAGCGCCCGGGATGGAGTGCGTCATCGAGAAGAAGTCGAGCGAGATGCCACCCAAATTGACGTGGCTGCCGCCCTTGACCTCGCGGAACTTGGGTGCACGAATGCGGAACTCGGAGAGCTTGCCCTCGATAAAGCCAAGCGTCAGCTTGCTCGAGAAGATGGGCACCTTGTTGTTGAGGTCCTGCAGCAGATACGGAAGCGAACCGGTGTGGTCCTCGTGGCCGTGAGTGACGATGATGCCGCGGAGCTTTTCCTCGTTCTCCAGAACGTAGGTGTAATCCGGGAGCACCAGGTCGATACCGGGCTGCGAGTCATCGGGGAACATGAGGCCAGCGTCGACGAGCACCATGTCGTCGCCGCACTCGAAGACCGTCATGTTCTTGCCGATACCATCTAGGCCGCCGAGCGGGATGATCTTCAAGGGAGATGATTTTTTAGCTGCCATAGGTGAGTGTTGTTTCCTTTCTTCGAAACGGGTCTGAAACAACCGACGGGGCGCTTCTGGCAAACCGACCGTCGGGAACGTACAAACATGCATCACGGAGTCGACACATTAACCACAGTATGATACCCATTTGCACAACAACAGACCACCCATGCATCAAAGCCCCATCTGAACCCGCCTATCCCGCCGGTTCCCCGCGAGGGCGGGCACGGATGAAGTTTCCTGCTCTACAGTCCTGCTCACGACGGAGGCCACATTAAGTGGCCTCCTGTTCGTGCGGAACTCGCGATAAACTTCATCCGTGCCCGCCCTCGCGGGGAACCTACCAAAAATGGGCTGGTTAATTTTGGTTGTTTTATCTGGGGAAATGCAGCTGCGTCTATCTACAGATCCGAAATCTGACTACTTAATAGACTGTCTAACTAAATAGCGAGCGTCACTAACCAGCCCTTTTGCTTGTGCCCGGGAGGGCCGCATATGAAGTTTATCGCGAGTTCCGCACGCAAAAGAAAGCACTTAATGTGCTTTCCGTCTTGCGCAGGACTGTAGAGCAGGAAACTTCATATGCGGCCCTCCCGGGCACAAGCAAAAGGGCGACACCTTAGGAGTCGCCCTTGCGGTGCTGCTTATATGCGGCTATTACTCGGCGTCGCGGTGACGGCGGGGCTTGCGGCCTCCGTTGTCGCCGGGACGGCGCGGGCGGTCGCTGCGCTCGGAGCGCTCGCGACGCGGACGCTCACGACGCTGGAAGTGCTCGCCGTCGCCCTCGGAGGCACCCTCGGCACGAGCCGGGGCCTCGGGCTTGTCGAGACGATCGAGCGAGATCTTGCCGCGATCGTCGACCTCGATGACGACGACCTTGACCTCGTCGCCCACGTTGAGGACGTCCTCGACCTTCTCCACGCGGCCCTTGGCGACGCGGGAGATGTGCAGCAGGCCGTCCTTACCGGGCAGCAGGTTCACGAAGGCGCCGAAGGGCTGGATGGAGACAACGCGACCGGTGTACTCCTCTCCCGGCTCGGGAACCTTGATGATGAGCTTGATGCGCTCGACGGCCTGGTCGACGGACTCGCCGGTGCCGCCGACAAAGACGGTGCCGTCCTCCTGAATGTCGACCGAAGCGCCGGTCTCGTCCTGGATGCCGCGGATGACCTTGCCGCCAGAACCGATGACGTCACGGATCTTATCGGTCGGAACCTGGATGGAGACGATGCGCGGAGCGGTGCTGCGCGTGGTATGACGCGGCTCGGGGATCACATCGAGCATCTTCTGCAGGATGAAGGCGCGACCCTCCTTGGCCTGCTGCAGGGCGCGGGCCAGGATGTCGAAGGTAAGACCGGTGGCCTTGTTGTCCATCTGCAGGGCGGTGATGCCCTCGGTGGTGCCGGTGACCTTAAAGTCCATGTCGCCCAGGAAGTCCTCGAGACCCTGGATGTCGGACAGGACCACGGTCTTGCCCTCCTCCTGGATCAGACCCATGGCGATACCGGAGACGGGGCGCTTAATGGGCACGCCGCCGTCCATAAGGGCGAGCGTGGAGCCGCAGGTCGAAGCCATCGAGGAGGAGCCGTTGGACTCCATGACCTCGGAGACCACGCGGATGGCGTAGGGGAACTCGTTCTCGTCGGGAAGCACCGGGAGCAGAGCGCGCTCGGCCAGGTTACCGTGACCGATCTCGCGGCGCTTGGGGCTGCCCATGCGGCCGGTCTCGCCGGTGCAGAACGGCGGGAAGTTGTAGTGGTGCATATAGCGCTTGCCCTCGGTCGGCTCGATGGTATCCAGACGCTGGCCCTCGTTGAGCATACCGAGCGACAGGACGGAGAGTACCTGGGTCTGACCACGCTGGAACAGGCCGGAACCGTGAACGAGCGGCAGGTAGTTGTCCTTCACCATGATGGGACGAATCTCGTCGGCGGCACGACCGTCGACGCGCTCGCCGGTCTCGACGACCATGGTGCGCATGGCCTTCTTCTCGAGCTTCTTGAGCGCCACGGGGATCTCGCGCTCCCAGGCGGCCTGCTCCTCATCGGTGAACTCGGCGCGGATGGACTCCTTCAGAGCCTCGACCTTACCGATGCGGGAAAGCTTGTCGGCGTCGCGCAGGGCAGCGGCCATCTCGTCGTAGTGGGCGAAGATGCGCTCCTGGACCTCCTCGACGGGCTGGTCGAGCGGGTACTCCTTCTTGACGATAGCGCCGTTGACCTGCTCCCACTCGGCGACGAACTCGTCTTGGGCCTGGCAGAAGGCAGCGAGGGCCTCCTGGCCAAACTTCATAGCGGCGAGCATGTCGTCCTCGGAGATCTCCTCGGCGCCGGCTTCGACCATCGAGATAAAGTCGGCAGAGCCGCCCAGCTCCAGGTCCAGGTCGGAGTTCTCGCGCTCCTCATAGGTGGGATTGACGATAAACTCGCCGGTCTCCACGTTACGGCCGATGCGCACGCAGGCAAGCGGGCCCTCGAAGGGCACGCCGCCGAGCGTCATGGCCAGGGAGGCGCCCATGACGTTGATGACGTCGAAGGGGTTGACCTGGTCGGCGACGAGCGAGGTGGCGACGATGTGTACCTCGTTGCGGAAGCCGTCCGGGAAGCTTGGGCGGATCGGGCGGTCGATCATACGAGCCGTGAGCGTGGCCTTCTCGCTGGGACGGCCCTCACGCTTGAGGTAGCCGCCCGGGATGCGGCCGGCGGCGTACATCTTCTCGT
The DNA here is from genome assembly GCA_023708985.1 of Collinsella sp. GTDB lineage: Bacteria > Actinomycetota > Coriobacteriia > Coriobacteriales > Coriobacteriaceae > Collinsella. The sequence continues at coordinate 144,947 of BREX01000002.1, forward strand.
TGAAGTCGACGGTCAGCGGGAAGAAGTCGTAATTCTTGCGCTCCTTGGAGACGACCACGGTGTCGAGCATCGTGGTGTCGCCCTGCTTGACCAGACAAGCGCCGGTGGCCTGTTTGGCAAGCTCGCCGGACTCAAAGGTGTAGGTCTTGCCGTATAGCTCAAAGGTCTTGGATACGAGTGTCATTGTTCTCCTTTACCCCACAGGCCCCTTGCCTGCGGGCTTCTCATGTGACGCGGGCCCCCTGCCCCCGCCACGCTTCAGAGCGTGATTGTTCACGCCCTTACACAAAAAGAGCGCCCCGCTGCGCAGGACGCTCTTAGCATGTACAAATCCTTACTGGATGTTGTCGCGGATGCCCAGAGCCTTGATGAGCTCACGGTACTCGACGATGTCGTTCTTCTTGATGTAGGAGAGAAGACGACGACGGCGACCGACGAGCATGAGCAGGCCACGACGGGTGTGGAAGTCCTTCTGGTGGGACTTCATGTGCTCGGTCAGCTCCTTGATGCGCTCGGACAGGATGGCGACCTGAACCTTGGGGTTACCGGTATCGACCGGGGAGCTACCGAACTGGGCGGTCAGCTCCGCCTTGCGCTCTTTGGAAACAGTCATTGTTTCACCTTTCGTTTCGCGTCGCCCGTGGGCGACTCTATTCGCCTCGGACTGGGAAGCCGCCGGTGGAGCGGACATCCAAGGTCGAGGTACCAACAGGTCGGTATGTTACCACAAGCGGCGCGCGCCTGCGCATCATCACCGACCCAACATGAATTCCATCGCACGGAGCCGCTGATCGGTGTGCGTGGCGGCCCAAACATGCGAAAGCCCCAGCAAAAACGCAGCCGTATGCGGATCGATCTGCTCGTCCATGAGGGCATCGAAGGTCATGGACATCAGAGCGCGCAGCCATGCGACCTCGCCGACCGATACCAACTCGGCACCGGGCACGCTCGAGGCGCACGACCCGCACAGAAGCCCGCCGGCCTGGGCCGAGAAATGCGAGAGCATGGGATCGCCGCACGAGACGCATGCCGAGAAATCGGGGCGGTAACCAACGTGCGACAGCAGTTTAAAGACAAAGGCCGCCACGAGCAGGTCCATATGTGCCGAGTCGATCCCACCGCCGACAAGTGTGAGCGCCCGCTGTGTGATGGCAAAGGTAAATGGATCCTCGGCATCCTCAAACGAGCACACGCGCGCAACCTCGGCAATCGCGCTGGCGGCACAGGTCGTCTCGAAGTCAGGAGCAGCACCGAGCGGCGCCTCCATAAGCTCCGCCTGAGAAACCACGTCGAGCGAGCGACCATGCGCCAACAGCATATCAACGGTGCAGAAGAGCTCGCAGCGGGCCGCAAGGCGACCGCCAGGCTTACGTGCGCCCTTGGCCACGGCACGCACCTGCCGCCCCCGTTCGTCGAGCATCGTCAAGATCAGGTCGGTTTCCTTGAGCTTGGTCTTGTCGAGGACGAGCACCTTTGTGCGATATGTGCGAGAGCCTGCCATGAACGCCGAGGCTTAATCTTCGGCGTTATAGCCAAAGCGGCGGATCTGCGCCTCGTCATCGCGCCAGCCGGCCTTGACCTTCACGTCGAGCTCCAAAAAGACCTGCGTGCCAAAGATACGCTCAAGATCGCGACGGGCATCGATGCCGATATGCTTGATCATCTCGCCGCCCTTGCCGATGATGATGCCCTTCTGCCCCTCGCGCTCGACGTAAATCGTGGCGTGCACGCGCAGGACCTTCTTAGTCTGCTCGAGCGCGTCACAGATGACGCCCACGGAGTGAGGGATCTCGTCGCGGGTGCGACGCAGAACCTTCTCGCGTACAAACTCGGCCACGAGGGTCTCGTCGGACGCGTCGGTGCCCATGTCCTCAGGGAACCAGCGCGGGCCCTCGGGCAAAAAGTGAGCGACGGTCTCGATAAACGCATCGACGTTGAAGTTCTTGACCGACGACGTCACGATCTCGTCGTCATATTCCATGAGCTCGTGAGCGGCCTTGAGCTGTTCCATAACCTGGGCGGGATCGGCCTCGTCGGCCTTCGTAAGCACCAGGACCTTTTTGGAACGGGCGCTCTTGACACGCTCGGCAACCCAGGCGTCTCCCCTGCCGATGGGTTTGGTGGCGTCGATCAGAAACGCGACGACGTCTACGTCATTGAGCTCAAACAGGGCGCTCTTGTTGAGCTCGGATCCCAGGCCGTCCTTGGGCTTGTGGATACCCGGAGTGTCAACGAAGACCAGCTGGTAACCGGGGCGGTTGACCACGGCGCGCATACGGCGGCGGGTCGTCTGGGCCACCGGAGAGGTGATGGCGACCTTCTTGCCGTAACAGGCATTGAGCAGCGTGGACTTGCCGGCGTTGGGGCGACCGACCAGGGCCACAAAGCCGCTGCGGAAACCGGGTTCCACGTCGCCAAAGCCCACGAGGCTCTCATCCTCGTCGCACAGGGCATCGAGTTCCTCGTCGCTCATACCCTCAAACGGATCGAACTCCTCGACCTCGTCAAACGAATCGGCACCTTCAGCCTCGTCCAGGACCTCGTCATCCAAAACTCCATCGGTAGGCTGCATATTGTCGGACATGGGAATCCCTTTCTAAATAAAGTCGAGCGCGTGGGCAAAGACAAGCAAGCCAACGATCGCGGCGGTAATGGAAAGAACGTATACAGAGGCAGCGGCGATATCCTTCGCGCGCTTGGCCAGCGGATGCAGCTCCTGGGTCGCCAGGTCCACAATCGCCTCCATGGCGGTATTGCACAACTCGCCGTGAATCACCAGGCCGCAGCAGATGATGACCGTAGCCCACTCGGCAATATCGAGCCCCACGATGCAGCCGGCAATGACGGTGCACACGCCCGCCACGAGCATGACCTTGATATTGCGCTCGGTCTTGACGGCAGTGACGAAGCCCTCCATCGCGTATGAGAACGACTTTAAAAAGGACGGATGGTCCTTGTTCGATCCGGGAATCATAGACGGCTCCTAGTCGTGGGCATGATTGGTTATGGGGCCGACGTGGACGAGTTTGGGGTCCTCGCCGCGCTCAAGCGCCAGGTCGCGCAGGATGGCATCCTCGCGTGCCTCCATGACCTCGGCCTCATCGTCCTCGATGTGGTCGTAACCCAGCAGGTGCAGCATTCCGTGCACGAGCATCAGTCGGCACTCATCGGCGGGGCTGTTGCCAAAGCCGGGGGCCTGGCGGGCAATAACCTGCGGGGCCAGGATAATATCGCCGAGCTCGAGCGTCTCGTCGGCGGGAATGTCCTCGTCAAAGGCCGAGTCACATTCAAACGAGAGCACGTCGGTCGTGCGATCGATGCCGCGCCACTCGTGGTTGAGCTCGTGCATCTCGTCCTCATCGACATACGAAAGGGAAATCTCGACCTCACGCTCAACACCCTCGGCGGCAAGCACAACTGAGCAGATGTGCTCCACCTCCTGGGCATCGAGCAGCGTATCGAGCTCGGCATCGTTGCTGATCAATACACTCAACGGGGCTCCTTTCGATCGTGTGCGCGCTGCTCACGCGCATCGTCGTATGCATCATAGGCCTCAACAATACGGCCCACCAGGGCATGGCGCACCACATCGGCGCGCTCCAGGTGAGAAAACGCCACATCGTCGACGCGACCCAGAATCCTTTCGGCATCGGCAAGACCGCCGCGACGACCCACCAGGTCACGCTGGCTCAGGTCGCCGGTAATCACAAACTTGGAATTAAAACCTAGACGCGTCAGGAACATCTTCATCTGCTCGGGCGTCGTGTTTTGCGCCTCATCGAGCACCACAAAGGCATCACTCAGCGTTCGACCGCGCATGTAGGCGAGCGGCGCGATCTCGATCACGCCACGCTCCATAAGCTCATCGGTGCGTTCGCGATCCATCATGTCAAAGAGGGCATCATAGAGCGGGCGCATATACGGGTCGATCTTTTCCTCGAGGGTACCGGGCAAAAAGCCCAGGTTCTCCCCCGCCTCGACAACCGGGCGCGTCAGGATCAGGCGGCCCACCTCATGGCGCTTGAGCGCGGCAACGGCGAGCGCCATGGCCAGATAGGTTTTACCGGTACCGGCGGGACCGAGGCCAAACGTGATGGTCGAAGAGCGGATGGCATCCACATAGCGCTTTTGACCGAGCGTCTTGGGGCGGATAACGCGACCGCGGTACGATAGCAGCACGTCATCGCGCAGCGACGAGGCATCATGCTCGCCGTCGCGCAGAACGGCAAGACAGCGCGAGACATCATCGGCAGAAAGCGTACGCCCGGCAGCAGCCTCACGAAAGGCATGTTCGAAAACCCGCGCGACCAGCTCAACCTCATCCGGATCACCGCTCACGGCAACGCTGTCACCGCGGGCGACCACATGGGCGCGCACCAAGTTCTCGAGCGCACGAAGGACGCCGTCGCCGGCGCCCAAAACGCGCGAGGGGTCGATACCCTCAGGAACGGTAAGTCTAATCTTCGAGGCTTCCATGAACCTCCCTGCGTGCATGGACCAAGCCGGAATCATCGACTCCGATGATAGCAACATCGAGCAGGCACGGGGCTGTGAGTCCACAGGTATCATCGAGACGGGCATGATGGAACGATCCGAGCGTCAAATTGTCACCGTACTCAAGCACAGCACGCTCGACGGTACCCACGCGACGGCGGGCATCGGCAACCGCGAGCTCCTGAGCCGCCGCGCGCATGCGACGGCTGCGCTCGACCATAACCTCGGGGGGTACCTGGTCGGGCATGTCGGCGGCGAGGGTGCCGGGACGCTTGCTATAGCGGAACACGTGCATGCGCGAAAAGCCCACGCGACGGCACAGCGCCAGCGACTCCTCGAACTCCTCGTCCGTCTCGCCAGGAAAACCGACGATAACGTCGCACGAAAGAGACGCCTGGGGCAAGTTGGTGCGAATCATGCGCACCGTATCCTCAAAGGCCTCGGCACTATAGGGACGACCCATGCGATGCAGCGTCGCAGTGCAGCCAGACTGCACGGGCAGGTGCAAAAACGGCGCGATACGCTTCGGATAGCGAGCCATCACCTTGAGCAAGCGCTCGGAAATATCCATGGGCTCCACCGAGGAGATACGCACGTGGGCGATCTCGGTGCGCTCCATGATGGCCTGGAGCAGCTCATCGATCTCGACATGCTCGTCGGTCGCGCTCTTGCCGTCATAGGCACCCAGGTTAACGCCGGTCAGCACGACCTCGGGCACGCCGGCCTCCTGGGCTTCACGTACCTGTTCGAGCACGGACTCGACGGGCACGGAACGCTCGGGGCCGCGGGCCTTCCACACGATGCAATAGGTACAACGGTGGTTGCAGCCGTCCTGGATCTTCACGCCCAGCCGCGAACGACCGAGCGCATCGACAACGTCGCCATCGCTGCAGGCGGGCACGCTATCGGATTCGACACCCAGCACCTCGCAGACGCGCTCGGCGACATCAATCTTGGACGGTTCGGCGATCACGCGATCGGAGAGCTCCAGCAGCTCCTCGGGATGCAAATTGACCACGCAACCGGTCACGAGCACATAGGGCTCATTTGGATGGGCCAGCGCATGACGGACGGCCTTACGGGTCTTGGCCTCGGCCTCACCCGTAACGGCACAGGTGTTAATGACGATCAAATCGGCATCCTGGGGCTCCACAATAGCAAAGCCCAGGCGCATAAGATCGGCAGTGATACGGTCAGACTCAACCCGGTTGACACGGCAGCCGAGGTTGACGACGGAAATATGGGGTGCGAGCACGCGGGCTCCTTAATCGAGGATATCGTCGAGGGCACTCTTAATACGGTCGGTCACCGACTTCTTACCGGAAGCGACGTCATCGCCCATCTCGTCGGCAAAAGCACGGAGCAGCTCGCGTTGCTTATTGGAAAGATTGGTGGGAACGACCACGCGCAGTTGCACGATCAGGCGGCCACGCGAACCGCCACCGCCAATGCGCGGCATGCCGTAATTATTGACGCTCACGGTGTCGCCGTACTGGGCGCCGGCGGGAACCGTCACCTTAACGACCTCGTCGGGCATAATGCCCTCGACCTCGATCTCGCAGCCGAGCGCAGCCTGCGCAATCGAGATATCGCTCACCAGGTACAGGTCGTCACTGTTGCGCTTAAAGCGCTCATGGTCGGCAACGCGCACGTTGACAATCAAGTCGCCCGAAGGCTCGCCGCGAAGGCCGGCCTCGCCAAAGCCGCTCACACGCAGCTGGCGACCGGTCGAAACGCCGGCGGGAATATCGATGTCGATCTTTTCGTGCGAAGGCGTGCGGCCCTGACCGTCGCAGGTCTCGCAGGGATGGTCGATAACCGTGCCCTCGCCATGGCAGTCGGGGCAAGGCGAGGAAGACTGAACCTGGCCCAAAAACGATCGCTGAACCGTCGTGACGTAGCCCGTACCGTGGCAGCGACTGCACTGCTTTTCCTGTGCACCCTCGGCCCTACCGGTACCGTTGCAGTCCTCGCAAGGAGCAAGGCGATCATAGCTGATCGTCTTTTTGCAACCGAGCGCCGCCTCCTCGAGCGTCACCGAAAGGGAGATGGCCATGTCACGTCCGCGACGACGCTCACGACGGCTGCGGGCGCCACCACCGGCGCCACCGCCAAAGAACGACGAGAACAGGTCGTCCATGCCCATGCCACCAAAGATATCGTTGATGTCGACATAGCCCGAACCACCAGGACCGTCGGCAGTGCCGTAACGGTCGTAGTTAGCACGCTTCTGCTCATCGGAAAGAACGGAATAGGCCTCGTTGAGCTCCTTGAACTTGGCCTCGGCCTCGGGATCGTCCGAAACATCCGGATGTACGGTACGGGCCTTCTTTAAAAACGCACGCTTAATCGTCCGCGCGTCGGCATCCCTGTCGACGCCAAGCACCTCGTAGTAATCCCTATTTTCCGACACGACCGAATCCTTCCGACTTTCATTATTGTCACAGTGCGTCCTATACCCAAGCTGGGCCGACCGCAAACAAAGGGTTTGATGTTATTGCATTTGATACGGCGAAAGCATGGCCCGTTGCGAGCAGCTCGCGAACCAAACCGACACGAGCGCGAACATGAAGCCGTTGGCAAAACCGTTGGCAAACTGCATCGCACCGCGCTTCCACCACAGCAGGCTGCGATGAAGCACACCGTCCGAAAGCACCATGAACAGGCCCATGGTAAACGGAATAAAGCACATCACGGCAAAGGCCGAGAACACGCCCGAGATGGCCGACAGCACCAAAAACGGCGCCACAATGCCCATCAGGTAAAAGCCAGTACGAGCTTTGCCTTCCAAGCGCTCGGCCTCAACATGGGCGCGGCCGACCAGGTCGCCGCCCGCGGCACCGTTAGTGCCAGCATGGCCCATGCCGCTAATGCGGACCTCGTCGCCATCGTGCGTGCCGGCAGGAAACTCAATCGTCTGCTCGGAGGTCACACGGGTTCGCCCGCTGCCACCGCAATCGGGGCAGGGGTCGGCCACGACCCTACCGGAACCGCCGCACTCGGGGCAGACCGACTGGAACGTGCCCGCACCAAACAGGAAGGACAGGTCGACGTCGATGTGGCCGCGGCCACCGCAGCTCGGGCAGGTATGGGCATGCTCAGACGAAACGGAGCCCGAGCCGCCGCAGTTGCTACAGGTATCGAAGCGCGTGTAGCGGACGGTCTTGCGGGCACCGCCCTTGGCCTCCTTGGCGTCGAGTTTGATATCGACGACCACGTTGGCGCCGTTCTCGGGATTGTAGGCAGCCTGGCCGCGACGCTGCTGGCCCCAGGCGCCACCAAAGGGAAAGCCGCCCTCAAAGGGATTGCCATAGCCCGTGCTGCCGGCGTAGCCGCCACCATAGGGCGAAGCCGTAGGAGCACCGGCAAAGGGATTGCCAGAACGCATGGCGTCGTAGCGCGCACGTTTTTGCTCATCCGAAAGCACGGCGTAGGCCTCGGAAACCTCTTTAAACTTTTCCTCGGCATCCGGCTCTTTATTGACGTCCGGATGGAGCTTACGGGCCTTTTGCTGGAAGGCCTTTTGAATATCACGCGAGGTGGCGTCCTTGGAGACACCCAGAATCTCGTAGTAATCTTTTTCGTTCATCGTCGCCATGCGCGGCAACCTCCTGCTCACAGCAGCGTATATATTCCGGTAATTCTACCCGAGCGGCCTAAGCTAGATCCCAAAACAGCTCGAACAGAACATTTCCATCGAGCCAGCCCAGATGGGTCGGCGCCAGACGAGCACGAACATGGCCCGCGATGACATCTGCCGAGGTGAAGGGTCCCTCATGAATCCCGAGCGTCTCGGGCACCCAAGTGGCAAGACCCAATTCGAGCGCACGATCGCAGGCAGCTGCCAGCTCGCCCGTTGGGATGACGCAAGCTGCACGAGCCAACAGGTCGGACGCAACACCGCGCGTCATGCGACAAGCGAGCATCAAGTCTTCGGCGACAGCCTCGCGCTGCGACAGATATTCGGCCTCGAACGCCGTCGCGTCATCGTCACGTTGCACCAGACGCACGCGGTACGCATCGCCTCGAGAAGACACGCCGGGGAACAAACCTGCAAGACGGTCGAAATCCTCGTCGTCGAGCATGCCCGCGGCAGAACGACCCAGGCCCAGGTAGCCCTGTCCGGTCCAGTAGGCAATGTTATGGGCGCACTCATGGCCGTCGAGCGCGTAGCTCGCCACCTCATACGGATGATAGCCGGCCGCACCCAGGCGCTCACGCCCCGCGTCCATGCACGAAGCCTGAAAATCCTCATCGGGCTCGAGCGACTCGTCACGGCACGCCATGCGATAAAGGGGCGTCCCCTCCTCAAGCGTGAGCGGGTAGATCGACACATGATGCGGCGCCGCCGCCAGCACGCCATCGAGCGTGCTCCGCCAGCTTGCGGCCGTCTGCCCGGGAAGGCCGCACATCAGGTCGCACGACACATCGAGGCCAACTTCCTTCACCGTCGCGATAGCCGCAAGTGCCCGATTAGCATCGTGAATGCGGCCAATAGCAGCCAGCTCGGTATTGTCGAGGGTTTGCACGCCCAGAGAGATGCGCGTGACACCCGCCTCGGCAAGCGCGGTGGCGAGCTCGACGGTCAGCGACTCAGGATTGGCTTCGCAAGTAAATTCAACGGGCTTGCACCACATGGAGATACGACGGGCAAGTTTCACCAGGCGCTCCCCAGCCAGTGAGGGCGTGCCGCCGCCAATATAGACCGTGCGGACCTGCGCAAGCGCCCCGGCGTCGCCAAAGGAATCGAGGCGCGCATACAGCTGCTCAAAATAGGAATCGAGCGCAGCATCCAAATCACACAGAGCAAAGCTGCGCGAGTCAAAGTCGCAATAGCGGCATTTTTGAGCGCAAAACGGCACGTGCACGTACAGCGCGGTAACGGCCACCCTTAAGCCTCCAGCGGATGAGCGGGCACCGACTCGCCGGCGGCAAGCGCGGCCTCGCAGGCCACCACGTCGCGCTCGATATCTTCGACCAGCGACATGAACTCCTCGTACGTAGAGCAACGCACCACCTGAGCGCGCCAGGCGGCGGCATGGGGCATGCCCTTTAAGTACCAGCTTGCGTACGTGCGAGCACGCGACATGAGCGGCAGAAGCTCGTGCGTCAACGTCAGGTGCTCACGCAGAGCCTCCAGGCGCTCGACCGAGGAGCGAGAAGGAACCGGCGTGCCATCGAGTGCAAGGGCTCGGGCATCGCCGAACACCCACGGATTGCCGTAGATGCCGCGCGCGATAAACACCGCGCTGGCACCCGAGCCGTGCAGATGCTCAGCAGCGTCCTCGGCCGAGAACACATCGCCCGAACCAATCACGGGAATCTCGACAGCGTCGGCAACCTCATCGACGACCGACCAATCGGCCTGGCCCGTGTAGAGCTGCGTGGCGCAACGACCATGCACGGCGACTGCGGCAGCCCCTGCACTCTCAAGCATCTGGGCAAATGTCGCGGCATTACGGTCCTCGGCATAAAAGCCCTTGCGAATCTTGACGGTCACGGGCACGTGCGCCGCGCCCACCGTGGCCTCGACGATCTTCTCCGCCAGGTCGGGCGTGCGCATGAGCGCCGAACCCTCGCCCTTGGTGACAACCTTGCGGGCGGGGCATGCCATATTGATATCGATGAGCGACAGGCGATCGCCAACGCGCTCCTCAACGGCGGCGACGGCGCTCGCAAACTGCTCGGGCTTGGAGCCAAAGAGCTGCACGCAAATCTGCTGCTCCTCGTCGGCCGGTAGCACCAGGCGCCAGGTCTTGTTGCTGGCATAGGCAAGACCCGCCACGCTCACCATCTCGCTGTAGGCAAGGTTGGCACCGCGGCGGCGACACATGATGCGATAGGCGGGGTCGGTCACGCCCGCCATGGGAGCCATAAGGAACGGCTGCTCGGCATAGGCACCCAGCAGCCGCAGACTATATTCGGAAAGAGCCATAGACCTACTCGTCCACCTTGAGGATCGCCATAAACGCCTCCTGCGGGACCTCGACCGATCCGATGGCCTTCATACGCTTCTTGCCCTCTTTCTGCTTCTCGAGCAGCTTGCGCTTACGCGAGATATCGCCGCCGTAGCACTTAGCAAGAACGTCCTTGCGACGCGCCTTGACGGTGGAACGGGCGATGATCTTGTTGCCGATAGCACCCTGGATGGGCACCTCGAACAGCTGACGCGGGATGATCTCCTTGAGCTTGTCGCACAGGCCACGGGCCAGGCCATATGCCTTGTCCTTATGGACGATAAACGAAAGCGCGTCCACCTCGTCGCCCGAAAGCAAAATATCGAGCTTCACGAGCTCGGAGGGACGGTACTCGTTGAACTCGTAGTCGAGCGAGGCATAGCCCTTGGTGCGGCTCTTGAGCTGATCGAAGAAGTCCAAGATGAGCTCGGCGAGCGGCATATCGAAGCGCATCTCGACCGATTTGCTCGTCAGGTGGATCATGTCGGTTGTGACGCCGCGGTGCTCGATGGCGAGCTGCATGACGGCACCCGTGTACTCAGGCGGGCAGATGATCTTTGCCTTGAGGTAGGGTTCCTCGATACGATCGATGCGTGTGGCCTCGGGAAGGTCCTGCGGACTGCGGACATCGATCATTTCGCCGTCGGTCTTGTAGACGTGATAGTCGACCGAGGGACTCGTGGCAATGAGGTCCAGGTTGAACTCGCGCTCCAGGCGTTCCTTGACGACTTCCATGTGCAGCAGGCCCAGGAAGCCCACGCGAAAGCCAAAGCCAAGCGCCACCGAGGTCTCGGGCTCCCACACCAACGACGGGTCGTTGACGTGCAGTTTATCGAGCGCGTCACGCAGGTTCTCGTAGTCCTTGTTGTCGATCGGGAACAGGCCCGTATAGACCATGGGCTTGGCCTCGCGATAACCGGGAAGCGGCTCGGGGCAGGGGTTCGACGCCCACGTAAGGGTATCGCCCACGCGAACGGCCTCGGGATCCTTCAAGCCCGTGACCACATATCCGACCTCACCGACCGTCAGCGCGTCGACCGGGGTCTCGGCAGGACGCTTGACGCCCACGCCGTCGACCAAAAAGTCGCCCTTGGCTTGCATCATAAGCAGGGTATCGCCCTTTTTGATGGAACCATCGAAGACGCGCACCGTAGCCACCACACCGCGATACTCGTCAAAGTACGAATCCAAAATGAGCGCTTTGAGCGGAGCGTTTGCATCGCCCTTAGGCGGCGAAATCAAAAAGACAATCGACTCCAGCAGATCGTGAATGCCCTCGCCGGTCTTGCCCGAGACGCACACGGCATCATCGGCAGGGATCGCCAGGTCATCCTCGATCTCGGTCTTAACCTCATCGGGATGGGCTGAGGGCAGGTCGATCTTGTTGATGGCCGGCACAATGTCCAGATTGGCGTTCATGGCGAGCGTCGCGTTGGAGACGGTCTGTGCCTCGACACCCTGGGTGGCATCGACGACGAGCACCGCGCCCTCGCAGGCGGCCAGAGAACGCGAGACCTCGTAGGTAAAGTCAACGTGGCCCGGCGTATCGATCAGATTGAACTGATACGTCTCACCATCGTCGGCGTCATAGGAAACGCGGACGGCATTGGACTTGATCGTAATGCCGCGCTCGCGCTCGATATCCATGGTGTCGAGCAGCTGCGACTCCATGTCGCGTTCGTCGACGGTATGGGTGAGCTCGAGGATGCGGTCACTGATCGTGGACTTGCCATGGTCGATGTGCGCAACGATCGAGAAGTTGCGGATGTGGGAAATGTCAATTGAAGTATTCATGCGGACTATCTTACCCGAGCGGTACAAAAAATGGAGCCTGTTCCATAAAACAGGCTCCATTTATGCGCGTAATCTGTGTGGTGTGAAATTTACAACTTAGGCGTTGATGCTGTTCACGAGCTTGGCAAGACCGGACTTGCGGTTGGAAGCCTGGTTCTTGTGGATAACATGCTTGGCGGCAGCCATGTCGAGACGCTTGGTGACGGTCTTGAGGGCAGCCTGGGCCTTCTCGGCGTCGCCCTCGGCGACGGCGGACTGGACGTGCTTGGTCAGCGTCTTGAGCTCGGACTTGACAGCCTTGTTACGCATGCGAGCTGCCTCATTGGTGCGGATACGCTTCTTCTGAGACTTGATGTTTGCCACTTCTGGAGTTCCTTTCGAGTTCCTTGCAAAAAATGTATGACACCTCTGAGACACGGTGAGGTCATGCAAGCGCCTACTATAGCACGCTCCCTCTCAAAGGGATAGAACGAATTTGTCAAATAGGCAGGTATCATCACGATTTTCTCAAGATGTTCGTAATCCAGAGCAAAAGCGCCGTCTGAGAATCGGCCGAACCCTTGAGCGCGAGCTCCACATCGACCGCACCCTCGAGCGCTGCGATGAGCTCGGTCATCGAAAAACGACGCGCCCAGGTAAGGTGATTCTTGACCTGCCAGGACTGGAGCTTGAGCGTTGCGGCCAGCTCGCGACCCTGCCCACGCGCGTCGAGCGCCTTGGCGACGATAAGCTCGCGAATGCGACCGCACAGCAATGTGTAAGTCCACACGTAGCTCTTGGAGGGCAGGAGCTTAAAGAGCTCGAGCGAACGCCGCATATCGCGAGCCGAGACGGCGTTGAGGAAGTCCCAGGGTTGAACCTCGGCCGTACGAACAATCCAGCGCTCAACATCGGCAAGTTCAATCTGAGGCGACTCGACCATCTGGGCAAGCTTAGCCAAGTCGTTATCGAGCATGCGCGTGTTTTCACCCGAACGCGAGACGAGCTCCTCGGCGGCCGCCGTCGAAATCGACTTACCGCGCTGCGTCGCCATCTGCTGAACACGGCGCGGCAGTTCCCAGCGCTTGGTACCCGAGCAATCGACGATAGCCTTCTTGTCGATCTTGGCGATTGCCTTATACAGGCGCGTATTCTTGGCAAGTGAGTCGGCGATGATGAGGCAGACCGTTGTTGGGCTGGGACTCGCCAGATACCCAACGAGCGGCTCCGAGACCGCCTTGGCGAGCTTTGAGCAGCCATCGAGGATTACCAGACGAAACTCGCTGCCCATCGGAAAGGTGTTAAGCGATCCGATAATGGACTCGATATCGGGGTCCTTGGTCATGTCGCGCTCGTCGAGGTTGAACTCGACCATACCCGATTTTTCCAGACGCGCTTTCATACGCGAGACGGCGTGGTCGCGCTTAACTCCGTCGGTACCGACAATCAGATATGCCGGCAGCAAACCGGTTTCGGACATTGCGCTCCCCTCCCGCAGGCCTTCGTATTCGTTCCGTGCCATTCTAGCCCAGGGGCCCACCACACGCCAACGACGTCGTCACGGTCGCTGGCATCGCATCGCAAAGCCATTCGCAGTCGGTGTGACGGTAATGTCGCCGTGTTCGATAGTGCACGCGAAAACGCCGCCCGCTTCCTTAACGGCATCGATGCAGGCATCGGACGGATGGCCGTATCGATTCCCCTCACCGGCGCTTGCGAGGGAAAGCTCGGGCTTCAGGACGTCCAGCAACTCGCCATCGACTGAAACCTTGGAGCCATGATGCCCAAGTTTAAGGACATCGATATCCCCCACCTCCTGCACGAATTCCCGCTCTTGGTCGAGCTCGGCATCACCGGTGAGAAGTATTCGCAGGCCCTTGCCTTCCTGAACATAAGAGAGCAGCAGGACAAGCGAGTCCTCATTTCCCTCGCCATCCACGAACTCGAATGGCCACATCACGCGGGCGCAAAATGAGCCGATGTCGACCGTATCCCCACGGCGCACCTGCCGATACTCCACGCCAGGTCGGTTCAATACCTCGGCAGGAGCATCCTCCAGCGCATCCGCCGCCACGGCAATCGTTCCGACCGAAAACTGTTCGAGCACGGCAGGCAAACCACCCCAGTGGTCCTCATCCCAATGCGTCACAAAAACGGCATCGATATGATGCACGTTATTGCGAACCAACGCCGCAACCACACGCTCGTCGAGCCCGCAGTCGACGAGAGCTACTGCGCCGCCTTGGCGGATAAGAATCGCATCGGCCTGGCCCACATCGAGCACCGTCACCGAAGGCGGAGCGAATCGATCCCAATAGACGTACGGAATCGCAGCCAAGAGCATCAGGCATGCAAGCCCCACCGCCATAGGACGTGCACGGGGACGCGGCCACCAGACCAGCAGAACCGCCAGAAAACACGGCACTAGGTAAATCCACATGCTATCGGGCGGCACGCTCACGTATGCACCCGGCACGGCGGCAAACAGCTGCTCGAAGAACAGCGCGCAACGGGCGGCAATCATGGGCACAACGAGCGCCCAAGTCCGCAACGGTCCCACGAGCGAAAAGGGAGCCAGCACGATCGACACAGCGAGCAGAACGCTCACCACCGGACCGATGACCGCATTTGCCAACGGAGCAATGAGCGAGAATGTACCGAAGGCAGGAACGGTAATGGGAAGTGTCGCCAGTTGCGAGCACAGCGTGACGGAAAGCATGCCGGCAACGCCCGATGGCAAGCCCAGCTCACCCAAAGCGTAGGTCGCATAAGAGCAAAAGCACAGAATGGCTAAGACGCTGGCACATGAAAGCTGAAAGCCCATCTCAAACAGCACCGTCGGCCGCAGCAGCACAAAGATGGACATGGTTGCGAAGAGCGCCGAAAGGCCGTGCCGGCGACGCCCCGCGCCGTTTACGACAAGCGTCGCGAACACCATGCAGCACGCGCGCACAGCCGAGGGAGACGCGCCCGTAAAGGCAGCGTAGCCCACAAGCGTTATCGCCAATATCGCCCGCTGAAGACCACGTGAGCACCGAGTCTTTTGCAATACACCCTCGATTACAAACCCCACGATAGCCAAATGGCTGCCCGAGACGGCGATAAGATGCGCCGTTCCCGTCACCGAAAACCAGTCGCTCGCCGGCTGGGCGCGCAGCTCGGCCGAACGACCGCAGACGACTCCAGCTATGAGCGCACGCGCCGGGTCGGTCGCAGGCGAGATGGACGCAAGCAGCTCATTTCGCAGTCGAAGCAGCGGCCCCGGAGAACCCTCATCGACCGATAAAATCCGAACGGCTTTAACCTTGCGCACCTCGCCTCGGAGCACGCGCGATCGTCCATATGCATCGTTCTCAAAACGCGAAACGCGACCGATAACACGCACGTGCGCCCCGACCTTGAGCTCACGATCACACGATAGGCGAACCGTTGCCAAGTTCTTACCGTCCGCGCGTGCCTCGCAGGTATAGGAATACACGTCGTCGTTTATGGATGGGTCACCCTGCACGACAAACTCGAGACTGCTTGCCGCTCGACCGTCGAGCGTCTTCGCGGCACTGAGCACACCCACGGCCCACCACGCCGAGACGACCGCACCCGCTACGAGGCCAACGGACGCGGCATACAGCCACCGCTTCAAAGGGGCAAGCCACGCACAAGATTGAACCAGCACAACGAATACCGCCGACGCAACGGGAATGGCCCATAGCGGCCCGACCGCCGGCGCCCGCTCCCTCAGCAGCGCATCAGCGGCCATGTTGAGCACCAAGACACAGCTCATGCACATACCGGCACACAGGGCCATCGTCCACGGAATCAGGGGCCGCGGAGGCATCACATGCTCGCGCTCGATCGCACTCATACGCAGATGCAATCTTTGATTTTGGCAAGCTTCTTCTCGCCGATTCCCGACACACGCATCAGATCGTCAACCGAGGCAAAAGCACCGTTCTTTGTCCGCTCATCGATAATCGACTGTGCCATTGAGGGACCGATTCCCGAGAGCGTCTGCAGCTCTGCCGAGCTTGCCGTATTAATGTTTACTAGGCCTGTTGCGCCACCGACGCCTGATGATGCGGAAGTCCCACCATCAACACCGGCTTCCGCAATGGACGCCTGCTGCTCCCCTACCGTTGGAACGTGAATTTTTTGTCCATCAGTGACCTTGGATGCACGATTAAGCCCCGTAACGTCTGCTTCGGGCGCCAGCCCGCCGGCGGCATCAATCGCCTGAGCCACCCGCGCCCCGTCTTTGAGGCGATATACACCGGGTGACACCACGGCGCCATCAACATCGACATAGACCTCTGCCGCGGCAGACGCCTTAGGCGAAGAGCCTTCGGATGTCTTTCCGCTCGAAGCATCGCCGGATCCCGGCTCCACTAACGTGCCCGAACCATCAGTGCGCTCAAACGACACACCGCCGGCACCGCCGCCAAGGTTCGCCATCGCCAGCCCACTCGCCATCGCAATGACGACCAGTATCGCCATCACCACTGCCTTATGACCGAGCAGTTTGCCCGCCCAGCGGTCCATCTTTTTGACTCGTTCGTGTTGTTCGCGCTGCGCCATAGCAAAACCTCCCAACACCATCGTGTCAGGAAAGGAGCTCCGCAACAGCCACGCCCCAAAACCGGTTTTCGCGGTCAAACCAAAAGCTGACCAAAACCTTGCGAAATAATGTCCATTTATTCAGGCACACGTCAGCAAATGAACACTTAGCCGCAAAATGCCCAGATAGCAATAGACTGACGATGCAGGCGCATCGTCGGACTATGCACAAATTTACTCGTGATCTTGGTAAATCTCACGCGGAGCAAGCTCAGAATGTTTGCGTTTTAAGGTCTTAGGGGCCTTATACGTGTTGCTCTCGAAGTCGATGTACTCGGTCTGCTTGAGCAGACGCTCAATCATCTCCTCGTGATCAAACAGTTCCCAGGCCTCATGCACGGCATCGAGTTTAGCGTGCGTCTCGGGACGGCGCGGCATAAACAGCGTGCAGCAGTCGGGAGCGGCCTCAGTCGAGATATCGAACGTACCGATCTCCTCGGCGCGTGCGATGATCTCCTGTTTGTCCGAACCGATGAGAGGACGGAACACGGGAATCTTCACGGCTTCGTTGACGGCCATGATGTTCTCAAGCGTTTGGGAGGCAACCTGCCCAAGCGATTCGCCCGTAACGATGGCCCTGGCACCCTCAATGTGTGCAATGTGCTCGGCAACCGAATACATAATGCGGCGATACATGATCACGCGCAGGTTACTGGGACAGGTGACCGAAATCTCACGCTGGCAGTCGCCAAACGGCACCACGTACAGGCGGCCGATCTGGACACCCGGCTCAAGCGCACGGATGATATCCTGCACCAAATACTCGCTCGTATCGGGCGTCTGCGGACGACCGGAAAAATGCACCGGCACGCAGACCGCGCCGCGACGCGCGAGCATCCAAGTCGCCACCGGAGAATCGATACCCGACGACAGCAGCGTCACGACCTTGCCGGCAGAACCCACCGGCAGACCGCCCACGCCGCGCTCGGAGCGCGCGTACACATAAACGCTACCCTGGACCACCAGTACGTGCACCATCGCATCGGGGTCGTGCATTTGAACCTTTTTATCGGGAAAGGCCTCACATAGCACCTCGCCCACCTGACGATTGATATCGATCGAGGTGAGCTCATAGTCGGTATTGGAGCGCTTGGCGTGCACCTTAAACGAATCAAAGGAACCAAACTCGCGCAGCGCCTTCACAGCGGCGGCGCAGTACTCCTGCGGGTCGCGGTTGGTGTGATACGCCAAAGACACACGGGCAACGCCGGGGACGGTGCGGATGACACGCGCCGCCTCGTCGGCCTGATGCTCGTTAAAGGTCACGAGGATATAACCGGAAATTCGAGACACGGCATTCACGGAAAAGGCGGCCAAGGCCGCCTTGATGTTATCCATGAGGATATGCTCAAAATGTGCGCGGTTCTTGCCCTTCAGCCCAACCTCGTGATAGTGGACTAGGCAGACGCGAGCCGCCATTTAGGCTTCAGCAACCTTGTGGCCGAGCGCCTTCTCGTAACGGGCCTCGTCGTAAGAGATGTCGCCGTCGACAATCTCGTCCATAGCCATCGAGATGGTATCGGCACCGGAAAGCCCGATGGTGATGTCATCGACATCCTGGACGGCAAGCACGCGGTTGTGCTGGCCACGCAGCATGCTATTGATGTCGCAGGCGCGCTTGGAGGCAAGCGAAGCGAGCAGGAAGCGGTTGTGATCGGTCTTCTCCAGAAGATCGTCAATGCAAGGCTTTACAACGGACACGGACCTCAGATCCTTTCATGCATATCGAGAACGCGAACGAGCTCATCGGTCGCGCGGTCGAGATCGTCATTCACCACGACGTCGTCGTAGCGGTCGGCAAGGGCAAGCTCATCGGCGGCGTTTGCCATACGCAGCTCAATCGTCTCGGGCGTCTCGGTACCGCGACCGACTAGACGCTCGCGGAGCACCTCAAGCGAAGGCGGCTTGATAAAGATCAGCACGGCCTCGGGGAAACGCTCCTTCACCTGCAGGGCGCCCTGGACATCGATCTCCAAAATCAGAGACGAGCCCGAGGCGAGCTTAGACTGGACCTCGCTCACCAGCGTGCCATAGCAGTTGCCGTGAACCTCGGCCCACTCGACAAACTCATCGTTTGCCACGCGGCGGTCGAACTCCTCGCGCGTCAGAAAAAAGT
Organism: Collinsella sp.; assembly: GCA_023708985.1. Classification (GTDB taxonomy): domain Bacteria; phylum Actinomycetota; class Coriobacteriia; order Coriobacteriales; family Coriobacteriaceae; genus Collinsella. The sequence goes on from BREX01000002.1 coordinate 163,898, forward strand.
AGTTGACGCCGTCGACCTCACCTTTGCGTGGTGCTCGCGTGGTAGCCGAAACCGTCAGACCCAGGTTCGAGCGGCGCTCGCGCACACGAGTGACGAGCGTACCCTTGCCTGCGCCTGACGGTCCAGAAATCACAAAGAGCTTGGAATCCTGAGCGCTCACTTATTTGGTCAGCTGCTCGAGGAGCTGCTCGCGCTGACGGACACCGAGGCCCTGGACGCGACGAGTAGCGGAGATACCGAGCTCCTCCATGATCTTGGCGGCCTTGGCCTTGCCATAACCGGGGAGAGACTCGATGAGGGTGGAAACCTTCATGCGGGAAGCGATGGGGTCATCGGAGTTGAGCACGGACTCGAGGGACTTCTCGCCCTTCTTGATCTGCTCGCGAAGCTCAGCGCGGGCGTGACGTGCGGCAGCAGCCTTCTCAAGAGCCTGCTTGCGCTGCTCGTCGGTAAGCTGAGGGAGTGCCATTCGTACCTCCAAATAGTTGGGTTATATCTGATTCAATAATTGGCATTTTAGCACGTAGAACGCACAAAAAGCCTAATCGCGGCTCCATAGGTTAGACGATACCCGCAAAAAGTGCAATATACTGCGCCCAAAGTTAAGCCCCTGACCTGCGATTCCACACAAAGGATGGGAAAGTTTACGCAGGCACAGGGGCTATTTTGTGCTAATGAGACCCAAAAGTGGTGACTTAGGGGAATCTTTTACGCGACGTTTTCGACCAGCTCGGCGACGATGGCGTCAAAGGCGGCAACCGGATCGTCGGCACCGGTGATGGGACGGCCCACCACAATGTGGCTTGCGCCACGCTCGATAGCCTGGGAAGGCGTCGCCACGCGGGACTGGTCACCAAGGGCGGCACCCACCGGACGCACACCCGGAGTCACGATCAGGGCATCAGGACCCAGCAGCTCACGCATGTCGTGAGCCTCCATCGGTGAGCACACGATGCCATCGATGCCGTTGGCCTGAGCAAGCTTTGCCAAGCGGGCGGCCTCCTCGGCCACGGGAGACTCGACGCCGATCTCGCTCAAGGCATCCTGATTCATGCTCGTGAGCACGGTGATGGCGACGAGCTTTGCGCGGTCCTCACGCGCCTCCTCGGCACCCTCGCGGCAGGCAGCGAGCATAGCACCCGAGCCCAGGCCGTGGACCGAAAGCAGATCGGCACCGGCAAGCGAGGCCGAGCGGGCAGCGCCGCGCACCTGATGCGGAATGTCATGGAACTTAAGATCGAGGAAGACCTTAAAGCCCAGGTCCTTGAACGTCTTGACGATCTGGGGACCCTCGGCGTAATAGAGCGTCATACCCACCTTGAGCCAAGCAGCATGACCAGAAAGCTCGTGGGCGAGCTCGAGCGCACGCTCACGGTCGCAGTCGAGGGCGACGATAACACGGTCGCGGGCATCATTCTCTAGCATTCGAAAGCACCCACCAGCTCGTTGATGTCCTTTACGCCCTGGGACTCGGCCCAGGCCTCGAGCTCATGCGCGATCTTAAGCGAAGCACACGGATCGACGAAGTTGGCCATGCCGACCGACACGCAGGTGGCGCCGGCCAGGATAAACTCAGCCGCATCCTCGCCAGTCATGACACCGCCGACACCGTTGATGGGGATATCGACGGCCTGGGCAACCTCCCAGACCATGCGCACGGCGATGTGGTGGCACAGCGGGCCCGAAAGGCCGCCCTTGGGCTTGGCCACGCGGGACTTGCGGGTATGGACGTCGATGGCCATGCCCTGGATGGAGTTGATGACCGAAAGGCCGTCGGCGCCGGCAGCCTCGAGGGCCTTGGCGATCTCAGCGACGTTGACCGGCGCCATCTTCACGAACAGCGGCTTATCAGTCACCTTGCGGCAGGCGGCCATGACGGAAGAGGCGCCCTCGGGCGTGGAGCCCATGGCGGCACCGCCGGCGGCGATGTTGGGGCAGCTCACGTTGATCTCGTAGCCGGCAGCCCAGGGGCATAGCTCGACATACATCTCGAGTGCGCGGACAAACTCGTCAACGGAGTGACCGGCAACCTGACAGATGACCTGGCAGCCGTCCTTGGACAGCTGTTCGAGCCACGGACCGGACTCGCGGGCAAAGGCGGCCACGCCGGGGTTCTGAAGACCCACGGAGTTGATCATACCGCCGGGAATTTCGGCCATGCGGGGCGCGGGATTGCCGGGCCAGGGCTCGGCAGCGCAACCCTTGGTGGTGATGGCGCCCAGCTGGGAAACATCAAAGAAGTTCTGGAACTGCCAACCGTAGCCAAAGGTACCGGCTGCGGTGTTAATGGGGTTCTGCATCTTGACGCCGCCGAAATCGACGGCCATGTTCACGGTACCCACTAGAAGACCACCACCTTGGAAGCATCGAACACGGGGCCGCACATACAAGCACCCTTCATACCGTCAACCGTCTCGACATTGCAGGTGTTGCAGGCGCCAAAGCCACAGCTCATCATGCGCTCGAGCGACACCTCGCAGTACACACCGGCCTCGGCGGCAGCGGCGGCGACCTTCTTCATCATGACGGCGGGGCCGCAGCTGGCGACGTAGTCGTAGCCGCCCTCTCCAAGCAGCTCGGCTGCCGGATCGGTGCAAAAACCGTGCGTGCCGAGCGAACCGTCGTCGGTGCACACGTTAACCGTGGCGCCCAGCGCACGGAACTCATCGACACCCACGACTTTGGAAGCGGTGCCAAAGCCCAGGCACACGTCCACATCAACACCCTGCTCGGCAAGCATGCCGGCAAGACACAGCACAGGCGGAACGCCGATGCCACCGGCGACGAGCAGTGCCTTCCTGGTGCCCTCGGGTACCATCCAGCCACGGCCACCGGGGCCCAACAGGTTAGAGGTGGAGCCAGGGCCCATCTGAGACAAACGGCGGGTATCGTCGCCCACGACGGCGTACCACAGCTCGACGGTGCCGGCCTCGGCGTCGGCGCGATAGAAGCTCAGGGGCACGCGAAGCAGCGAGGAGGCATCGCCGGGCACGGCAATGTTCACAAACTGACCGGGCTTGAGCGCACTTGCAAGCTTGGGGGCCGAGATTACGAGCGAGAAGATGCCGTCGGCGATCTCCCGGTTCGAGACGACCTCGAAGTCGTGCATGCGTGCAGTGGAAGGTGTGGGCATAGACACTCCAATCCCCCATGCGGTTGCATGGTCTAAACGAACAGAAAGCGCGGCACCGCAAGGGCGCCGCGCACAAAAGCGATAAGGCTATGCTAGCAGATGCAGCCGTCGGCGAGCGTCTGCTTGCCACCGACAAATACATCGGTGGCACGACCGGTGAGCGTGCGGCCGGCAAAACCGGAGTTCTCGGCGCGCGACTCGTAACCGTCCTCGCCAACCGTCCAGGTTGCGGAGGGGTCGAACACGGTCAGGTCGGCGACAGAGCCCGCCTTGACCTGAACCTGATCGAGGCCCAGAATCTCACGCGGCTTGATGGCCATGAGCTCGACCATGCGGCTCACGCTCATCTTGCCCGTGTTGACCAGCTCAGTGAGCACGAGCGACAGCGAAGTCTCGAGGCCAATCATTCCAAAGGGCGCGAGCTCGAACTCGCGGGCCTTCTCCCACGGGGTGTGGGGAGCGTGGTCGGTAACGATAGCGTCGACGGTGCCATCGATGACGCCCTGGCGGATGGCCTCGGCATCTTCAGCAGTACGCAACGGCGGGTTGACCTTGAGCGAGGTGTTGTAGGTCTCGTCCAGGTCGTTCTCGGTCAGGAACATGTGATGCGGCGTGGCCTCGCAGGTAACCTGAACGCCAGCGGCCTTGCCGGCACGCACGAGCTCCAGGCCATGGGCGGTGGAGATGTGCTGAATGTGCAGCTTGGCGCCGGTCAGCTTGGCAATCTCGATGTCGCGGGCGATCTGGAGCTCCTCGCCGGCAGCCGGCCAGCCCTCGAGAGCCAGACGGGTCGAGACCTTGCCCTCGTTGATCTGGCCGTGACCGACCAGGTCCTCGTCCTGGCAATGGCTCATGAAGACCTTGCCGAACATCTTGCCGTAGTCCATGCAGCGACGGAGCATGCCCGCGCCCTGCACGCCGCGACCGTCGTCGGTGAAGGCGACGGCGCCGTGGGCGACCATATCGCCCATCTCGGACATAGCCTCGCCCTTAAGACCGCGGGTCATGGCGCCCGACGGATAGACGCGGCAGTGGCCGACCTCGGCAGCGCGGGACTTGACGAACTCCACGACGGTGCCGTTATCGGTGACGGGATCGGTGTTGGGCATGGCGCACACGCCGGTGAAGCCGCCCTTGGCAGCAGCGCGGGTGCCGCTCTCGATGTCCTCTTTGACCTCGTAGCCAGGCTCGCGCAGATGCACGTGCATATCCACCAGGCCGGGGACGAGATACTTGCCGGAAAGGTCGCGGACCTCGGCTCCCTCGGCGGCGAGGTTCTCGCCGACCTCGGCGATCTTGTCGCCGTCAATCAGGACGTCAACGACACCGTCAAGCTCGACGGACGGATCGACGACGTGGGCATTCTTAAGAAGCAAGGCCATTATCGGCACCTCCAAGCAGCAGATACAGAATAGCCATACGCACGCAGATACCGGCGTAGACCTGCTCCAGGATGACGGAGCGTTGCGGGTGGTCGGCCATATAGGAGTCGAACTCAACGCCGCGGTTGATGGGGCCCGGGTGGCAGATAATCGCATCGGGCTTCATGAGCTTCTCGCGGTCCTTGGTCAGACCGAAGAGCTTGTGGTACTCACGAATCGTGGGGAACGGTGCGCCCTCGAGGCGCTCCTGCTGCACGCGCAACATGTAGACGACGTCCAGCTCGGGCAGGACGGAATCGAGGTCGCTCGTCACGTGGTCGCAGCCCAGGACCTCGGGCGCCGGCGGCAGCAGCGTGCCGGGGGCGACGGCGTAGGTCTCGCAGCCCATGATCTTAAGTGCGGGGATCAGCGAGCCGCACACGCGGGAGTGCGCGATATCGCCGACGACGGCGACCTTCAGACCGTGGAAGTCACCCTTGTGCTCCCAGATGGTGTACAGGTCGAGCAGGGCCTGCGTGGGGTGGTTGTGCTTGCCGTCGCCGGCGCAGATGACGCTCGCGGGCGAGTTCTGCGTGACGATGTAGGGAGCACCGGCGTGCTTATCGCGAACGACGATGCAATCAATCTTGTAGGCGTTGAGGGTCTCGACGGTGTCGACGAGGCTCTCGCCCTTGACCGTGGAGGTCGAGGAGCCGCCAAAGTTGAGGCTGTCGGCCGAAAGACGCTTCTCGGCGAGTTCGAAGGAGCTGCGGGTGCGCGTCGAGGGCTCGTTGAACATGTTGACGATGGTCTTGCCCTTGAGCGTGGGGACCTTCTTGATCGCACGCTCGTTGACCTCAGAGAACGCCTTGGCGGTCTCGAGGATGAGCTTGATGTCCTCTTCGGAGTACTCGGTAATGTCGATCAGGTGCTTATGGTTGAACGCCACGGTACTACTCACCTCCCAGCGGCGCGGAGCCCACGTGGGAACCCGGCGCGACGTCGTTAATCTCGACGGCGGTGTGGCCGTCGACTTCCTTCATATATAGGTGCACGTTCTCCTCATGCGACGAGGGAACGTTCTTGCCGACAAAGTCCGGCGAGATGGGGAGCTCACGGTGACCGCGGTCAACGAGAACTGCCAGCTCGATGCGGCTCGGACGGCCCAGGTCCATGACAGCATCCAGAGCGGCGCGGATAGTACGGCCCGTATACAGGATGTCGTCCACCAGCACAACGCGCTTGCCGTCGACGCTGAAGGGAATGTTGGTAGCGTGGATCGCGGGAGCGAAATTGGTAGCGTAGTCATCGCGGTAGAAGCTGATGTCGAGGCTGCCGAGCGGAACGTCGACGCCCTCGATCTCCTTGATCTCCTCGGCCAGCTTCTTTGCCAGAAGGTCGCCGCGCGTGACGATACCGACCAGAGCGAGGTCTTCACAGCCCTCGTTGCGCTCGAGGATCTCGTGCGCGATGCGGGTCATCGCTCGGTTGACGGCGGTCTCGTCCATGATGACCGCCTTGGGGGAAGTCGTGCCCATCGATCTCCTTCCTCACATGTCTTGACTGCTGACACAGTCAAAAAAATAGATGCCCGACCGCTCAAAGCGGACCAGACACCCACAGGAAGGGCTGCTCTTTGGCAGCAATGTAATTCCATGTGGGTATCTCGTACCCCTTTAATGGTCAAGGGATAGTGTAGCCAACCTCGAGCTTAATTGCGAGCATAAATACAGAGCAATCCGTAAACGGGCGCAGGCGCTCCATAAACCTATATATATTTGTGGGACGAGCTTGAAAACGCACGCACGAGCTGGCATAATCCCCTCTGCTGCACGCAAATCGGATTTACGTCCAGGGCCGTAGCGTGAGCACTATCGCCAAAAGAGGAATATCTCTGTGTAGATTGCGCACAGGGAGCGACTTCTGTGCTATAGTTCAGGACTGTTTGTTAACGCGACATGTTCGTTTGTCGCCCAAGGAGGGTCAGTTATGTCCAAAGTTTGCGAAGTTTGCGGTAAGCACCCCGTTGCCGGTCGCTCCATCAGCCACTCTCACCGCGTCACCAACCGTAAGTTCCGCCCCAACATCCAGCGCGTCTACGTCGTCGTCGATGGTCACCGTCGCAAGATGAACGTTTGCTCCACCTGCCTCAAGTCCGGCAAGGTTGCGCGCTCCTAAATAAGGTCTTACCAACAAGTACCTCGGACTCTCCGGGTCAAAGACCTCGCGTTCACATAGAACTATAAGAAACCGCTTTCTTTTGAGGAGGCGGTTTCTTTTTCTATCTATCCAGGAATGCAAAACCAGAGCGAAAAATGGACTGCGTCCCAAATCTTGGACGCCCTAAATAGCGACTAGGCCGCGAGGGCCTGAT
>BREX01000003.1 GCA_023708985.1 Collinsella sp.
TAGCCCGAGACGGTCCCGGGCTGACAATTTCGACTGTAATGGACGTTCTTGTTTGCCTAGTCGTTTAAGAACGTCCCCAATGACTATCTCTCCGCCCCCGTGGAATCGGGGGTCGTCTACCGAATGGTTGATGCGGCGCCCCTGCGGCCATGCCACACTCATAGATAGCCTGACCCAACTTGGAAGGAGCCTCCATGAGCCTTGACAACGTAACCCTGCGCGCCGCCACGCTCGACGACCTGGATGGTATCGCCGCCATCTACAACCGGCTGTGGTGCAACACGCTACGCAACCGCGGCGACGTCGAAGCTGCCGATTTCTGCGCGCGCTTCAACATTGCCATGCAGCTGCAGCGCTCCCCTATCGCGCTCGTTGCCGAGGCAGAGGGCCGCATTATCGCCGCCTGCTGCATCGGCATCTTCGAGGACGGCAAGCCGCGTACCAACCCCACGTGGGTACCCTGCTACGACGAGATGTTCGCCCAGGCAACCGAGATGGCAAAGACCGCCGATGCCAAACTCGAGGGCTCGCTCTTTGGCGACAGTCGCGAAAAGGCCACGGCCGATCGCTTTGCCGCCACGGGCAACGAGTATGCCCAGGGCCAGCTCAACCTGATCATCATTGTGCCCGAGTGGCAGGGCAAGGGACTCGGCCGCGAGCTCATCGACCTTGCGCGCGCCGAACTCGCCAAAGCCGGGTGCACCAAGTTCTTCCTGATGAGCGACTGCAACTCTGACTGGCAGTTCTACGAGCACCTCAACATGAAACGCATCCTGGAGGATCACAGCCAAGACGCCGGCGACGGCTTTATCGTCTACATGTACGGAGGCGACACGCAGGATTAGCCTGTGTGCCGCCTCACGGGCTTTCTCCAAGACAGCCCAAAGCAATCAGCCACGCCAAAAGGGACATGCCAAAAAGAGACAGGTTTATTTTGGCAGGTTTTATCTGGGCGAACGCCAACCGCCGCGAGGAAGTTGCCTTCCCTCACGGCGGTCTTCTAGCAGCCAAAACCAAGTGAGTAGACTTTTTGCAGGAGGCCGAGCACACCCCGAATCGCCACAGCGCTGACCTGCGGTTTTATTGAGCACTTGTCGTGGTGTGCTCGACAGATCCAAAAAAGTCTACTCACTTGCATCTGAGAGGCATCCGATAGACAAAAAAACCGCCGCGGAAGGGGGCCGACTCCCTCCGCGGCGGTTGTTTGCGTTGGTTTTGCGACGGTTTTGCCCGCTTGCTACTCGCTGTAGCGGGTGGCGATGGCGGCTCGCACCATGCCGGTGCTCTTGAGGTAGGTCACCAGGAAATAGCCGCCATAGGCTGCCAGGAAAATCGCACATGTGAGGCCCACCGTGCCGCCGATGCTCATGTTGCCAAACGTGCTCACCAGCTCGATGATCACCTTGAGCGCCACAAAGGAGTGCGCCAGACCCACTGTCAGCGGGAACAGGAAGAACACCGCTTGCTGCGCCATCACCGAATGGCGAATCTGGCGGTCGTCACAGCCGATCTGCGCCAGCACGCGATAGCTGCGGCTTCCGTCGGCCACATTGGAGAGCTGCTGGATCGACAGAATTGCCGCACATGCAACGACCAGTACAAAGCCAATATAGATGGCTAGATAGCTAATCATGCCGTTCATCTGCGCCGCCTGCGTATAGATCTCGGAGCGTGTCATGAAGATTCCCCACGACCCCGGCTCCTTGCCGTCAACGAGCAGATTGTCGAGCATGGTGTATTTAATGCTCTCGTCTGCCTTGGTCACATCCATCCCCTGCTTGTAGTTAACGAGCAGATTACTGGAATACGGCTGCAGGTTAAGCTGGGACAGCAGCTCGTCGGCTACGACCACGGTACCGGGATTGCTGCCGAGTGCCGAGTTGGCGATGGCAGCCGTGTCCTCGTCCGACTTATCGGCTGCGGGCTTGAGCTCATGTCCGCCCAAGGTGAGGGTATGGCCCCCAGCCATGTACTTGGTGTACAGGTCGCCCAACTCGCCGCCCATATCGCACGTAAGCAAGTACTGGTCGCGGCCAATGTTCACCGGCTCCTCGCCCATCATCTGGCGCAGTTTGTTGTACTGGCTCGCCGGCGTCACAAACAGGCCCATATCATCGGCATTGCTACCCTCGAGCGCCTTGGGGAGCTTTTCGCCCATGGCCTTGCACATCTCGCCCGCCGTCACCGAAGGATCCGAGCCGCCAAGCGTATAGCTCAGATACGAATCAATCTGCACATGCTCGCCGGCAACATCGGCGATATTGACCTTCTTTCCGGCCTCGTTGCCATTATCTGCCGACTTGCCCTTGATACTTTCCGCAACGTTATCGGGATCGATACGGTCACCGTGCCATGCAGAGTACAAATCGACCGTTGCGTCTGCCAGCACCATGCGATCGGCCTCGGAAGGATTGACATACTTCTTGTAGTAGTCGAGCCTATCGGACGCGTAATAGATATACGTCTGCGACATATCCGCCGGCGTATAGCGCTCCAGGTTCTCGTTCATCACGTTGGCGATCGACATGCCGCAGGTCACCGAGGTAATGGCCAGAAACAGGATCATCGCGATAACGCCCATCGAAAAGCACACCGTGTTGACCTTGGCCGCAAACTGGCGCACGGTAAACATGTTGAGGCCGCGCCAATACACGCTGCGCAGGCTCTGCAGCAGCTTGATGAGCATGCCCGAAAGTCCCCAAAATAGGGCAAAGGTACCCACCGTAACCATGGCCGTGGTGATACCGAACTGGTTCATGGCCTCCTGCAGCTTACCCTCCGTCGCGGTGAGCGGGAACCCGTCGCGCAGCAGACGGTAATAGGCCACGCCCACCAGCACCACGCCCACGACAAAGATGGCAATCGCGATCCAGGGGTTGCGCGTCTTGATGCTCTCGTTGCGACGCTCGGCACCCATAAGCTCGATGAGCCTGGTGCGGCGCACGGCGCGAAGGTTCAGCAGCAGCGTGAGCACAAACATCACGAGCATGCAGGCAAGGGTCAGGTTGAACGCATGCACCGAGAAAAAGAAGTGGAAATTAGCGATCTGCGTCTTAAAGAGCGAGGCCGTAAAGAATGTCATGAGCTGGGAGAGCCCCACGCCCAGCACAATGCCGGCGACAAAAGCGCCGACCGAAACAAATACGGTCTCGAGCGCCATGATCGTGGCGACGCGCCCGCGGCGCATGCCGAGCACCTGGTACAGGCCGAACTCCTTTTTGCGGCGCTTCATGATGAAGTTGTTGGCATACACCATCAAAAGGGCCATGACGCCGGCCAAAAAGTACGTCAGGTAGCCGAGCATGCTGCCCATGAGCTCGGACAGTCCCTCCTCCTTGATGCCGGCAATGTCGACCTGCATCGAGACGGTATTGAAGGCATAGAAGACCGTGACACCCAGGGTGAGCGTCAGCAAGTAGACAAGGTAATCGCGGCCGGCGCGGCGGACGTTGCCCCAAGCGAGTTTACAGAGCATCGGAGCCCTCACCGCCCATCATGGCAACGACCTCCATAATGCGGTCGAAGAACTCTCGGCGGTCGGTGTCGCCGCGGCGCAGCTCGGTGAAAATCTTGCCGTCGCGGATAAACAGCACACGGCTCGTGTAGCTGGCGGCAAAGCTGTCGTGCGTGACCATGAGCACGGTGGCGCGCAGACGGCGATTGAGCGCCTCCAGGCTCTCGAGCAGCAGGCGGGCGCTCTTGGAATCGAGGGCGCCGGTGGGCTCGTCGGCCATGATCATAGTTGGGTCGGTGACGAGTGCGCGAGCCGCGGCAACGCGCTGTTGCTGACCGCCGGACATCTGGTAGGGATACTTGTCGAGCACCTGACTGATAGACAGACGCGCGGCTACATCCTGCACGCGGGTCGAGATCTCTGCCGAGTTTGTGCGGGCGATGGTGAGCGGCAGGGCGATGTTCTCGCGCGCCGTGAGCGTATCGAGCAAGTTGGAGTCCTGGAAGATAAAGCCCAGCTCCTCGCGGCGGAACTGCGAAAGCTTGGCCTGCTTCATGCGCGTCACATCCTGGCCGTTGATGCGAATGGTGCCGCTCGTGGCGCTATCGATGGTCGACACGCAGTTGAGCAGCGTCGACTTGCCCGAGCCCGAGGCGCCCATGATGCCGACGAATTCGCCGCGGTTGACGGTAAAGCTGACATCGTTGAGCGCGCGGGTCACGTTGCCCAGTGCTCCATATACCTTTTCGAGATGCGCGACCTCCAGTACCGGGGTCGCCGTTTGCGTGGTTTGCATACCGAGTCCTTTCTTGCGATTAGTCTACGGCATCTATAGTCGCAAGGAGCCGAGTCGGCTACCATCGATATGGCTTACGCTTGCCTTACCGTTGTGTAAGGTAGTGCAGGGAACGTTTTGATGTTGAGGAAGGGCTCCTGTTGAAGACTGTTCATGTTGCCGCTGGGATCATTCGCAAGGAAGGATCTGACGAGCTGCTTGCCGTGCAGCGCGGCTACGGCAACATGCAGGGACTATGGGAGTTCCCGGGCGGCAAACTTCTGCGCGGCGAGACACCCGAAGACGCCGTGCGCCGCGAGCTTATGGAAGAGCTACAGGTAAAAGTCACCAACCTGCGTGATTTCTACACCGTTGAGTATGACTACCCCGATTTTCATCTCTCCATGGAGTGTTACTACTGCTCGCTCGCCGATGAATCCGATGAGCCCCAGAAACACGACCGCCAGCTTGATATCCGCTGGATTCCACGCACCTCGCTTGCCACGGTGGAATGGATGCCCGCCGACAAGGGGCTCATTGATGCTCTGATTGAGTTAAAGGAAGATCGGCTTGAGGCAAGCTCCGCCGATGACGCCGCGCCCAACACAACCGACAAACCCGCCACCAAACCCAAGCGCGCACCTAAACGCCGCAGCAAAAAGCGTCCCAAGCCCGGTCTGCTCGACGGCATCGATACCTCGGACCTCTCCGCTGACGAGCGCGAACTGGTCCGCCGTCGCGCCGCCATCAAAAAGTCCATGAAGGGCAACAAGCGCGCCAACACCAAGCCTGAGCTGCTCGTACGCCAGCGTCTGCGGGCTGCAGGCCTTACGGGATACCGTCTGGAATGGAAGGTGCCCGGCAAGCCGGATATCGCCTTTCCCGGGCGCAAGATCGCCATCTTCGTCAACGGCTGTTTTTGGCATCGCTGCCCCAAGTGCAATCCCAGCCAGCCCAAGCGTAACGTTGAGTTTTGGGAGGCAAAGTTCCGTCGCAACGTCGAGCGCGACCGCGCTGCCGTGGCAGCACTCACTCAAATGGGCTGGACACCCATAACCATCTGGGAATGCGATCTCAAAAAAGACCGCATCGACGCCACGATGGAAAAGGTCATCGAGCAGGTGCGTGCCGCAGAGCCGCAACGCTAACAGCGAGCATTCACACGCTCCGCACGTCCGCGCCACGTCTACGCCACAAACCTTAGAAAGCCCTTAAGCTCAAAACCTTTCAAGAGTGTTACTCAATAGCCTTGACCTGCGGTTTCATGGTTACACCAAACCAGGTTAAGCCTTTCTTTAGCGCTTCTTTGCGACGGCCGCGGCATAATACTGCCAACGCACGGGACCTAGCAGCAAACCCCGCGCGCAATCTTTTGGTGGACATCGAGGAGGCCGCATAAGCATGTATTCTTCCAATGACGCAGCACAGCAGCCATCCCTAAAACATGCAAACCTTTTCTCCTTCCCCCCGACACAGAGAAACGGTCTCCTCGACTCCCCCACCACAAAAACCAAGCGCTCAGCCGATCAGAGCCTCAACTTACGAGCTTCCTTCGAAAAGCTCCAAGCATCCCTAGACAAGGCGTTCCCCGAACAGGCAAGAGCAATCTAAGCCCATCGCGCTTTATACTGATGCCATGCGAAACATGGATCACATAGAATTGCACCGCGGAGGACGCGAGGAAGCGTTTCCCGAGACCGCCGAAGACTGGCCCTATATTGCCGAACGCGCAGAATTCGCTCGCTATCCGGGCAATTCCGTCCCCTGGCACTGGCATTCCGAAGTTGAGCTTTTCTACATGGAGCAGGGAGCGATTGACTATCGAACGCACGCGGCTCATGAGCACGTACGCTTTGAGGAAGGGTCCGCCGGCTTTATCAACGGCGGCGTTTTGCACAGCACGCTGCAATCACCCAATTCGGCGCCAGCCATTCAAATGCTGCATATCTTTCAGCCGTCGATGCTCGGCGATCCCGCGGGACGTCTCCAAAAGCGCTACATCAACCCATTGCTTCAATGTCGAGGCGTCGATGTGCTCAAATGGTCGCCCACCAATCCCGACGATATGCCCTTTATCGATTTGCTGAAGAGCTCCTTTAGCCACGACCTTCAACAGCCGCAGAACGAGATGGCGCTTCGAAATAGTTTGTCAGAGCTCTGGATTCAGATTAACGCCAAGACCGAACCGCTCTTTTCTTCCGACGGCGCCTCTTGGATGACCAGCCGCGACGTACAGTTCAAGGCAATCCTGGACTTTATCCGCGCAAACTATGCAGCCGCTATAGATGTGCCCCAGATGGCATCTGCAGCCGGCGTAAGCGAAAGAGAGTGTTACCGCATTATCGAAACTTGTGCAGGAACGACCCCGGCGGCATATCTACGCGCATACCGCATAAACCGTGCTTGCGAACTTTTGGCACACACCACGCGAACGGTACAGACAGTCGCGCGCCAATGCGGATTTATAACAGCAAGCCATCTTGGCCAGGTATTTAAAGAACAAATGGGGTGCACTCCTTCGAGCTATCGAGCAGCGAGGCAGAATCTCGATAGCACCAGGCAGAAATCCCGCTAGCCCTTCTTCTGTCACTGCATCAAACTTGCAGGCAAACAACAGAGAGGAGCAATCATATGAAGCACTTTGACCATATCGTATTTGACGTTGATGGGACATTGGCAGATACAGAAGAAAGCGTTCTGTCATCGCTTGTCCAGATTGTCCAAGAAGAGACCAGCAAAACGCTTCCCCGACACGAGCTTGACTTTGCCCTCGGCATACCCGGCAAGGATGCCCTTGAGAAACTTGGGATCTACTCGCAGGCAACGTTGGATCGCTGGTGCCAAGTTGCCGCCAGCTTTAAAAGCACCATCAGCGTGTTTCCAGGTTTGCTTGAAGTCATCGCAACACTCGCCGATAGCGGCTGCAAACTTGGCATCGTCTCCTCACGTGCGCGCGACGAATACGCAAAAGAAATTGCACCCCTTGGTTTCGATAAGTATTTTGAGCACATCATCCTTGTCGAAGACACAACCGAACATAAACCCGCACCCGCACCCATGCTCGAATATCTCCGACGTGCGGGCGCGAATCCTGGCAACGTCGTCTACGTTGGCGACACCGTCTACGACGAACAATGCGCAACTTCAGCAGGGGTCAGTTTTGCCCGAGCAGCATGGGGATCACACCAAGATATCCCAAACGCCACCTACAACCTCAAAACCCCCAACGACCTACTAACCCTAACAACCAAATAACCCACGCGTCCCACCCTTTCAGTCCCAACACCACAAGGGCGATTGAGCAGGACGGCTTGGGCGGGTCCCCGTACTTAGTTTCCAAAATCATTCCGCAGCGCGAAGGCTTCTTATTATTTTCAGACCTAACGCCACAAGGGCGACGACCTCGAGTAGGTCAACCTGGGAGGGACGAGGGCTTAGTTCTCCAATCTTTCCGCAGGGGGCAAAAAGCCTCGCCGCACGAAGTGCGCAGCGAGGCTTTTTGCATGCCCGAGGACGATTGGGGAACTAAGCCCCCGTCCCTCCCCGGGATATGTAGCGAGTCGGAGTACCCTTGCTGTTACTCTGCCTTGCCCACAGAGTTGAGGTTGGTCATGCGGATCTTAACCAGCTCGGTGATCTCACGCATGCCCTCCTTGGCCGGCTTCTTGGGGTCGAAGCAGGCGGGGTTCTCGGCCATGTAGGTCATGAAGCCCTTGGTGTAGGCCTGGCGCAGCTCGGTGGCGTAGTTAACCTTGCAGATGCCGTTCTTCACAGCCTCGGCAACCTGCTCATCGGGCACACCGGAGGTGCCGTGCAGAACCAGCGGCACGTCGACGGCGTCGCGGATGGCCTTGACCACGGACTGCTCGATGTGCGGATCGCTCGTGTACACGCCGTGGCTGGTGCCAACGCCAATAGCGAGGGAGGTGCAGCCAGTGCGCTCGACGAACTCCTTGGCCTCGGCCGGATCGGTGTAGGGGCTCTCGCCCTCAACCGCGGGACCGTCGTCCTCCTTGCCGCCAACCTTACCGAGCTCAGCCTCGACGGGCACGCCCATGGCGCGGCCAGCGTCGGCGACGGACTTGGTCAGGGCAATGTTGTCCTCGAAGGACTCGTGCGAGCCGTCAATCATGACAGAGGTGTAGCCGGTGCGGAAAGCCTGCATGCAGCGGTCATAGCCATCGCCGTGATCGAGGTGCAGGGCGACGGGCACGGAAGCGCGCTCGGCGGCAGCCTTGACCATGCCGTAGAAGTAGTCCAGACCAGCGGTCTTGATGGTGCCCGGGGTGGTCTGCATGATGACGGGGGACTTGGTCTCCTCGGCAGCAGCCAGAACGGCCATAACAAACTCGAGGTTCTCAACGTTGAACGCACCAACGGCGTAGTGGCCGGCCTGAGCGTCCTTGAGCATCTTTTCGGTGGTAACAAGTGCCATGAGCGTTTGCTCCTCTCCCTCGCCCGCATCTGGACATCGGGCGTAGTTGTTCACAAGGCGTTTTACCTTGCGTTTTGCTGCGCTCATTGTATGAAATTCAGCAGCTTTGCACGTGCGAGATATTGTCATCGCGCGAGGTCCAACCGTCATTTTTGAAAAGCAAACGGAAGGGATTCAGGCTAAATTCCCCTATCCGACATTACCGTTTTCAAGCAATCATCTTTCTTTTATAGAGAAGATAAGTAATCGAAAGGCGTTTACTTGCTCAAAAAGAAAATGAACGAAAATAGACTCAACACAATTCCTGCAAATTTAGATTGAGGATGGAGCAGCTATGGCCCACGCAGCAACCCGAGCTTTCGCCGATGAGCGGCGCGCCGCCATCATGGAGATGCTCGAACATAACGCCTCGGTGCAGGTGGCAGAAATCGCCCAGACCTTTGGCGTGTCCTCCGTCACCGCCCGCGCCGACCTGGACGCGCTCGCCGAAGCAGGCAAGCTACGCCGTACGCATGGCGGCGCTGTGTCGCTCCACAAACGCCTAACTGTCTCCACGCAGGATCGCCGCATCAATGTCAACGTCGCCGCCAAGCAGGCCATCGCGCAATGCGCCATCGAGCTCGTCGGCAATGGTGACACTCTGCTCGTCGACTCGGGCACCACCGCTCTCGAGTTTGTCCGGCTCCTCGACCAGCGCGACGGCATCACCGTCATCACGGCAGACATTACCATTGCCGATTACATCGACGAGAGTATGCCCTCGGTTGATGTCGTCATGCTGGGCGGGGCACTGCGCAAAGGCCATCGTTATCTGTACGGACCGCTCACTATGCAGGCGCTTCAAACGGTTCACGCCGACCTTGCCATCGTATGCCCCGGCGCTTTTGTCCCCCGTTGCGGCTTTACGACCGACTTTCCGCAGATGGCCGAGACCAAAACGGCTATGATCGCCGCAGCCCATCAAAGCGTCGCCCTCATGGACGCCAGCAAGGTTAACGGGCGCGGCATGTACCGCTTTGCCGAGCTTGTCGACGTCGACACCATCGTGATGGACCGTGATCCCGATGGCGCCGTCGCCACCTCACTCGCCGAGACCGCCGACGAGGCCCGCCCAAATCTCGTCATCACCGGCGCTTAAACAAAAACCACCACAAAGGTGTCTGTCCCCTTTGTGGTGGTTTGAGCGTCAAACGTGAAAGAATCGCTACTTGGAAAGCTCGTCGGCGAGGGCCTCGATCTGAGCGCGCGAGGCGTCATTGAGCGAGCCCAGCACGGTCACCTTGTTCTGTGACAGGGTGATGTCCTTCATGCCCTCGAGCTCCTTGGTCATAACCTTGGCGGCAGTGGGCGCCCAGGAGCCGGCCTCAACGAGTGCCACTGTACGGTTCTGATAGGCGTGCTCGACAAGCGTATGGATAAAGGCGCTCATGAACGGGAAGATCTCGCCCTGATAGGTAATGGAGGCAAGCACCAGACGGTCATAGCGGAACGCGTCCTCAACGGCCTCGGCCATATCGTCGCGAGCTAGGTCAAAGACGGAAACCTTCTGGCCGCGGGCCTCGAGCGCAGAAGCGAGCTCCTCAACGGCAGCCTTCAGATGGCCATACACACTCGCATAGGCAATCGTGATGCCCTCGTCCTCGGGCTGATAGCTCGACCAGGTGTTGTAGGTGTCGAGGTAATAGCCCAGGTTCTCGGTAAGCACGGGGCCGTGGAGCGGGCAGATGATCTGGATGTCCAAATCGGCGGCCTTCTTGAGCACCGCTTGCACAAACTTGCCGAACTTGCCCACGATGCCAAAGTAGTAACGGCGCGCCTCGCAGGCCCAACCCTCGGGATCCTCGATGTCGTTGGCGCCAAACTTGCCAAAGCCGTCGGCACTAAAGAGCACCTTGTCGGTGGCCTCGTAGGAGAACAGCACCTCGGGCCAGTGCACGTTGGGGGCGCCGACAAAGGTTAGGCTGTGGCCGCCCAAATCGAGCACGTCACCCTCCTTGACAACCATCTTGCGCTCGGGGAAGTCGGTGCCAAAGTAGTTGACCATCATGCGGAAGGCGCCCATGCTTGCCACAATCTGTGCCTGGGGATAACGCTCCATAAAGGCGGCGATGCCGGCGGAGTGATCGGGCTCCATGTGATGGATGACCAGGTAGTCGGGCGTGCGGCCGTCGAGTACAGCCTCGAGGTTGCCGAGCCACTCGTCGACAAAACCGCCATCGACCGAATCGGCGACAGCGATCTTCTCGCCCAAGATAACGTAGCTGTTGTATGCCATACCGTTCTCGGACACGTCGTACTGGCCCTCGAACAGGTCGATGTCGTGATCGTCGACGCCAATGTAGCGGATATCCTTGGTGATCTCCATCAGGCAAAGCCTCCTAGATAGACAAATGAACCCGTCTATCATAGCACTCGCCTTCATAGCCACGGCTATCCGCCGGCGTCCTTACCGATTGTTATTGAAGCGCAACGCCGAGCCGTTGACCTGCGAAAACTATGCGCGCGGCGCTGAGGTGGTATGTCGAACGATGAGCTGACCGGGAATGCGAATGGCGACGGGTCTGTCCGATGCCCCCGCCTTGGGAACCGCATGCTCGAACACCTCGCGTCCACGCTGATGCAGATCGAAACGAACGGTCGTGAGCTCGTTATGCGCGACAAAGTCGTCGAGCGAGTCATCGACGCCCACCACGCTCACGTCCTCGGGCACGCGCAAGCCACTATCGCGCAACGCGGCGATGGCGCCGTTTGCCATTTGGTCGTTTGCCGCATAAATCGCCGTCATGGTGCGGTCGTGCTCAGCCAGGTACCGAGCGGCCTCGTAGCCGCTGTTGGCAGACCAGTCGCCCTCGAGTGGCGCCTGCGGCTTAATGTGCTTACGCTCGAGCGCATCCTGCCAACCGGCGCGACGAAATTGCTCGTCGACCGAGAACGACGGGCCGCCAATATAGCGAATCTGCTCGTGCCCCAGCTCAAACAGATGATCCATAAGCAATAGCGAGCAGCCGTAATGGTCGGAATCGACCGTGGTCACGCGCGGATGCGCGTACATGGTAACGATGACCGTTCCAATGCCCGGCAACGGATCGAACGTCTCAAAATCGGGCGCCATGCGACTCATGCCGATGATGATACCGTCCACGGGCAGCGCGGCCATACGACGCGTGGCCTCGGCAAGCGAAAACTCCTCGGTCTTGGACATCTCGACCAGCGTGATGGCGCAGCCGCGCTCGCGGGCCGCGCTGGCAATGCCGTCGATCATCGTAAGGTTGCCAAACTTGGTGACATCGTTGACGCACAGCCCGACCGAATGGTAACGGCCGTCACGCAGCGAGCGACCGGCATAACTCGGACGAAAGCCAAGCTCTTGCATAGCGGCCTGCACGCGCCGGCGCGTCTGTTCGTTAACGTTGGGCAAGCCGTTGGCGACGCGCGAAACCGTCTGCTGCGAAACGCCAGCAGCGCGGGCGACGTCGGCCATGGAGACCGGACGCGAACTGGTATCGTTGGACGGGCACCTTGCCACAGGATCACCTTCACCCTTGAGAGATCTGAATAGCGCGAATGCCGGCCCGGGCAGAAATACATCCCGCGCCGAGGCCCGCTATCGTCGGACGCATGTTAACGTACTCTACTTTTTCTATCTGCATCTCTTCTGCTTTATAAGTCCATACGGCAGTACCGTTCACGGCTGAATTTCTACCGATTACCAGATTCTCAAAAAGTGATAAGTGTTGTGTTATGAGTACGTTAACATAGCCCGTAACGTGCGGCATCGTAGATGCTGAGTTTATGCCGCTTCAGATTGTTAACGTACTCACTACGACGGAAAACTCGTCAGTATGCGCCAAGGAAAGGACCCTCATGACCACCCCCGACGAAAAGACACTCGCCACACTCACCAAGCTGTTTGAGGAGGAGTTTGGCCCCATCGGCGACCGCCAGGTGCTCTACGTGCACGCGCCCGGCCGTTCCGAGATCAGCGGCAACCACACCGACCACGAGGGTGGCCACGTTATCGCCGGCTCGCTCGATGTCGCCGTTGACGGCATCGCCGTGGCAACCGATTCCAACAAGGTCCGCGTTGCCGACGAGGGCTATCCCACGTTTGAGATCACGCTCGACACGCTGGATGTTCAGGAGTCCGAGAAGGGCACGTCCGCAAGCCTCGTGCGCGGTATGGCCCACGAAATCGCTGCTCTGGGCGTTGAGCCCCAAGGCTTCGACTTTGCCTTTACCTGCTCCGTCCCCTCGGGTGGCGGCCTTTCTAGCTCCGCCGCTGTCGAGGCGGCTTACGGCCGCGCCATGGAGACGCTCTGGGGCGCGCCCGCCATTGAGCCCGTCACGCTCGCCCAGATGAGCCAGCGCACCGAGAACAACTATTACGGCAAGCCCTGCGGTCTTATGGATCAGGCGGCTGTGTGCCTGGGCGGCCTCGCCTACATGGACTTTGAGGATCAGGCTCGACCTAAGACCCAGAAGCTCGAGCTCAACTTTGAGGATCACGGCTATGCGCTCGTGCTCGTTAAGGTCGGCGCCGACCACGTGGCGGCTACCGACGACTACGCCGCCGTTCCGCGCGAGATGCAGGACGTCGCCGCCGAGTTTGGCAAGGCACGCCTGTGCGAGGTCGACGTTGCCGACTTTGACGCCAAGCTCCCCGAGCTGCGCGCCAAGCTGGGCGACCGCGCCTGCCTGCGCGCCGTTCATTACTGGTACGAGAACGGCCTGGTCGATAAGCGCTGGGCGGCCCTCAACGCCGGCGACATTGATCGGTTCCTGGTCCTGACACGTGAGTCCGGTGCCAGTTCTGCCATGTACCTGCAGAATGTCGTCGCCAAGCTGGGTTCCGAGCAGCCTTCCATGTATGCCCTGGCACTGGCCGAGCACGTGCTCGACGGCCGCGGCGCCGTGCGTATCCACGGCGGCGGCTTTGGCGGCACCATCCAGGCCTTCGTGCCGCTCGACCTCGTCGACACCTTCATTGCCAAGATGAACGACTGGCTGGGCGAGGACTCTGCCCGCCACTACGCGATTTCTGACAAGGGGGCTTACGCGGCATGGCTGTAATGACTGATGTGCGCGAAGCTGCGCAGAGCCTGATCGAATACGCCATCCATCGGTCTATGGTCGGCCAGGACGATCGCATCTGGGCCTACAACACTATTCTGGAGTGCATTGGTGCCACGGGTCCGGCGCTCGACATGGCCTGGGCGCTCCAGGTTGAGAAACTCTCGCTCTTGCACCCCAATACCCTGCCCGACTTTGATCTTGAAGGCACGCTTGCCGCGCTTTCCGAGGCCGCCGTTACCAACGGTGCCGCCGAGGACACGGCGTCAGGCCGCGACCGCATCGCCATGCGCATCATGGGTGCGCTCATGCCGAGGCCTTCGGTTGTAAACGAGGAGTTCAACGGACGCATGGGCGTCAACGAGCCCCGCGCCGCAACCGACTGGTTCTACGGCCTGTGCTGCGACGCCGGCTACGTGCGCCGCGCCGCCATCGCGCGCAACATCAAATGGAGCACCCCCACCAACTGGGGCGATCTTGAGATCACCATCAACCTGTCCAAGCCCGAGAAGGACCCGCGCGATATCGCCGCGGCAGGTGCCGCCAAGAACACGGGCGAGAAGTATCCCGCCTGCCAGCTCTGCATCGAAAACGAGGGCTATCCCGGACGCTCCGCCGCAGCCGACGGCGGCGCTCACCCCGCTCGCCAAAACCTGCGCATTATCCCCATCCAGCTCAACGGCGAGCGCTGGGGTTTCCAGTACAGCCCGTACGCGTACTTTAACGAGCACTGCATTGCCATGAGCTCCGAGCATCGTCCGATGCACGTCGACCGCAAGAGCCTGACCTGCCTGCTCGACTTTGTGGACCTGTTCCCGCATTACTTCATCGGCTCCAACGCCGACCTGCCTATCGTGGGCGGCTCGATTCTGTCGCACGACCACTTCCAGGGCGGCGCGCACGAGTTCCCCATGATGCATGCCGCCGAGGTCTCGCAGTTTAGCGTGCCCGGTTTTGGCCAGGTCACCGGCACTGTGCTGCAGTGGCCGCTCTCGGTGCTGCGCCTGCGCTCGCATGACCGCGCTCAGCTGCTCGACGCTGCCGAGAAGATTATCCTCGCCTGGCGCGAGTGGACCGACGAGTCTGTGGGCGTTATCGCGCACACGGCCGACGGCGTAGCGCACAACACCGTGACGCCCGTCATCCGCCGCGTCGACTCCCGCGGCAATGCCGGCGGCGAGATCTACGAGGCCTACCTGGCGCTTCGTTGCAACATCACGACCGACGAGCACCCGCTGGGCGTGTTCCACCCGCATGCCGAGTTTCACCATATTAAGAAGGAGAACATCGGCCTGATCGAGGTCATGGGCCTGGCCATTTTGCCGCCGCGTCTGGTTCCCGAGCTCGGCGCTGTCCGCGAGCACCTGCTGGCGGCCAAAGCCGATACCAGCTACGACCTTGCCGGCGCGCTCGAGGGCGACGACCTCTGCCGTAGCCATGCCGCGTGGGCCGAGGATGTCTATGCCCGCCGCGCCGACGAGCTTACGGCGGATAGCGCCATCGGCATCCTGCACGAGGAAGTCGGCGTAGTGTTTGGCCACGTGCTCGACAACGCCGGCGTCTTTAAGTGGGACGAAGCCGGCCGCGCCGCCCAACAGCGCTTTATCGACTCGCTGTAGCATACGAGTTCGAGCCTCATCAGCGGCCACGACATAACCGCCCACACGACAACGGCGCCCGCCGGCAACATCGCCGACGGGCGCCGTTTTATTGGTTAGTCATTGGGGACGCTCTTAAACGACTAGTCAAACAAGAACGTCCCCGACGACTAATGACTCGAGCGTGGAAAATCTCCCTCTTTGAGCTCGTATGGGCACCAAAAGCGGGAGATTATCCACGCTCATTCTATTAGGAGTCACAACCGCTACAACTCTACGACCTCAACGTTGTTGTAGATCTCGTCCCAGCGGTCCATGACCAGGTGGCCGGTCTTGGGATCCATGGCGTTGAGCTTGCCGCAGGTATTGGCGGTCTTGAGCACCGTGACATCGTCGGCACCAGCAGCAATGGCATGCGCAAAGCCGGCGATGGTCGAGTCACCGGAACCCGTCGCGTTCACAGCTGCAATCGCGGGTGTCTTGGCGCGGAACGCGCGACCCTCATGGAAGCCCACCGACCCGGCAGCGCCCATCGATACGACAACCCAGGGGATACCGGCAAAGCGGCCATCGGCGGCAAGCGCCTCGCGCAGGGCATCGACATCATCGGTCGTAAAGGACGTACCCAGTAGGCCGTTAATCTCGGTCAGGTTGGGCTTTACGAGCTCAGGCTTAGCGTCGGACTCCAGCGCGGCCTCCAGCGATGCACCCGAAGTGTCGAGCAGCACCTTGGCGCCCGCCTCCTCGGCGATCTTCACGAGCTCGGCATAGTAGCCGGCATCGACGCCACGCGGCAGCGAACCCGAAAGCGTCACGACGTCCACCTTCGCTGCAAGCTCGGCGAACTTGGCCGTAAAGGCCTCGAGCTCGGCAGGCGCAATCTGCGGACCGCTCTCCAGCAGCTCGGTCTGATTACCCTCGTGCAGAATATTCAGGCAAATGCGCGTCTCACCGGCAATGGGCACAAAGTCGTTCTTGACGCCGTCAGCATCCATAAGCTCGGCCATATAGGCGCCCATGTGGCCGCCGAGCAGGCCGGTCGCGAGCACATCGTTGCCCAGCTGCAGCAGCACACGGCTCACGTTGAGGCCCTTGCCGCCAGCGGTCTTTTCAGGCGTCACGCGGTTCACGTCGTCGATGATCAGCTTGTCGAGTTGATAGCGCGTATCGATCGACGGGTTCATGGTAACGGTCAGAATCATGTTGAACTCCTGTTTCCGGGGCACGACGTGTGCGACCCCAAACATACGATAGCTCTTTAAAGGATCTCGATCTCAAAACCGCGGGTGACGGTCTCCCCCGGCTTGGCAACCAGGCAGCCACGCTTGTGCTCCAGAATATCGTCCTCGTCGGAGCAGGTGGACAGGCCGCCCCACGGTTCCACGGCCACAAAGTCGCCCTCAGGCTTGCTCCATACAATCAGGTACGGCATATCGGGGAACGTCAGGCGCACGCCCTTGTCCTCGGTTTTCTTGGTCAGCGTAACCACGCGGCTCTCGAGCACGTCGAAGATGGTCTCGGCAAAGTCAAAGAGTTCGTGGGTCAGCGGCAGGTTCTGGCCGATCATGGGGTTCTTGCTGCGATGCTCAACATCAATCAGGCCCGTCGAGGGAACGGCAGTACAGAGCTCGGCGGCCTCACGCTGCTCAAAACGAAGCTCGTAATCGTCATAGGACTCGCCCTCGTCGAGCGGGCACTTAAAGCCGGGGTGACCACCCACAAAGAATGGCATGTCCTCGGTACCCTCATTGGTCACCTCGTACGACACGGCCACCTTTTCCGAATCGATCGCGTAACGAGCAACGATCTTAAACGGATACGGGTACTGCTCAAGCAACTCGGCATGGTCGGCAGAGCTTAGGCTCAGCGCAACCATGTTGTCGCTCTGCTCCTCGAGCTTCCACTCCTGCTTGCGGGCAAAGCCGTGGCGGGCAAGCTTGACCTCGCGGCCACCCATGGTCATCGCGCGGCCATCACGAAGGCCGCCGCAAATCGGAAAGCAAATGGGTGCCTGGCCCGACCAGACCGAAGGATCGCCCTGCCACAGGTACTCGCGACCGTTGGCTTTAATCGAAGTGAACGATCCGCCAGCCGTGCTCAGTGCCACACGAATAGAACCGTTATCAAGAACAAACTCCATAGGAGCCTTCCCTTTCTTACGACAGCCCGCCAAGTCAATAGGGCTGATAGAAAACCGGCCCGCGCCCCCTCACAGAAACGCGAGCCGTCAATTGAAAAGCTGCAGAATGCCGGGGACCGCCAAGAGCAAAGCACTCAAGCCAAGCAAGCAAACGTGTTATCGGAGCAGCTAGCCGAACCAGAACGCTTCCCAACAACAGCGGCAACCCTGCTGGTGCCCCCTACGTCAGCGAGCGGCGCTCAGGTGCCCCAGGTCGCCGCGAAAGAGGAGCGACGCGTACTTCATGTACGCGAGCGACGGTTTGAGCGGCGAGATGGGGTGCCTGAGCGCCGCGCAGCGTCGACCCGTTACGCGGTTTGGCAAAACCGCGTAACCCCACTAGTCGTGGTATTCGCCGCGGTCCCACTTCTCGAGGAACTCGTCAAAGAAATGCGGGTCAGACTGAGCCTCGGCGTCGGCCTTATTGCAGGCATCGATCTTGGCGATCAGGGCATCGTGCTCGGGGGTCTTCTCGTAGGGCTCCTCCAGGAAGGCAAGCATGATATCGGCCATCAGGAACTCGCCGGTGATCTTGCCGCCAAAGCCCACGATGTTGGCGTTGAGCTCGCGACGGGCATACAGGGCAGAGGTCATGTCGCGAACCAGCGCGCAGCGGGCGCCGGGAACCTTGTTGACGGCGTTGGTGATGCCGATGCCGGTGCCGCACAGGGCCACGCCAAAGTCGGCCTTGCCGCTGGCAACAGCCTCGCCCACGGCCTTACCGTAGATGGGATAGTGCGTACGGGTGTGGCTGTAGGTGCCGCAGTCGAGCACCTTGTAGCCAGCCTGCTCCAGGCGGTCGGCCAGATAGATCTTCTCGTCCGTAACGATATGGTCGCAACCGATTGCGATGGTCTTCTTCATCAGAACGTCCTTTCGTCTGAATTCACAAGTTGAGGTAGAAGTTCGAGTTCTCGGTGGTTCTCGTTAGGCCATCTTGTTGAGCATGTCGACACGGATCTGGTGACGGCCGCCGGCGTACTGTGCGCGCAGGAACTCGCGGGCGATCTTCTTGGCGACCTCGGTGCCCACAACGCCCGGGCCCATGGTGACCATGCGCGAGCCGTTGTGCTCGCGGGTCATGTAAGCGGAACGCTCGTCGGAAATGTTGGCGACGACCATGCCCTTGATCTTGACGGCGGCCATATAGGAGCCGACGCCATACTTATCGAATGCGAAGCCCTGGGAATCCTTGTGCTCCAGCAGGTCCTTGGCAACGGCGGTCGCGGAATCGACAAAGTCCGCGGCAGGGGTCTCGGAATAGTCGACGACCTCGTGACCGTCGGCGATGAGCATCTCCTTGATGGACTCCTTCATCGACATACCGTCGGCATCGGAAGCGATTACAACCCTCATGACATCCTCCTTGAGAGATACGCAGGTGCGTAGTTTCTGTTTGGAAGTGTTGAATCGCGTTCAGGTCCGGGCATCTGAATGTGCGGTTCTTCACTGTTCATGTTTATTTGAACACATTCGAACATAGGTTGCAACCATTATTTGTTTAACTTTGTTCTTTTTTGAACAAATACCGTTTACGGTTGATTGCCGACCGTTTGAGCCCGGCGCAGACGTAGCGACCATGTGTTCAACAAACAAAAGGGCGGCCGAGAACGTGTCTCGGCCGCCCCTTCGGCGGTATTCCCCGGTATATACAGCTGTTTTAGCTACTCAGACTGCCTGTTCTTCTTGGCATGTTTGGACGGAGCGCTCAAGAAACGACCCGTCAGATAGTTCGCGGGACCGGAGATATCAATCCCCAGCAGGGTGTGGCCCAGCCACAGAAACGCCACAAGCACCAGCAGCGGGATAACGCACGAGGTCACGATCATCACGATGACGCCTTCGATCAAATCGGTCACCTGCTGCACGATCTCATCGGTCATTTGCTTGGCACCACTGGTTACCGACGTGACCAGGCTCGAGGCACCGTCGGCAAGCTGTTCAAGCACGTTCTTGGACTCTGTGGACTCGGTCTTTTTCTTGCTTGCTTTGGAGCTGTCGCTATCTGCCGCACTCGCAGCGTCGGCCGCCTTTTGCTCGGCTGCCTCGATGCTCACTCGATACGTTTCGTCGACCTTTTGCGACACCCATACGCTTGCAGGCACCAACGCCATGCCGATCATGGCAACCACCAGCACGCGAGTCGCCACGCGGCGCAGGACGGCGCTCGTGCTCCAGCGCCCGTGAATGCCGAGCGACACCGCAAAGAGCACCAACGCAAGCGGGATTAAGATGCCCAAGCCAACTGACCACAAAATCGTGAGCAAATATTTCTCTAGGTATAGCACGGCAAGCACGATACCAAGGTTGCCTGAAAGCTGCGCGAGCTGCTCGGCGACCGGCGTTCCCGTATCGCCCGGCAGCGCCGTGATGCCCGCAGACAGCGCCACGCACGAGGTCGTGAGTGCCAAAACGTTGCCCTTCTTTTGATCGATGACCTCGATGGTGGAGTCCCAAGTCTTGGTATCGGCAAAATGCGGACGAGCTACAAAGCCCGACAGCAGCGCCAGCACCACGAGCGCAACGATAAAGCCAATCTGGAGCTTTTTGTTTGCGCACACGACATCGGACAGGCTGGGCTGCAGCTCGGTTACCGTCGTATGCTCGGTTATCTGGACAGGACGCCCATGAGCCATCTCATACGCGTCTCTTTTTTGAATTGATCCGTTGTCCGGCATTTGGATACCTCCTCATTCCGGCCTGTATTGCGGTGGAAAGTATACCCACCCATCGAAAAACCGAACGGCAGGAGGCGCAACAAGCTGCTGCATGATCCGCCCGCCATGAAATGGGCCCATCTACTACGTTTAACCGCCCATCCCCGACCATGCCACAAAGCGAAAAAACAAAACCGCAGGTAGAAGTCCTGCGATTTTTCATGAAACGCGGGTGTGTTCGAGGGTATCGGGTTAAACGTAGTAGATGAGCCAGTTTCGTGGCGAGCGCTGCCAACCGATCCTCCGGGGACGGGAAAAGCGGGTCATTTGGGGCTGTCGGCCCCTATTTCGCCGCAACCTAGATAGGTGGGATACAGAAAAACCCTGCCGCGGATAGCGGCAGGGTTTTTGGAAGGGGACGAGGTTGTGAGGGTTCGTTAGGCGAGCTTGGCCTCGAGCTCGGCGATGCGCTTGTAGGCATCGATGGTAAAGCGGGTCTGCTTCTCCAAGATCATGGTGGTCATGAGGGTGTCCTGAGCGTGGGCCATGATGAAGGTCATCTCCATCTCGCCGCCGCCGGCCTCCTGCGAAAGCAGCTTGGTCTGCGTGTCGTGGGCGCCAATGAGTGCATCGCTCGCATCCTTGTGCAGCTGTTCGGCCTTCTCAAAATCACCCTCGCGAGCAGCATCGAGCGCTGCAAGCAGATCAGTCTGGGCGTCACCCGCGTATGCGACGATCTCGAATCCAACCATCGAGATTTCTTCTTTGGTTGCCATATTGCGTTCCTTTCACATATGAACCAATGGAGAGCATCGCGTCCGGGCATACGCGCTGCGTTGTGTATGACAGAAACATTAACATTCAAACAAAACAGAACAATGCAAAACGCAATTTCGAGCTATGAACGGTCGATTTTCGCCCGTGAACGGTTTTTAAACCAATGCGAACAATATCGAACACAATTAGTGGCAACCCAAACAGGTCCACACCCTAGCGTACATCGCGCACCGTATCACCCTCTACGAGCATGCCGGGGATCAGCATGTGCTCCACGCCAGACGCAACCCCCTCGGCGCCGGCAATCTTGTCGACAGCCCACATGCCGACGCGCTTGTTGTCAAAGCGCACCGTGGTCAGGCGACGGTCGGGCACGATGTCGCCCAGGCTGTCATCAACACCCGCCACGCTCACGTCCTCGGGCACGCGCTTTCCGCGCGATTCGAGCCCGCGAATGCAGCCGTAGGCCATGGCGTCGTTGGAAGCATAAATGGCCGTACAGGTCGGATCGTCCGCCAGAGCCTGACCGGCGGCATATCCGCTCTGTGCCGTCCAATCGCCACGGACGAGTCGCGGCGGCTCAATACCATGCGCACGCAATGTCTCGCGCCAGCCCTCCTCGCGCTGCATGCCCGAAAGCGAGCGCTCGGGACATGAGATAAAGTGCACGGTCTTGTGCCCCTGCCCCAGCAAGTACTCGACAACCTGGCGCGAGCAATCGAACTGATCGTTATCAACCGTCGAGCACAGCGGGTGCTCCAGCATAGTAACGAGCACCGTCTGCATACCGGGCAGTGGCTCGAAGGAGCCGAAGTCCGCCGGCATGCGGTTCATGATCACGACCATGCCGTCCACCGGCAGTGCGCTCATGCGCGACGATGCGCTCTCGAGGGTATAGGGATGTCCATCTACTTTAGTAAGGGTGATGGCATAGCCGTGCTTGTCGGCGGCGGCGGCAAAGCCCTCCATGCGGTCGAGATTGCCGGTACCGGTAATGTTGAACATGGCGACGCCGACGGTCTTGAACTTGCCGCGACGCAGCGAACGGCCGGCAAAGTTTGGACGATACCCCAGCTCGCGCATGGCGGCACGCACGCGCTCCTTGGTCTCGGGACGCACGCTGGGCGAATCGTGCACGGTGCGCGAGACCGTCTGCTCCGAGACGCCCGCGAGACGCGCCACGTCCTTAACGGAAACCGATTTTTTAACAGCGGCCATAGGTCGATCTTTCTATGTCAACGATGCCATCGCGGACATCCCAACAGACAAAATGAACGCCTCCAAGTATATCCAACGCCTCCCCGCAATACGCTTACCACCCAAAACCTACCGTTCACCGACAATCCCGCTTCCCCGGACGGCTTTTGTCGTCCAAATGTTAACGTTGCCATTGCGCAAACACAGGGCCACCGGGCGGCTCAAACGTTCACGCGTAAGGAATCGATGGTTCGCAGGCACAGGCACCACCGGTTCGCGTCTTTTTTTGTGTCGCAAAATGGCAACGTCAACATTTTGGCAACCGAACGCCAAGAGCTACCATCGTTGCTAACCCACCGACTCTTAGGAGCATTGTATGGAGCAACTCATCGCCATCATCGAAAAGGGCCAGCCCTTTTTCAACGCGATCGCCCGCAACAAGTACCTCAAGGCGATCCGCGACGGCTTTATCTCCGTCATCCCCATCATCATCTTCTCGTCCATCTTCTGTCTGGTAGCCTCGGTCCCCAACATCTGGGGTTTCTACTGGCCCGATGACATCAACAACGCCCTGTGGAAGTGCTACAACTACTCCATGGGCATCCTGGCCATCGCCTGTGCCGCCACCACGGCCAAGCACTTCGCCGACGCCCAGAACCGCGACCTGCCCAAGAACAACCAGATCAACTTTATCTCGTGCATGTGCGCGGCCATCATCGGCTTCCTGCTCCTTTCGAGCGACACGATCGCCACGGACGCCGCCAGCGGCTTCAACACCACCTACCTTGGTTCCAAGGGCCTGCTGACCGCCTTTATCGCTGCGTTTGTGACCGGCATCATCTACAAGTTCTTCATCAAGCGCAACATCACCGTCAAGATGCCCGAGCAGGTTCCGCCCAACATCTCGCAGACCTTTAAGGACATCATCCCCTTCTCCGTCTGCATCACCGTCTTTTGGGTCTTTGATATCGTCTTCCGCGCTGCTTTTGGCTTCTGCTTTGCCCAGGGCGTCATCCAGGTGTTCCAGCCCCTGTTCACCGCCGCCGACGGCTACATCGGCCTCGCTGTGATCTACGGCGCTATGAGCCTCTTCTGGTTCGTGGGCGTCCACGGCCCCTCGATCGTCGAGCCCGCCATCGCCGCCGCCCTCGTTGCCAACATGACCGACAACCTGGCTGCGTTCCAGGCTGGTCAGCACGCTTCCGCTGTCCTGACCCAGGGTGCCCAGTACTTCGTCGTCTGCATGGGCGGCACCGGCGCCACGCTCGTCCTGGTCTTTATGTTCTGCTTCCTGGCCAAATCCCAGGAGATGCGTGCCGTCGGTAAGGCAGCCATCGTCCCCGTGTGCTTTGCCGTCAACGAGCCGCTGCTGTTCGCCGCACCCATCGTGCTCAACCCCGTCTTCTTTGTCCCGTTTGTCTTTGCTCCGATCGCCAACATCTGGATCCTCAAGATCTTTATCGACTTCTTGGGCATGAACGGCTTTATGTACACCCTGCCTTGGACCGTTCCCGGCCCCATCGGCACCATCATGGGCTTGGGCTTCCAGCCGCTCGCCTTTGTGATGCTCGCCCTCATCCTGGTCGTCGACTTTGTCCTGTACTATCCGTTCTTCCGTGCCTATGACGCCCAGAAGTGCGCCGAGGAGGCCGAGATCTCCCAGGAGGAGCTCGCCGCCAAGAACGCCGAGAAGGCCGCCAAGCTCAACGATGCCTTCCAGGGCAAGGCCGATGCCAAGAGCGTTGCCGCCGGCGCTGCTGCCGAGGCCGTGAAGGCTGACGCCCCCGCCGCTTCCGCAGCACCCGCTGCCGAGGCTACGACCGCCAGCGACCTCAACGGCAAGCGCGTGCTCGTGCTCTGCCAGGGCGGCGGCACCTCGGGCCTGCTCGCCAACGCGCTGGCCAAGGCTGCCAAGGAGCGCGGCATCAATCTGGAGACCGCTGCCGAGGCCTATGGCAACCACGTCGACATGCTCCCCGACTTTGACCTGGTCGTCCTGGCCCCGCAGGCAGCCAGCTACCTGGCCGACCTGCAGAAGGACTGCGAGCGCGTGGGCAACAAGTGCGTCGCCTGCCGCGGTAAGCAATACATCGAGCTCTCCCAGAACGGCGACAAGTCTCTCACCTTCGTGAGCGAGCAACTGTCGAAGTAAGTAACGCTTAGGGCCAGCCGACTATCCAAGACCGGCTGGCCCTTCGATTTAGACGATTGGATCATCATGTCCGTTAACCCTGCTAGCGTCACCAACCCGCCCGCGCAGTTTCCCGAGGACTTTGTCTTTGGCGGCGCCACCGCTGCCTACCAGGTAGAGGGCGAGACCCGCACTCACGGTAAGGGCAAGGTTGCCTGGGACGACTTCCTGGAGGCCCAGGGGCGTTTCTCTCCCGATCCCGCTTCGGACTTCTACAACCAGTACCCCGTCGACCTGGAGCTGTGCGAGGAGTTTGGCATCAACGGCATCCGCCTCTCCATCGCCTGGAGCCGCATCTTCCCCAACGGCACCGGCGAAATCAACCCCGAGGGCGTCCAGTTCTACCACGACCTCTTTGCCGAGTGCCACAAGCACCACGTTGAGCCGTTTGTCACGCTGCATCACTTTGACACGCCGCTTCCCCTCTTTGAGAAGGGCGACTTCCTCAACCGCGAGACCATCGACGCCTTTGTGGACTTTGCCACCTTTTGCTTTAAGGAGTACGCCGACCAGGTGACCTACTGGTTCACCTTTAACGAGATCTGGGCCGACGCCTCCAACACCTACATCGAGGGCACCTTCCCCGGCGGCGTCAAGGCGCATCTGGCCGAGGCTTTCCAGTGCGAGCACAACATGATGCTCGCCCACGCCAAGGCAGTACTGGCCTTCCACAACGGTGGTTTTAAGGGCAAGATCGGCGTCATTCAGTCGCTGGAGTTTAAGTATCCGCTCAACGAGAACGACCCCGCCGACATCAAGGCCGCCAACAACGAGCACGTGCTGCAGAACCAGTTTTTGCTCGACGCTACCTTCCGCGGCGACTACGCGCCCGACACCCTCGAGTGCGCCAACCGCTTGGCCGCCATCTCGGGCGGCACCATCGAGATCCTGGACGAGGACCTCGAGATTATGCGCGAAGCAGCGCTCTACAACGACTACTTGGGCGTTAACAACTACCAGTGCCGCTTCCTCAAAGCTTACGATGGCGAGAACGACCTGCACCACAACGGTACGGGCGAGAAGGGCACCGGCCGCTGGCGCGTTAAGGGTATTGGCGAGCATGTGAACAAGCCCGGCATCCCCACCACCGACTGGGACTGGATCATCTATCCCGAGGGTCTGTTCGATCTGCTCGTCTACATTAAGCAGCGCTACCCCAACTACAAGCAGATCTTCATCACCGAGAACGGCATGGGCTACAAGGACCCCTACAAGGACGGTTTTGTGGATGACCAGCCGCGCATCGACTACATCGAGCAGCACCTGCGTTGGCTGCTCAAGGCCATGGAGGTGGGCGTCAACGTGGGCGGCTACTTCCTGTGGAGCCTGCAGGACCAGTTCTCCTGGACCAATGGCTACAACAAGCGTTACGGCTTCTTCTACGTTGACTTTGAGACGCAAAAGCGCACGCCCAAGGCAAGCGCCTACTGGTACAAGCACGTGGCGCAGACCCGTCGTCTGGACTAGCTAACGTCATCGGCCGCCGTGACCATCACGCTGCCGTGCACCTTACCATTCCCGATCGCATGGGCGCTGCGTCCATGCACCTCTTTCCGTGTGGCGGATACGACCTTCCCGGTGGATGTTTCAGCATCCTTGGTCGTATCCGCCGTTTTTGTTTTTG
Organism: Collinsella sp.; assembly: GCA_023708985.1. Classification (GTDB taxonomy): domain Bacteria; phylum Actinomycetota; class Coriobacteriia; order Coriobacteriales; family Coriobacteriaceae; genus Collinsella. Next base: position 25,958 of record BREX01000003.1, read on the forward strand.
GGCGGGCTGGACCGTGTTCGTTTGTCTCGATCTGTAACATCTAGCCGAGTTTTTGGATCCTAGCTGTTACAGATTAAGATGAACGAGCCGAGCACGTCTACGCCCGCAGGTCTTTCACGCTGGAACGCTCGACCAGCACACCCGAGACGAGCGTACGGCTTCTGGAGCTCGGGGCTTCCAAGCCCGCAACAACCTCATTGAGCGCACGGATGCCCAGTTCGCGGTGACGGAACTTTACCGACGTCAAAATCGAGTTGGGCATCGTCTTGTAAAGCTCGTCATCAAAGCCAATCACGGACACATCGTCGGGCACGTTCAGCCCCTTGTCGCGCAAGGCCATCATCACGCCGTTTGCCATACAGTCGTTAGCAGCGAGGACCGCCGTGCAATCGGGTTTATCGGCAAGCACAAGGCCCGCGGCATAGCCACTATCCGCATTCCAATCGCCTTGCAGAGGCTCGGGCGGCTCAATGCCACGCGCCTCGAGTGCCGCACGCCAACCTTTCATACGACACTGGCTCGACAGCGACTCTTTCTTACCAGAGACGAAGTACACGTTCTTGTGCCCGCGATTCAAGAAGTACTCGCACGCCATGCGCGCACCACCCTCTTGATCGTCACTGACGGTAGAGCAGGTAGGATGCTCCATCGGCGTGATAATCACCGTCTTGAGGTCCTTCGGTGCCTCAAACGTATCGAAATCATCGACCATCTGACGCAGGTTGAAAATCATGCCGTCGACGGGAAGCTGCGACATCCTGCGCGCCGCTTCGGCAAGGGTCATCTTCTCCCCCGCCCGCTTTTTGATCATCGTGAGCGCAAAGCCTCGCTCTTCGGCGGCATCGGCAATACCGTCAATCATGTCCACGGCACCGCCCGACAAGTGAAACAGCACCACGCCGATGCACCCGTAACGGCCCAACTTGAGCGAACGCGCGGCGAAGTTGGTTCGAAACCCGAGCGCCTCCATTGCCGAATGGACCTTATCGCGTGTCGACTCTCGCACGCTATCGGGCTCGTTGATCACGCGCGACACCGTCTTGAGAGAAACGCCCGCGGCAACTGCTACATCGTTCATTGAAACATTTTTCTTGTCCATCGTTGCCACTACTTCTCCAGTCGGTTTTGCATCGCTTGTTTTTTGTGTTCTAGCATACACTACCTGCCCGACTGACAAATCAGCCGTTTATCGAACAATATCGACCGTTCACCCGTAAATCCTTGTTGCTCTTCCAAAAATGTCTTACGTTGTCATTAACGAAATGACAACGTTGTCATTTCGTTAATGCCTTCCTCAAGCAGGAAGGTTTCCGGGCAGTCCTGACCATCCATCGACGACCAGTTCCATCCACATGCATCACGCATCAAGCAGCAAAGGAGCTCTATGGACGCCATCGTAAAGATGCTCGAAAAGCATCAACCGTTCTTTGAGAAAATCTCGAGAAACATCTACCTCCAGGCCATTAAGGACGGATTCCTTGGGTGCATGCCCATTGTCCTCACCTCTTCGATCTTTCTGCTGATCGCCACGCTTCCCGGCGTGGTCGGCATCACGCTGCCCCAGCCGCTCATCGACTGGTGCAACAAGCTGTACAACTTCACCATGGGTGTCATGGGCATCATGGTTGCCGGCACCACCGCCAAGAACTTTACGGCTTCCATGAACCGTCGCATGCCCGCCGGCAAGGTGCTCAACGACGGCTCCACCATGGTGGCCGCCCAGTGCAGCATGCTGCTGCTCGCAGTCACGCAGTTCACCACCAAGTTCAACGGCTCCGAACTTTCGGTCTTCGATTGCACCAGCATGGGCACGCGCGGTCTGTTCTCGGCCTATATCGCCGCGTTCATTACCGTGTGGGTCTACAAATTCTGCGTCTCGCGCGATCTGACCATTAAGCTGCCCAAGGAGGTCCCGGGCGCCATCGCTCAGAACTTCCGCGATATCATCCCCTTTGGCGGCGCCGTCATCATCTGCGGCATCATCGATGTCGTCGTGCGCAACCTCATGGGCGTTCCGTTCTCCGAGCTGCTTATCAAACTGCTCTCCCCGCTCTTTACCGCTGCAGAAACCTATCCTGGCCTTATCCTTATCCAGGCAGCCACCGCGTTCTTCTGGTTCATCGGCGTCCACGGCCCCTCGATCGTCCAGCCGGGCATCGACCCCATCCGTCTTGCCAACCAGGCCGAGAACCTGCAGGTTCTGCTGGCAGGTGGCCACCCCGCCCACTCCCCCACCTTTAACATGTCGCTCGTGGGTGAGTTCGGCGGCACCGGCGCCACGTTCATCGTGCCGCTTCTGCTGATTCTCTTTATGAAGTCCAAGCAGCTCAAAGCTGTCGGTAAGGCCTCGATTGTTCCTGTTGCCTTCGCCGTCAACGAACCGCTGCTCTTTGGCGCCCCGATGATCCTTAACCCCTACATGCTCATCCCCTTTGTTGCCGCAGGCTGCGTCAACGTGAGTGTTGCCAAGTTCTTTATCGATAACGTGGGCATGAACGGCTTCTCCTTCGTGGTGCCTTGGGCTATCCCTGCCCCCATCGGCATCTTCATCACCACGAACTTCCAGCTTATCGCTCTGGTATTTGTCGCGATCATCATCTTGCTGGACGCCATCATCTACCTGCCGTTCTTGAAGGCATACGATAAGCTGCTCTGCGACCAGGAGGCCGAGCGCGCCGCCGAGCTGGGTCTCGAGTCCGATGGTGCCGCTGCCATCGCCGCCGACGCCTCTGCGCCCGCTGTCGAGCAGGCTACCGCTTCCGTCGAGCCGACCGCCGCTGCCGCCGACAGCAAGCCTGTCGCCGATCAGCCCGAGCCCGCCGCCGACGCATCCGCCAAGAAGGATGTCGACGGTCTGAAGGTCCTCGTCCTGTGCGCCGGCGCCGGCACCTCTGCCATGCTTGCCAATGCCATCAAGGAAGGTGCCGCGCAGACCGGAGAGAACATCGCTTCCTCTGCCGGCGCTTATGGCCAGCACACTGCCATCATGGATCAGTACGACGTCATCGTGCTCGCCCCGCAGGTCCGTAGCTACTACAACGACATGAAGGCCGACACCGATCGCCTGGGCATTAAGCTGCTCGCTCCCCGCGGTAAGGAATATATCGACCTTACTCGCGACCCCGCTGGCGCCATCAAGTGGCTCCGCGAGAACCTCGACTAGTTTTCTCCCCTGTTGGTGCCCGAATCCCCAGTTCGGGCACCTCTCCCTATTCGTATCCCACAGAAAGGATGACTCATGACCAACCCCATGCAGTTCCCCGACGGCTTTGTGTTTGGCGGCGCCACCGCCGCTTACCAGGTTGAGGGCGAGACCCGCACGCACGGCAAGGGCAAAGTGCCCTGGGACGATTTTTTGGCTGCCCAGGGTCGCTTCTCCCCCGACCCCGCAAGCGATTTCTACAACAAGTATCCGGTCGATATCGACTTGTGCCAGCGCTTCGGCATCAACGGCATTCGCGTCTCCATCGCTTGGAGCCGCATCTTCCCCAACGGCACCGGCGAGATTAACCCCGAGGGCGTCACTTTCTATCACGAGCTTTTCGCCACCTGCAACAAAGCCGGCGTTATCCCCTATGTCACGCTCGATCACTTCGATACGCCCGAGGCCTTCTACCAGGACGGCGGCGAGGGCTTCTTGACGCGCACGACAATCGACGCCTTCGTCGAGTACGCCAAGTTCTGCTTTGCCGAGTTCACCGAGGTCAAGCACTGGTTTACCTTTAACGAGATTCCCGCAACCGCCGAGGGCAGCTTTATCGTCGGCAACTGGCCGCACGGCGAGAAATACCGCCTGGACAAGGCCTTCCAGCTCATGCACAACATGATGGTGGCCCACGCCAAGGCTGTCGTCGCCTTCCATGAGGGCGGCTTTGAGGGCGAGATCGGCATTGTCCAGAACCTGGAGCCCAAGTATCCCCTCGACCCCAACAACGCCGCCGACTGCGAGGCAGCCCGCATGGCCGACGTCATCAACAACCGCTGGGTACTCGACGCCACCTTCCGCGGCCACTATGCAGCCGACACCATGGAGGCTGCGACCAAGCTGGCCCATATCGCCGGCGGCGAGCTCGACGTCCGCGACGAGGACATCGCCGCGCTGACCGCCGCGCTCCCCTACAACGATTGCCTGGGTGTCAACACCTACAAGTGCCAGTTCCTGCGTGCCGCCGAGGGCGAAAACGACATCAACCACAATGGCACCGGCGACAAGGGCTCCTCGCGCTGGTTCCTCAAGGGCGTGGGCGAGTCATGCGTGCGCGAAGGCGTACCCACCACCGATTGGGACTGGATCATCTATCCCGAGGGCCTCTACGACCTACTGCTGCGCATTAAGAACGATTACCCCAACTATAAGAAGATCTACATCACCGAGAACGGCATGGGCTATAAGGACGACTTCGAGGACGGCTTTATCGACGACGCCCCTCGCATCGACTATATGCGCCAGCATCTCGCGTGGATCCTCAAGGCAATTGACGGCGGCGTAAACGTCGACGGCTACTTTGTGTGGTCGCTGCAGGACCAGTTCTCCTGGACCAACGGCTATAACAAACGTTATGGTCTGTTCTACATCGACTTTGAGACCCAGAAGCGCTATCCCAAGGCGAGCGCGTACTGGTACAAGAACGTCGCGGAGACCGGCCTACTCATGGCCTAGTTTCCGCCGCATACCCCCTGTCGGCCGCATGAGAATCCCTCCACGGGTTCACATGCGGCCTATTTGTTTTGGCTCGGTTCGAACAGGCCGTTTGTCTCGATCTGTAACATCTAACCGAGTTTTTGGCTCCCAGCTGTTACAAATCGAGACAAACAGGACATCCGGTCAGAAAATCTCAATCTGTAACACCTAAACTAGCAGATGACCCGCGTGTGCTCCTCGATGGCGGCGCGATCCGCATCGGTAATACCTGGCTCGCACACCACGGCATCCAGGCTGTCCAGACGGCAGAAGGTGTAGAAGTCGCGCTTGCCGATCTTGCTGGAGTCGGCGATCAGATAGCGCGAGTCCGCCTTGCCAAAGGCAAGCTGCTGGATACGGCCCTCGTCCATGTTGGATGTGGATACGTCACCGTCCAAGATACCGTTGGCGCCGATAAACGCCGCATCGATGCCCAGCGCGCGCAGGGTATCCTCGGCCGTTGGTCCCACAAAAGCGGCGGTGCGGCGACGGTACATACCGCCCACGAGGCACAGGTCGCAGTCCTCGCGCGCCTCGAGCAGGTTAAACACCGAAAGCGAATTGGTCACAATGCGCAGGCGAAACGTCGGCAGCATCGAGGCCATCTGTTCAACCGTGGTGCCCGTACCCAAAAAGATGGTCGAGCCTTCCTCGATAAGCTCCACAGCACGGCGTGCGATCTGCAGTTTTTCCTCGGCATGCTTGGTGCGCTTTTCGCTGTGCGAATACTCATGGCGCAGCATAGCGTGCGGACGGCCCTGTGCACTGCGGGCTCCGCCGTGCACGCGCTCGATCTCGCCCAGACTCGCAAGTTCTTCGAGGTCGCGGCGAATCGTCATGTCCGAAACGCCCAGCGCATCCGAAATCTCCTTGACCGAGACCGTGCCCTGCTCTTCGAGCAGCTGACGAACCTTATCCTGTCGCTCTGCCTTAATCACGATGAATCCTCGCTGTTCTATGCGCGCATAACGTTCAAACAATAACGAACAAATTGTATCAGAATCGCGCGCGCCAAAAATGAGCGCCCACACAGCCCCAATCATCACTTTTTTGAGAAAAATACCCCCTGCTTTAGTGGGGTGTAGTGATAATCTCGCCTGTTCGCGCTACAGTTTGTCCGGAATACCTCGATGTTAGGAACTAAATGATCACTTCCGAGCTTTTCGGCACCGCGCCGTGCGGTACCCCCGTTCATCGTTACACCCTCAACGGGCCCGAGATCTGCGTTCGCATTATGGACTATGGCGCCACCGTGCTGGGTATCGATGTGCCCGACATTCCCGGCAACGTGCGCGATGTGGTGCTGGGCTTCGATAAGCTCGAGGATTACTTTGACAACCCCGCCTGCTTTGGCGCAACCATCGGCCCCGTGGCAAACCGCACTGCGGGTGCAACGATCACCATCGCCGGCACGGACTGGCATATGCCGGCCAACGAAGGCGCCAACAACCTGCACAGCGACCTTGAGCACGGCCTGCACAAGCGCGTGTGGGACGTTGAACTCGACGAGACTCACAACGCCGTGCGCATGACCACCTCGCTTGAGGATGGCGAGCTGGGCCTGCCCGGCAACCGCACCTTTACGGCCGTGTTTACCGTGACGCGCACCGGCGTCTTCCGCATCGAATATGGCTGCGAGAGCGACCGCGCCACCTACGTGTCCATGACCAACCACACGTACTTTAACCTTGCAAGCCATAACGCCGGCATGGACTGCGAACATTTCTTTGTCGCCAACGCCGCCCACTACCTGCCCATTAACGAGCAGAACATCCCCACCGGCGAGATCGCTCCGGTCGAGGGAACACCGTTTGACTTTCGCGAGCTTCGCCCCGTCGCACCCGGCATGGAGGCCGACGACCCGCAGATCAAGCAGGCCCGTGGCTACGATCACTGCCTGTGCATCGATGGCTATCAGTACGGCCGCAACCTGCGCCGCGCGATGCACGTCGAGGAGATGTGGACCGGTCGTGAGATGGACTACTACACCACTGCCCCGGGCGTGCAGCTCTACACCGGCAACTGGCTGGGCGACGAGCACGCCAAGGACGATGCCAACTATGGCTGGGGCGCCGGCTTTGCCCTCGAGGCCGAGATGTACCCCGACACGCCGCACCAGCCTCTGTTCCCGCAGGGCATTGTGGGCCCGGGTCATCCCTATAGCAATGTGATCGAATATCACTTTATGAGGCACTAAGCCCACAACGCGACATATCGCACAGCAACGCCCGCCGGCACCACCGCCGACGGGCGTTTTTTCATCTTTTGGCTCATTTTCGCTGTGACTGTATGAGTGACATATCAAAACTATGCCCATTTACTACGTTTAGCCCGGGATGCTCGACCATGCACCGGTTTTTGTAAAATTCGCAAGCCGTCTACCTGCGGTTTTGTTTTTCTCAAATTCGACATGCTCGGCGATAGCCGACCAAACGTAGTAAATGGGCATAGTTTTTGACAGGCGGCATCGCGCGCATCCCTCGCAAGGGCAAAATGATCCGTTTTCCTCCGTCCCCAAGGGATCAGTTGAACAGATTGCCAATGGGGTCGGGGGCGGAACTGGGGAGATAACGGATTTCTAGCTCTATGCCGAGCTTTTGCAACTCTTTGAAGGCGGCGATGTCCGTATCGCCTACGGCAATGGCAGGCGTTGCAGAGCGCTTGCCCTCCCTCGCCCGCATATGGCCGATGCTGATCTTGGTTATTGGCACACCGCCCTTAACCAGCGCGAGTGCATCCGTGGGCGACGCCACCATGATGAGAATCCATTGGCGCGGCGTTGCGGTATAAATGATGTCGATGGTCCTTTGCACCGAGAAAAACCGCGTCCAAACGCCTTCTGGCGCCGCCACCCTCATGGGTGCCCATTGGCGCGAATCCGCCGCGATCTCATCGTTGACGATTAAGACAAGATTGGAACCCACGGCTTCGTTCCACAGCTCAACGTCTTGCCCGTAAATGAAACGGTCATCGATACGCGTGAGAAGGATCTTGGGTTGAGCCATGGCTACCCCATTCTGTTTGAGACCCATACGAGCGGGACGTCGGCCACCAACTCAACAGCAGGTCAAGTACCAAATGGGCACTGCAGACATCACGCCTCTAATATTAGTGCATTTAAAGTGAGAAAAGCCGTCAGAACACTTGCGCGGATGTGCGATGTCCCGTATCATAGACAGCCGTTGACGCCTCAGTTGCGTCATCACATGGCCGCCAGCGTAGCTCAGTTGGTAGAGCACCGCTCTCGTAAAGCGGGGGTCACCGGTTCGAGCCCGGTCGCTGGCTCCATTGCTCAAGATAGCCGCCTTCGGGCGGCTTTTTTGTTGCCGATTTTGAGTGCGTGCGCGCCAATCCAAGCATCGCCACGTCAACAGCGGCCCACTCGGTGGACTTCGGGTTTAATGCTTAGGGGCGGGGATTTACCAAAGTGAAATCTTAATGAAAAGAAACCCAGCTGCAACAATTGCCATGGTGAGGGCTCGAATTGGCCATATAGATCTAAAATAGTCACGATATACAAATGTCGAGAGACGTTGGGGATATAGATGAAAAGAACTAAGGGTTTTCTTTTGTTGGTATTGATGCTGCTCGGACTGTTCTGCCTGAGTGGCCCTTCTTGGGCCAAGGCTGTCTGTCCTGAAGGTGAGCCTCAGCAGTCTTATACGGGCAGTCTGCTGATAACTGCTAAGGAGGGCGATGCCGACTCTCAGTCTTGGGTAAATCCCCTTGCCACTTTTGAGGGGGACGGCGGAACGGTCAAGCTTGACCATATTGGTAGCGGGATTTTGAGGTGGCAAGTTCTTCCGGACAAAATTGCGAACGATCCCTTCTCTTTTGCTGGAACGATATATCTATACAAGGTTGTGAGCGGAAAACAAAAATACGTCGATTGCTATCCGACAAACGGGTCTGGAATTGCATTCACCGGCATTTCGGGGCAGATTGATACACATGTACGAAAGGGAACCTATGTGGTGCGTTGGGTTGGAGCTGCTGCAGGCCCGATATGGATTGCGGTCTTGCGCCCCGATGTCCAAATAGGTTTCTCTCTCTAGACGGGAAGTTGCTCATGAACGCCATATACGACGGGGATGACTGGGTCGATCATTATACTTGGCGCCTGGTCGGCTCGAACGACAATGGGGATGTGGTGTTTGATGGACTATGTCCAAAGCATCTCCATCCTTTTGTCTCGTCGTTAATTGAGAGTTCCGCTCGTGTTGCCCCCTACAGCTCGGCATCGCTTCATGATACGGACGTTTTGAAGACCATAAGGGAATCAATTGACGAGGGCACGATGAGCGGCCCGCTGTTTTCTCGGCTTGTGGGGCTAGATGAGATTGGCTCGAAACGACTGCTTGCGGGCGAAAAAGTGGAACTCACTTATCGGTCGATGATTTCAATCCTGCGGCTAGCCGATGTTCTTCGCAAATAAATGAGGCTTCCCTATTCAAAACAGAAAACCCCGCCAAACGTGATTTCCCTAGGGAAAACCCGTTTGGCGGGGTCCTAGCGTGATTTCCCTAGGGGAATCACGCCATCAGACGAACAGCTCAGCCGAGCAGCTCGCTACTCCTCCCAGTAGGCGTCGGCAAGCAACTTAAAGCAGATCTTCTTGACCGGCTGTGCGCCATCGCCCGGGAACTCGAGCGCGGGCATGTGGGGCTCGCCGGCAACGAACAGCGCGAATTTGTCGTCGGCAAGATCGCCGGCGATCGAGGCGTCGGAATCGACCAGATCATAGTCGTCCTTCTCGTCAAACTCCTGGACCAGCGTCAGGCTGCCCGTAGCGACCTTGAAGGCCTCGCGACCCTCGACGTCGATCTGCAGGTCGTGATAGCGCTGATGCGTCTCATAGTGAGCCTCAGCCTCGGGACGCGTCGTGGGAGACATGACGTTCGCAAAGACCTTCTCACCCAAAATCGGATGGCTGCCGACCTCGAGCTGTGCCGGGTCGTTCTCCTCGAGCCAGTCGATCAGCACGTCGAGGCCCTTGAGCATTCCGCGGTATTCCTCGATATCGCCCAATGCACCGTAAATCATCTAAATCCCCTCTCGGATCGTTTATTTGGCAGCTACTCGGTAAATGCATTACCGACGCTGTTGCCACCCACATACGTCTCGACCAGGGTAAGGTCGGGATTGAACACGACAGCATCGGCGTCGCGCCCCGGCATAATGCTACCGCACTTGCCGTCAACTCTAACCACAAGCAAGCAACCGATGCCGGGGGCGGCGCACAAGCTCCTACAGCTCGGTCACGACAACGCCGTTGTAAACCTCGTCCCAACGATCCATAACCAAGTGGCCAGTCATGGGATCCATGGCATTGAGCTTGCCGCAGGTGTTGGCGGTACGCAGCACCGTCTCGTCATCCGCGCCAGCAGCAATCGCATGCGCGAAGCCGGCAATGGTCGAATCGCCAGAGCCCGTAGCGTTAACGGCGGGGATATCGGGGGTCTTGGCGCGGAATGCACGGCCATTATGGAAGCCCACGGAGCCGGCAGCGCCCATGGACACGACGACCCAGGGGATATCGGAGAAGCGGGCATCAGAGGCGAGCGCGGCGCGGAGCTCGTCCACATCGTCGGTGGTAAAGCTCGTGCCCAGAAGGCCGTTAATCTCGGTCAGGTTAGGCTTGACCAGCTCGGGCTTAATTTCGGACTTAAGGGCGGCCTCGAGCGAAGCACCCGAGGTATCGAGCAGCACCTTGGCGCCGGCGTTCTCGGCAATACCCGTGATCTTGGCGTAGTAGCCTGCCTCGACACCACGGGGCAGCGAACCCGAGATGGTAACGACAGCGGCCTTGCTCGCAAGCTCGGCGAACTTGGCGGTAAAGGCATCGAGCTCCTCGGGGGCAATCGTCGGGCCGCTCTCGAGTAGCTCGGTCTGGTTGCCGGCGTGGAGGATGTTAAGGCAAATGCGAGTCTCGCCCTTGATGGGTACAAAATCATTCTTAATGCCGTTGGCATCCATGAGCTCGGCCATGTAGGCGCCCATGTGGCCGCCGAGTAGACCGGTTGCCACAACGTCGTCGCCCAGCTGACCCAGTACACGGGCCACGTTGAGACCCTTGCCGCCGGCGGTCTTTTCGGGCGTCACACGGTTAACGTCGTCGATAATGAGCTCATCGAGCTGATAGCGTGTATCGACGGACGGGTTCATCGTAACGGTGAGGATCATTTTTAGCTCCTTATCTCGCAGGCTCCTTGTGCCTCGCGATACGAGTCGACAAAACGGAATTACAGAATCTCAATCGTGAACGAGCGAACGACGGTCTCCTTGGGCTTGGCGACAAGGCAGCCACGCTTATGCTCAAGCACGTCGTCCTCATCGGAGCAGGTCGAAAGGCCGCCCCAAGGCTCAACTGCCACAAAATCACCCTCGGGCTTGCTCCACACAATGAGATATGGGAAGCCCTCAAAGCTCAGGCGGACGCCCTTGTCCTCGCCCTTTTTGGAAAGCGTGACCTGGCGGCTCTCGAGCACGTCAAAGATGGTCTCCGCAAAATCGAAGAGCTCGTGCGACAGGGGCAGCGTCTTTCCCACCATGGGGTTCTTGGAGCGCTTGTCCACGTCAATCAAGCCAGTCGAAGGGACAGCGGTGCAAAGCTCTGCAGCCTCTTCTTTCTCAAAGCGCAACTCGTAGTCCGTATAGGCCTCGCCCTCATCGAGCGGGCACCTAAAGCCGGGATGCCCACCGATAAAGAACGGCATGTCCTCGGTGTCCTCGTTGGTAACCTCATAGGAGACACGCACGGCGGCGTCCTCGAGCGTATAGCGGGCGACGAGCCTAAACGGATACGGATAATCGCTCAGCAGCGCGGCGTTATCCTCCGAAGCCAGGCACATAGCCAACTCGTTCTCGCCTTGGCTCAGCAGCTTCCATTCCTGCTTGCGCGCAAAGCCGTGGCGAGCGAGCTTTACATGATGCCCGGCAAACGTCATGGCGCTGTTGTCGCGCAAGCCTCCGCAAATCGGGAAGCAAATCGGCGCCTGGCCGGACCACACGGTGGGATCACCCTGCCACAAGTACTCGCGACCTCCGGCCTCAATCGAGGTAAACGAGCCACCAGCCGTGGAAACCTTAATAGAAATCGAATCGTTGGAGAGAGCGTATTCCATTACCCATCCTTTCGAACAACTGCTTTATTTCACGCAAGCGCCCGTTTCAATCCTAACCATAGAACAAACCCGCACGCTCATCGATGCGTCCGGTATCCCGGCCATGTAACGGGGTACCATACAGACATTGATGCAATTACAGCTGAAAGGCCTTCTTATGCGAACCATCATTCTTTATGCCTCACGCCACCACGGCAATACGAAAAAGCTCGTGGACGCCATCGTCGAGGCGCACCCCGAAATCGATACCCTCGATGTGAAAACGCTCGGCAAAAACGAGTATCCCAACCTGCACGAATACCATCTGATTGGTGTCGCCACGGGCATCTATTACTCCGAGATCGACAAGGACATGGCACGCGTGCTCACTAACGTGTTGCAGCCGCAGGACAAGGTGTTTGGCCTTATGACCTACGGTGGCAAAAACAAGTGGTACGGCAAGGATATCGATGGCATCTGCCGCATGAGGCAGGCCATCTTTATGGGTGTCTACGGCTGCCCCGGCTTTGATACGTGGGGGCCGTTCAAACTCACCGGCGGTGTCCAAAAGGGGCACCCGACCGCTGAGGAAATTAAGGGTGCCGTCGACTTCTTCGACAAGATCGAAGACGAGTATGGAGACATCATCGTCGAAGAGTACGCCAAGCGCGAGAAGCGCCTAGCATACGAGAAGGAGCATCCTGCAGGAGGCCTGGTGGCCGGCGTTAAGCGTACGGCAAAGAAAATCGCTAGCAAGCTGTAACTGTAAAGGTGCTTTAGAGCGTTTAACCCGTACGGCGGGTCCGAGCAGATTCGGGCCCGCCGTCTTTTTCTTTCGTTACTCGGTAAAGGCGTTGCCGACGCTCTGGCCGCCAACATACGTCTCGACGAGGGTGAGCTCATGGTCGAACACGACAAAGTCGGCGTCGCGACCCGGCATGATGCTGCCGCACTTATCCTCGATGTGCGCGGAGCGTGCCGGCACCTCGGTTGCCATGCGAATGGCGATATCGGCGCTGGCGATGCCCCAGTCGACGATGTTCTTGACGCCCTGGGCAAGCGTGAGCACCGAACCGGCAATGCTCTTGCCATCGGCGAGCCAGCACAGGTTGTCCTTCATGATGACGTCCATGCCACCACTGGTGTAGCTGCCCTCGGGCATGCCGCCGCAGCCCAGGCAGTCGGTGATGAGCACCGTGTGCTGCCAGCCCTTTGCCTGCAGCAGTGCCTTGATGGCGGCAGGGTTTACGTGCTTGCCGTCACAGATGATCTCGGCGTAGGTCTCGGGCGTGGACATGGCAGCACCCACGACACCGGGCTCACGGTGATGCAGACCGCGCTGGCCGTTATAGGTATGCGTAAAGCAGCTGGCACCGGCATTGATAGCGGCGATGCACTCATCGTAGGTGGCGTCGGAGTGACCGATGCTGGTCACCACGCCCTTGGCGTTCAGAGCAGCCGCATAAGCAGCGGCACCGTCGCGCTCGGCGGCCATGGCGCTCTTAACGATGCGACCGCCCGCAGCCTCCTGCCACTGGTCGAAAACCTCCTCGGAGGGGTCAATCAGGTAAGCGGGGTTCTGCGCGCCCACGTGCTTCATGGTAAAGAAGGGGCCCTCCAGGTAGATGCCCTGAATGCGGGCACCGCAGAAGTCGGGGCCGCGGCCCTCGTCCGCCTTGGCGATAGCAGCGCAGGCGTCCTTGATCTGTTCGACGCCATCGGTGAACGTCGTGGGCAGCCAGCTGGTGGTACCGCGACGGGCGAGCTCGGTTGAGCTGATATCGATGCCCTCGGGATCGTTATCGGTAGTTGAGTGGTTGTAGAAGCCATGGATGTGAGTATCGACCATACCCGGTGCGATCCACGATCCCGTGTAGTCCTTAATCTCGCAAGAGGGCTCGTCGGCCTGCCAGGCGCCAAAAACGCCATCCTCGACCATAAGATAGCCGCCCAGTTGCGGGCCTGCCGGCAAGAAGAACTTGTCAGCCTTAATTGCGTACGTGCTCATATGCACTCCTCGCTTCTAAAGCAGTTGACTGTGGTAATGCTTATACCCAGCTCACGTAAAACAAAAAGCGCCCGCCCGCCGTTATGAGCGGACGGGCGCCCTTACAGGGGGGACGCGATTAAGCGGTGAAGGGGTGAATCGTCACGCCCTTGACCACGCGGTTGACCGTGCCGGTGGGGCTCGGCGTATCGGGCGTGTTGCCCACGCGGACGGAGTTGAGCAGGCTGATAGCCTGGGCAAACATCACGAACGGCAGAGCAAGGTAACCCTCGGGAAGTGCCTCGTAGCCCTTAAAGGTGAAGGACTCACCCTCATAGACGGTGGCACCTTCCTGCTGAACGGCGATGGTGTGCTGAGCGATCTCGTCGCCACCGATCTCGTTGAGGATGTCGATGTCGTACTGACGGGTGTAGGCGTCGTTGTTCACGAATACGAAGACGAGCGTCTTATCGTCGACGAAGGACTTAGGTCCGTGACGATAGCCCATGGAGGTGTCGTAGGAAGTGGCAACCAGGCCATGAGCAAGCTCGAGGATCTTGAGCTGGCTCTCCTGAGCGAGGCCGCCAAAGGAGCCGGAGCCCAGGTAGGTCACGCGGTTGAAATCGCCAGCCAGGTAATCGGCGATCTCGGGCTCACGGGAGATGACCTCCTCGCCCATCTTGGCAATCGTCTCGACCCACTCGGCCTTCTGCTCGTCAGAGGCAGTGTCGAAAATAAGGGTGGAGAGCAGGGTCATGCAGGAATAAGAACCGGTCATGGCGAAGCCCTTGTCGTTGGCGCGCGGAATGAGCAGCGTCAGCGCATTGGGATCATCGGCAGACTCGACGGCAAGCTTGCCCTCGGGAGCGCAGGTGATGTTGAGGAACTTGACGTTGTGGACGAGCTCCTTGGCAACGGCAACGGCGGCAAGGCTCTCGGGGCTGTTGCCAGAGCGGGCAAAGGAAACCACGAGCGTGGGATCCTCGGCGCGCAGGAAGTCGCGCGGGGCGCTCACGATGTCGGTCGTGGCGATGGGCTTAAAGTCGTAGAGATCAGTGTTGCCAGCGTGACGCAGGTACGGGGCGCAGGTATCGCCAACGTAGTCGGACGTACCGGCACCGGTGAAGACAACGGACAGACGACCCTCGCCCATAGCGCGAGCCTCGGCCAGGAAGGCCTCGATGGCCTCCTTGTTCTCGCGATAGATGTTGAGCGTATCACGCCAAAGCTCGGGCTGCTGAGCAATCTCGGCCGTGGTGATCTGGGCGCCGAGCTCGGTGAGCTCCTCGACACTCTTCTCGAACATTTCTAATACCTCTCTCTAGAAGTAATCCTCTGACGTGCAATTATACACTTCGGTTGGTTATCTGGTAGTAACCAGTTAAATGCAAAGAATCACCATATGGAAACGATGCGAGCACTAGTTACTGCGCTGGTGGTAAACCTTGTATTTAAACTGATCGGCACGAGCAACCGAGAGTGTGTACTCCACTACCTCGTTTGACTCGTTATACGTAGTCCTGACCAAATCGAGCACAGGCGAGCCCTCGACAATTCCCAAAAGGTGGGCATCGGTGGGACGGGCTATGCTCGCATAGAACTCCTCTTCGGCCACGCGAATCTTTTGCTGAAAGTCCTGCTCAATCACATCGTAAAGCGGCTTACGCTCCAGCAGCGGTCGCTTTAGGGACAGAAATTGACGAACCGGTAGATAGCTGCGTTCGACCATCATGGGCATGTTGTCGGCAGAGCGAAGGCGCTTGAGCTTAAAAATGCGATCACCGATGCGCAATCCCATATGCTCGGCCAGATTCTTATCGGCCTCCATCTCGCAAAACTCGAGAATCGTGGTCTCGGGTTCTCGACCCATCGCGCGCATCTGCTCGGTAAAGCTGTAGGACTGCATAAGATTGGTTGCTTTTGCCGAACGGTCGGTCACAAAGGTACCGCGACCGTGCTGCCGAACCACCAGTCCTAAACGCTCCAGTTCCTGCAGAGCCAGGCGTACCGTAGTGCGCGAGAGACCATAGCGCTCCGAAAGTTCGCGCTCGGAAGGAATCATGTCACCGGCGCGATATTCATGGTCAATCTTTTCGGTCAGAATATCGACCAGCTGATCGTACAGCGGTTGCTTACGCGCTCCGATCGCCATCCTATCCTCCCTTTTGCTCGAATTCGGCTAACTACCTAGGGTGTTATGCATTATCTGTCTGCCACACCCGAATCATTAAGAAAACAAAAGCCGCGCGCTCTTTCGAGCACGCGGCTTTTAACATACACATGGCTTAAGGGGTCGGGGTGTGAGCCGCGTAGGGACACACCCCTCAAGCTAGAGCCTTACCAGATGCTCGGCCAGAGACCAAGCGGGCCAGCGCCCAGGATGCCAAGGACGAAGAGCAGGAGAATGCCCTTGGTCGGGGTCCAGCTGTGCTTAGCGAACATGTAGTAAAGCAGCAGCGTAAGCATAAGCGGAACGAGCTTCGGGACGATGGTGTTGAGGGTGTCGGCAACAGAGAAGTTGACCGGATCCTCGGTGACGGTAGCGTAGGTCACGGACTCCATGCCGTTGCCCAGATCGGCGACGCCGCACTTGACCTCGTTGCCGTCGGCATCGACGGCGGTGAGGGCGTTGCCGTCCTCATCGGTCATGGCGATGGTACCGGCCTCAGCGGTCTCGGTATCGATGCCCTCCATACCGGTGAAGTTCTCGGCCTCCTTCTCGGAGACGATCACGGTAGTAGGGGCAAGGCCACGGGTGGTGCCGTTGGGGATCTGGAGGTTGATCTGGGTGCCACCCATGGTGACGACCAGGCAACCGACGACGAAGACGCCCATGATGGAAGCGGCACGCGTGAAGGCCTGCATGTTGGCGGTCAGAGCGTCAATAGCGCTGGTGCCAAGCTTGTAGGACCAGTTCATGAGCCAGAAGCGCAGAGCGAACTGGACGACGTTGAAGATCACCAGGAAGATGATCGGTGCAGCGGCGTTGCCGTTGATGGCCATGTTGGAGGTGATGCCGGCCGTGATAGGCACGAGCGTCAGCCAGAACAGGGCGTCACCGATACCACCGAGCGGGCCCATTGCGGCGACGCGGACGGCGCGGATCGTGGGGATGTCAACCTTGTTCTGCTCGAGCGAAAGCACGATGCCCATAACAAAGGTGACGAGGAACGGGTGGGTGTTGAAGAACTCCAGGTTGTGGCTCATGGAAGCCGCGAGGTCGTTCTTGTTGGTGTGGATCTTCTCCAGACCGGGGATGATGGAGTAAAGCCAGCCAGCGGCCTGCATGCGCTCGTAGTTGAACGATGCCTGCAGGAAGCAGGAGCGCCAAGCCATCTTGTTGAGGGTCTTCTGGTCGAGCTGCGGAGCAGGAGTGAGATCCTCGTAGTGCTCCGGGATCACATACTCATTAGATGCCATCTTCGAAGTCACCTCCGTCAGAAACAGCTGCACCCTTCAGCTCGGTCTGCTGCTGGAAGTCCCAGAAAGCGATGCCGAAGCCGATGAGAGCGAGGATGAGCAGAGCAGGGGTTGCCAGCGAATCGTTGGCAACGGTGATGAGCGCGAGGCCAAAGCCCATGAGGAAGAAGCCCCACATATCGCGGTTCATCATAACCTTGAGCAGGACGGCGAAGCCGACAAAGCGCATCATGCCACCTGCAGCGGAGAGACCGGTCTGCAGCCAAGTCGGGATGGCAGAAGCGATGGTCTGACCGATGGTAGCGCCAGCGATGAAGAACAGGGTGACGACGACAGCGAAGATCAGGCCGAGCAGAGCCATGGCGAAGTAGTTCAGGCGCTCGATGCCCTTGGTGTCCGCGTTGTGAGCCATGTTATCGGCCGTGGACATAAGCGGGGACATAAGCGTGAAGACCAGGGTAACGCCAAGCTGGCCAAGCAGAGCGAACGGAATGGCGAGGCCGACTGCCGCGTTGGGCTCGAGGCCCGTGGCGATAGCGAGAATGGCTGCCATGATGCCGCCGATGACGGCGTTAGGCGGCTGAGCGCCTCCGATCGGCATGTTGCCGATCGTCATGAGCTGATAGGTACCACCCACGAGAAGACCGGTGTTGAGGTCGCCAAGGATAAGACCGATGACGGCGCCGGTGACGATGGGCTGATAGAGAGACTCGAGGAAGTCAAACTGGTCGATTGCCGCGATGAACGTGACGACGAAGACCAGAGCGATCTGGATGATCGAGTATTCCATCTTGCTCCTCCTTTCAAAATGTATGTACGCACTTTGGATTTCACGTACAGAACGTCAGGGTTTCACTCCTGACAACGTGGATCACGAGGATTACGAGAAGAGCTTGCTCGTGTCCTCAACAGGCGTGCTCGGAACGCGCCTGATCTCCAACTCCACCCCCAATTCCTGCAGCTCTTTAAACGCAGCGACATCCTCGTCGTTAACTGCGACGGAGGTGGCGACTTGGCGCTTTCCTTCCGACATGTGCATGTTGCCGATGTTTACCTTCTTTATAGGCACACCGCCCTTGACGAGCGTAAGCACGTCTTCCGGTGTTTCGGCCACGATGAAGATCTTCTGGCGCGGGCTCGCCTTGCCAATGACGTCGATGGTCTTCTGCAGAGAGAAGAAACGCGTAGCGACGCCGGCGGGAGCGGCCATCTTCATGAGGTTCTGGCGCATGGTGTTGGACGCCACGTCGTCGTTGGCGACGAGGATGAGGTTGGAGCCCAGGGTGGAGTTCCACTGGGTGGCAACCTGACCATGAACCAGTCGGTTATCGATGCGGGTAAGAAGAATGTTGGGTTCTGCCATGTTGATCAGCTTCCTTTCGTTATTTGCTGACGACAGTTACTTGATCTCCTGAATCGCGTAACGCGAAACATCTACGACGGCTCCGGATCGGACTTTGATCTGGACCTTCTCGCCTTCGATGCCTTTGACGGTTCCGTAGATACCGCCGGCGAAAAGAACCTCTTGACCCGGCTTGAGCTCGGTGTGCAGCTCCTTGAAGTACTTCTGCTTCTTCTTCATGTTGATTTGCGACCAGATGGTGTAAATCAAGCCCATGATGACAAGCAGGCCTAAAAGGGCGACCGAGGAGCTCAGGACGTTGGCTCCGAAATCGGCCATTAGATGCCGTCCTCGTCGCCGAAGATATCCTCTTCCTCGGAGCCGGCAACGGATGCGACCGTCTGGGCGGTGACGCCCGTCTGGCCAACGGTCACGGCCTGCTCGCCAAGCTCGGCGAGCGTGGCATTGCCGCGGAGGAACAGAAGCTCAATAACCATGGGAAGGTTGGTGCCAGTCAGAACCTCGACGTTGTCGACATCCTGGGCAATCATCATCGACTGGTTGAACGGGGTGCCGCCAAGCAGGTCGGTAAAGACGAGCACGCCATCGCACTCCTCGCGCATGGCGGTAATAGCGGCGCGGAGATCCTCACCGTAGGATGCGGCCTGGTCGCCCTCAAAAGGAACGACGGTAAAAGCGGGCTGGTCGCCAGCAACCATAGCGATAGCGCTTGCGAGGCCGGGTGCGAACTGTCCATGACCGGTAAGAATAAAGCCAACCATTCAAATTTCCCTTCCGAAGGTGTGTACGATCTGAGTCCGATGATTTTCGGAAGCCAGCGGGCGCTCGCCCTTAAAGCTTCTTAGAAAGCGTACTTTGAAGACCAGTGGTTTCTGAACTGGTAGTAACCACGTGACGTGTTGTTGTCACTATATCACCCCAGAAGAGGTCGCTTTCCTTGATTCATACGGTAAAACGTTTTTGCACCGCTCACGGTGATAAATCGACCGTTTACCGGTCGTTAACACTTCTACCTGCGGTTTTGAAACCGTTCCGAAATGCTTTGGCAAAAGATCGGATCTTTTCCTTTGTCTAAACAACGCAGGGCGGCTAAAAATAGCGTGAAGAAAAATTGCAGGTCATTGTGAAGATATGTGAATTGGTCTTTTTGACTTAATACCAGTTAGAACCAGTTTTGAGATTATCGGTGAACGGTAGTTTTCGACCGTTCACCGGTTACTTGCAATCGTTTGCAGTCGTTTTCCCAGATGAATTAGGGAAACACAATGGAGCGCTTGCGCGGGCGCGAGGCCTACTCCAGTGGTTTCGGCAGCAAAAAGCCCGCTAGAACGTTGTCCGTTCTAGCGGGCTAAATCAGGCAGATCGGCTAGCGCACAGTAGTGCAGGCAAACCTTACGCAAACAGGCCGTAGATGCTGATGTTGGCCTTGGCATACAGGCCGTTAGCATACTCGGTCCACTTGGAGCTGGCGCTCGAAGCCTGCGAAGAGTACTGCTGGTAGGCGGTGTAATAGGCGGTCATGGCCTGCTTGTAGGTAGCGCTATCAGCCGTAAAGGCATCGTCAGCGAAGGCCTTAGCGTAGGTGCTATCGGCGTCCTTCCAGGTGCCCTTTTCGCTATCCCACTCGTCGCCGGCAAGTTTGATGATGTAATCGGCGTAGTCCTTGCTCGCGGTCTCCTCGTTGCCGTCAGCAGGCTCGGTCGGGGCGGTCGGCATGCTTGCGGAGCTATCGCCCACCTTCTTCTTGTAGAGCTTCTGCAGCGTCGCGGACTGACGGACGATCTGCTTGGCCTGGTCCTTGGACACGCCATACTGCGTGGCCATGGTCTTGTAGTCCGAAGTGCCGATGGAATCCTCGGCGTACTTCTTCATCTCCTTAGAAGAGACGGTGATGCCCTCGTCCTCGGCAGCGTCGAGCAGGATCTTGTTGCGCACGTAGGACAGGATGACGTCGGCAGAGGGAGCGGTGTAGTTGCCATCGCCATCCTTGACGGTGTCGAGGCTGTACTGGCTCTCAATGGCCTCGCGCGCGGTGATGTCGCTCTTCTTGCCGTTGTAGCTGTAGCTTGCCACGGTCGAATCGAGCTGGTCCTCGGTGAGGGTCGCCGAGCCGACACCCTTGCCGCCAAAACCACCATTGCCAATAAAGAAGCCAATCACGGCAGCAATCACGACTGCAACCACAAAGGCGGCAATCATCGTCTTCTTGTGCTTGGATGCGCGGTCGTCTTCGTCGGAACCCAGGATATCGTCGTCCTCGTCCTGCTCCTCGGGCATGAGGTTCTCGTCGGCGGCGTCCGCGGCGATCTTTGCCTCCAGGCGAGCGTCCTCCTCCTCGGCCGTCGTACCGGCGGCAATATGTTCGGCAGACGTACCGGCGACCAGATCGATCTTCTCCTCCTCATCACCATCGGGGCCTTCGCCGCGCTCGATGATCTGGATGCCGTCGATCTCGTCCTTCTCGTCCTTCTTTTGAATCAGACCCATATCAGTTACTCCTTGTTAGGAAACATAGTCCGCAATAGAATACGCCCGACAAAGCGCCGGGCGTATTGATTCTCAGGTTATACGCAAACACTTAAGTACTATTTAGGCGTTTGCATTCTGCATGCCTTAGGCCAGGTGCGCGATAACGGCATCGGCAAAGGCCTGCGTGCCCACAGCGCCCTCAACGGAGCCGGTCTGGGCACGACGAACGTCGCCGGTAACCTGCCCACCCTCGTCGAGCGTGGCAGAAACGGCGGCGCGAATGCGATTGGCCGCGTCGTTCTCGCCCAGGTGATCGAGCATCATAGCCGCGGACAGAATCTCGGCCGTGGGGTTAGCGATATCCTGGCCAGCGATATCGGGCGCGGAGCCGTGCGTCGCCTCGAAGATGGCGCAGTCGGCACCGATGTTGGAACCCGGAGCCATACCCAGTCCACCTACCAGACCGGCGCACAGGTCGCTCACAATGTCACCGTACAGGTTGGGCAGCACCAGGACATCGAAGTCGTTGGGGTTCTGGACCAGGCCCATGCAGGTGGCGTCGACGATCTTGTCGTTGAACTCGATATCGGGATAGTTGGCGGCCACCTCGCGCGCAACGCGCAGGAACAGGCCATCGGTCGCCTTCATGATGTTGGCCTTATGCACGGCCGTCACCTTTTTGCGGCCGCAGCGGCGGGCGTACTCAAAGGCGTACTCCACAATGCGGCGGCTCTTGGCGATGGAGATGGGCTTGATCGAGATAGCGGAATCGGCGGCGAAGGCCTTCTGACCCGAGCGCTCGACAAGCTGCGAGAGCTCCTCGACCTCGGCAGCCCCCTCATCGAACTCGATGCCGGCATAGAGGTCCTCGGTGTTCTCGCGCACGATGACCAGGTCGACGTCGCGGAAGCGCGAGCCGTCGCCCGGCTGCGACAGGCAAGGGCGCACACAGGCGTACAGGTCAAAGTGCTTGCGCAGGGCGACGTTAACGCTGCGGAAACCCGTGCCAACCGGCGTAGTAATGGGACCCTTGATGGCAACCTTGGTCTCGGCGACCGCATCGAGCACGTGCTGGGGCAGCGGCGTGCCAAACTCGTCCATGACACCGGCACCGGCCTCCTGGACGTTCCAATTGATCTGGACACCGGCGGCCTCGACCACGCGGCGCATGGCCTGCGTAATCTCGGGACCGATACCGTCACCGGGAATCAGGACTACATCGTGCGCCATAATCTGTTACTCCTCGTCTTCGGCGTCGTCAGATTTTTTAACGCTAGCACGCTTCTTCTTTTTGGAGAGATCCA
Organism: Collinsella sp.; assembly: GCA_023708985.1. Classification (GTDB taxonomy): domain Bacteria; phylum Actinomycetota; class Coriobacteriia; order Coriobacteriales; family Coriobacteriaceae; genus Collinsella. Next base: position 48,285 of record BREX01000003.1, read on the forward strand.
GGCCAAAACGTTTAACAAGCATTTCGCAAATCTCGCTCGAACGGGCCTTGAGATAGCTGCCTTTGCCGTTCTCGGCGTCGAACTTAAGGCGCAGCGCGAGCTTCTCGGCAACCTCGGCGTCAATCTCGCCCTGACCAAACTCGTACAGGCAACCGAGCATGTCGCGATACTCGAGATCACCGTGGTAGCACTGGATGGCCTCGTCCAGGATGGGCCAAGCCTCGCGCGAACGCTCGACACTCGTGGCGCCCCACACGCACAGCAGGCGGAAGGCGGCATAGCGCAGCGTGGAGGAAATCTCGTCGAACAGTGCGGTCTCGGCGCCCTCAAAGGCATCGCCCAGCTGCTCGGGGCAGGTGGTGGCGAGCGCCGTCAGGGCATCGAGAGCCTCCCAGCGGGTCTGCGCCTCGGGGCGGTCGAGCGCCTCGATCAGCGCGGGCACGCAGGGCACGACGCGCTGGGGATCGCGCTCGGCAAGCAGATGCAGCACGCGGGCGGCAAACTGGCGGATGCGGCGCGTGGGGCAGCCGAGCTCCTGAACCAGGCGGTCGACGGCGTTCTCGTTCTCCTCTGCCAGCTGAAGCTGTGCCAGCTCCTCGTCGGTGAGCTGTTCGTCTTTGTTTTCTGCCATAGTTACCTCTTCTTACTATTACTTAGCGTGCTTGCCAGCACCCTTGCTGTCATCGGTGACCGAGATGAGCTGTCGGTCGGCCGCGCCATTGCGACGCGCACGGCGGCGTTCCTCAGCGTCGCCCGCGTCGGCGGCGGCGCGATGAGCCTTGTTGACGTTAAAGACCTCGTCGTGTTTGCGCCACGGACCGACGGACTCGCCAAAGCTCATCTTAAGACCGGCGATAAAGCCGCCGAGCCAGCCGATCGGCGCAAACTGCACCAGCGGGAACAGTGAGAACACCCAGGTCAGCAGGACGACTGCCGCCGCGCCTGCAAAGTTGGCAATCCAGTAGTCGCGCTTGGTGATGACGCGCTTTTCGCACGCCCACTGGCCGCACAAAAAGCCAATGTAGATCGCGAAGAGAAAGAGCACCAGCGCAAGCACCACGAACGTCCAGCTCATGGGCGCTACTCCCCGTGATGGTGGCCGCAGCAGCACTCGTGGCCATCATCATGGCCGTGGCCGCCGCAGCACTCGTGGTCCTCGCCATGGTGGTGGCCGCAACCGCACTCATGGTCGTCGCCGTGCTCGCCGCAACCGCAGCCGTCCTCGTGAGCACCGTGCTCTTCGGGACGATACTGCGACCAGTCCAGACCGGCGGCGATGGCGTCGGCCTCCTCCTTATAGAGGACCGTGATGGCCTGGGTGCCCAGCTTGGCACCACCGATGGCATCGAGCATGTCGTAGAGCGTAAAGGCCACGTCGGCGCCGGGCAGCGCAAGCTCGCGATCGTCGGCATAGGCGAGCGCCAAGCGCAGGTCCTTGATGAAGTGCTCGACCATAAAGCCGGGCTTGTAGTCGCCGTCGAGCGCCTTGGTAGCCAGGCTCTCCATGGCGCCGGACTTGCCGGTACCGCCCAGGATCATCTGGCGGGTCTTCTCCAGATCAAGGCCGCTCAGCTCGGCAAATGCCATGGCGTCTGCCATGCCGACCATGCAGGCGCCCAGCGACACCTGGTTGGCGAGCTTGGCAGCCTGGCCCTTGCCGGCGCCGTCGAAGCAGCAGATGTTGGCCGCAAAGGTGGCAAGGATGTCGCGGACCGGCGCGATGTCGTTCTCGGTAGCGCCCACGATAGCCGTGAGCGTACCGGCGATAGCGCCCGACTCGCCGCCGGTGACGGGGCAGTCAAACGCCATGCGACCAGAAACCTGGGCGGCCTCGGCAATGTCACGGGCAAGCTCGGGCGAGCTCGTGGTGAGGTCGATCAAGACCGCGCCGGGCTTAGTGCACGCGAGCAGGCCGTCGCCCGCCAGGTAGAGTTCCTCGACCTCGGAGGGATAGCCCACCATGGTAAAGACGACATCGGCGTTCGCCGCGGCATCGGCCGGCGTATCTGCCCAGACGGCGCCGCGCTGGATAAGCGCCGCCGCCTTGGACTTGGTGCGGTTGTTGACCGTGACGGGATAGCCGGCGTCCAGAATGTGGCCGGCGATGGGGGCACCCATGATTCCGGTGCCGATGAATGCGACGGAGAGCTTGTTTGCCATGAAACCTTTCCTTTTGGGTTGGGTGTTGTTACCAGGTTGAATACTCGGTGCCAGCGTTTGGGCTGGGAGTCGAGGGCGATTACGGACGCAGCGCTTGCCTACTGACCGCGCACGCGGCGGGCGATACGGTCGGAAAGCGAGGCTTTCTCGGCGCGGTTCTTACCCCAAAACGCAAGTGCCACCATGCCGGGCCCCACGTGCGAGCCGATGGTAGGACCGACGGAACTACGGATAATCGTGACATCGGCGCAGCCCTCCTCCTTGCGAACGGCGGCCTCGAGCCAGTCGCCGTCCTTCTCGGCATCGGCAGTCATAATGGCGATGGGCATGGTGCGATCGGGCACGTAGTTCTCGCGGAACGACTTGAGGATGGACTTGAGCGCCTTCTTGCGGCCGCGGTTGACGCCGATCAGCGACAGCGAGCCGGCCAGGTCGTAGGAGAGCTCGGGCTTGACATCGAGCTTTGCCGTGAGCTGTGCCGCCGCGGGCGGAATGCGGCCGCCGGCAGCCAGTGCGTCGAAGCTCTCGAGCGTAAAGTAGCCGTGCACGTAGGTCTTTGCCTCGTTTGCCCAATCGACCAGCTGCTTGGCGGTCAGTCCCGCCGAACGCTGGCGCACGGCCTCGAGCGCCAAGAGCGCACCGGTCGCGCAGGGCAGAGCGTTGTCGACCACGTAGAGCTCAAAGTTGGGATACTCGGCGCGCACGACATCTGCCGCCTGGCACGCGGAGTTGTAGCTCGACGACAGCGCCGAGGTAAAGCACAGGTAGACCGTGGGCGTGCCCTCTTTGGCGCACTCGGTAAAAAACTCGATATAGCGACCGAGCGACACAGCCGAGGTGGACACGCGGGCACCGGCGCGCATGCGGTCGTAGAACTCCTTAGGGCTCATGCTCGACCAGATGTCGTCTGTGCGCTCCTCGCCATCGATAATGAAAGGGAAACCCAGGATATCGACATCGAGGTTCGCGGCGACCTCGGGGCTAAAGTCGCAGCAGGTATCGACGACGATGCGGCAACGGTTCGAATGACCGGCGGATGCGGCCTTGTCCATCAAAGCGACTCCTTACGTAAAAAGGCGGCCACCCGCATGGGATGGCCGCCAACCGTTAACTCATGCAAGTTAACGTATTTTACTCGTCAAGTGTTTCGATGCGGGGCTTGATGATGCCATATCCACCATTCTTACGGTGATACACCACATTGATGAGACCGGTCGTCGCGTTCTCGAACACGTAGAAGTCGTGGCCCAGCAAATCGGTCTGCACCAGCGCCTGCTCCTCGGTCATCGGGGTGACATCGATGACCTTCTCGCGGACGAGCAGGTCGTCGTCCTCCTCGGGCAGCAGCAGGTCGGCCAGATCCTCAACGCGCTCGACCGGCGCGACATCCGCGGCACTGGCACCACCCTGGCGGTTGTCCACGACCTTGGTCTTGAACTTGCGCAGCTGGCGGGTGACCTTATCGGCGGAGAGGTCGATGGCAGCATACATATCTGCGCCGTGCTCGGCAACGCGAATCACCGAACCGCGGGCACGAGCCGTGACCTCGACGATTGCCGGGTTGGGGTTCGAGGGGTTCTTCTCATAACGAAGCACGACGTCGACTGTCATGGGCTCGATGTCGAAAACCTTGAGCGCCTCGCCGATTTTCTCATCCACATGCGCACGCAGAGCATCGGTTACCGTCGTCTTGCGTCCAGAAACCTTGATATCCATACGTGGCTCCAATCTGCCTCGGGGACTTACTGTACTGGCTATGTACCCATTGCCGTGCATTTAATCACGCGATTTCCCAAAGACCCGAATAACGACTGCTTGATACCGCATACCGAAGTCTCGCACTTTTCCGTGGCAAAGTGCGCTATAGGAAGGCGTCGGCAAAGCTAGTTTTTCTCCTGGAAATCAGCTTTTACCTGCCGTTTTTACCAAAATAGAAAAGCCGGGCTCCCCTATTAGGGAGACCCGGCTATGCGTGTTGAAACCGTGAAGAAGTGCCTCGTTCAATGTATGGCAGGCGCCACCCCTACCAATAACTAGCTATTGAGCTTGTTGATGTCATCGTCGGTGATGGTGCCCTCCTGGCTAGACGACGGGCTGTCGCCGTTGTTATCAGAGGCGTCGTCATCGGAGGACTCGGTCTCGTTGGACGTGGAGTCGGATGCCTGCACATTGGCCCCCGAAACGGTCTTGGCGGTAAGGTCATAGGGCATCTGTCCGTACCAGACGCAGTGGACTGCCTCGAGCGTGCCATCGACCGTGATGCCATCGAGGGCATCGCTCGCGGCACGGCACAGCTCATCGTTAGAGCTTAGGCCTGCGACGCCAAGCGTGGAGGGCGCCTCGAGCGTACCGACATAGGAGATCTGGCTCATCAGACGCGCGAGGTAGCCACCAGCCGTGGAATCACAGATCACGTAATCGACCTCGCCCGACTCGAGCGCCTCAAAGCACTCATTGATGTTGGAGAAGGTCTTTTGGTTGGCGGTGATGCTTTGCTTGGCGAGCGCCTCCTGCGAGGCCGAGGAGGTCTGAACGCCCAGGGTAGCGGTGTTAAGCGTTTCGGTGGAAACGCTCAGCGACTCGCCGTCACTGCTCTTGCCGAATACGGCGGGGGCGTCGTACAGACAGGTGCCAAGTGAGCTGATATCGCCGTCCGTAGACCTGGCGTCGCCAATAAAGATGTCGGCCTTTTTATCGCTGAGCGCGGAATCGGCCGAGGACGCATCGACAAAGGCGACTTTGAGACCCATGCGGCATGCAAGGGCACGAGCGGCATCGACCGCATAGCCCGTGAGGTTTCCGTCGGCATCCTGCATGGCTTGCGGGGCATCGGAAGTATCGAGGGCGACCGTCAGGGTTCCCGGCGTGACCAGGGCATCGTCCGATACCGTGGGGGTAACGGTCTCGCGCTCGATCTGGTCGATCGTGGGCGTCGTGAACGTGGACAGTGGATTGAACGCACATCCACTCAGGCCCAAAACGGCAATGACCACCGCGGTCCCAGCACCTAACCGAGCCGCATGCATCAAGCTGCCCCTCACCATGTCCACTACCCTGCCTTCTGTGTCGTATACAATCCGTGCCCTGCACGGAATATCGGGTTGTTCCCACCAGCTGACCTGGTATTTGACCCCACACTTGCGCACCGGGGCGTTTGCTCGGGAGGCCGCAGCCACCTTCACGACTGGCCCGCTCGCCCGCGAGGCGGTATTGCCCCAAAGAAAGTAGAACGGACGGTGCGGCTTACATCTAGGACGCGCCATGATCGCGCCGCGCGCACGCGGTCGCTTACGTGGATCCCTTTGACCGCGTCTGTCTTGGACTAGGATGGGCATTTCGTCCGTCCGCAACCACAGCCTGGCAGGAACGTAGGGCATTATAGCTAAGTTCAAGCTATAGTTTAAGGTTAGGGACGTTATTCGCATCGCGAGCACAGATTTCGCAGGTCGGGGCGGACCATTCGTGCCCCCATGAAGCCCGGAGCTCCCCCACGGGGAGCCCCGGGGCACCCGTCTCAGGGTGCCGTGTGCAAAAAACGGCAAATATGAGTACTGCTACCAATTTAGTAGCAGCGTATTTCCGCCCCACGAGCCCTTTTTGAGTTCCGCACAGCCCGCTTGGCGCCAAGATATTCCACATTCGTTTATTATCTCTTCGCTGAATCCAGTTTTTCGGCCCAAGTTTCTTTATTTTTGCTGTCACTAATCTAGTAACAGTACTCATATTTGCCGTTTTTTGCACATGGCATATAAACAGACCCCCTATAAAGCCATAGTTTTACGCCGGCTTGAGCCCAAAGCACGCTCGGAGCGTATTCAGCAGAGCATCTTGCCTCTTTCGACGAGCCTCTACACGATTCTGATATCGTTTACCCATACGCTGGTGGATGCGCCATGCGAGCGCTTCCATCGCTTCCATGTCGCAGAGCATCTCGTTGTTGACCGTCGCGACCTCGATTCCCATGGACGCCAAACCCGTATTGCGTTTTTCATCGTGAATGCGCCCGCCGCGAGACGAATGGCCCTGCTCACCGTTGTATTCCAGGTCAAACCGAGCTGCTTCCTGATAGGCATCGCAAACCGCATACGGCATCCCCGAGATCGCCTGCGCACGGTCGTTGAACTCGATCTTGTGGTCGGTCTTAAAGGGACCGCAGGCAAATCCGCCATAAGAAAACGGAAGCGAAAACATGGCAAGCATGATGCATTCCATGGGTGAGCGCAGGTTTTCCGACAGAAAGGGGCACAGCCGCCGCAGCTGCTTGGCCGCGCTCCCCTTGCATGCCGCAAGGTAATCTGCCAGGCGATCGGGCGTCAGCACTGGCTCGACCTCAAAGTAGCCCACATCTGACGGCTGGTCCTTATCCTTTGCAAGCCTGTTCACGGTAGGCGAGCTGTAAGGGGGCAGATACTGCCCGCGATCGCTCAGCGAAATCTTGGAGCACAGCTCCTGGGCCAGGGCAAATGCCTGGATACAGCCGACTTCGCGCGCAACGGCGGCACAGAGGGCCTCGGGAGACAAGCTGTACACTCCCGGCTCCACCTCCAAAATCGAGGCGTCCGGCAGGTCTGTAGAACAAACGGACCAGCTTGCACCAGGCATGCGGCGACGCTGCTTCGCCGACCCCACCAGCAGGCACAAGTCTTCTTGGACCTCGCCACTCACGGCCCCGATCCGCACCAAATCGGGAAGATAAATGTCCTCGGCCGAGGGAGACGATGTATGCAGCACACGGCGCTCTTCATCGGGATCGAGGTCTCTCCAGCTGATGTAACCCATTTGTCGGCGCTCGGCGCGCATCATGCGCAGCGCCGAGGCACCGGTCAGGACTACGGAGGCCGCCAGTTGCTCGCTTGTCGGCTCGATGCGCCGCGCTATCTTCACTGCCACAAAACCACCCCCTACCAAACGCGTGCGATAGCGAGGCCATCGACTGCTGCGGCGCCGGCACGCTTGAGCTCCGCCGAGGCTGCTGCCATGGTCGCGCCCGTGGTAATGACATCATCGATAAGCAGTAAGCGGCGGCCGTGCACGTCCTCAACCGTCTCGTACATGCCTTGGGCACGCTCGCGACGCTCCTCACGACCGAGTTCGCGCTGGTCGCCATGCCCGTACTTGACGAGGGCATCGAGCAGGGGAACACCCGACAGCTCGCAAAATGGGCGCGCAATGGCCTCCATATGATCAAAGCCACGCCGCCGAAACGCTGCCGCCGTCGCAGGCACAAACACCACCGCATCCGCACCGGACAGCACACCTCCTAAGCGTTCGGGCGCTACGACCTGGGCATGCAGGGCGGTGTCGTAGAGCAGCTCCGCCAGATACGGCGCCAGGCGTCGCTCGCCCGCGTCCTTGTACGCTTTAATGATGCGCGGCAGCGGATGCGCATAGACGGAGCACGCCAGGCAGCGGTCGAGCGCCTCCGCCATTGCCGAGGACGTGCCCTCGACCGAACACTCAGTGCACAGCAAATCCCCAAACGGGGCGCCGCATCGGGTACAGCTATGACGTGGGTCGATGAGCGTGAGCGCAGCCAGGCAGTCTTGGCAAATAAGCGTACCGGCGCGCTCGCAGCCGGCACATCGTGTTGGCGACAACGCCTCAAGCGCCTCGTGCGCCGCCTGCTCGGCAAACGATAGCGATTCGCCCGCAAACGGTAGGATGCCGGCACCTTGCAGACGGCTCAATATGTTCAGATGGCTCTTCAAGACACAACCCTCCCTACGTTCGGTCGCAGGGAGGGTTGTTGATTCAGCGCTATGATACCCCGATGCGCTCGGGGCAAGGCGAGCAAAATCCGCTCGCGGGCGTTATTCGCCGGCGGGCGGTTGTGGTGCGGCCGAAGACGGGGTCGAGCCCTCGCCACCATCCTGGCGCGGCTTGCGGGAACGGCGACGACGACGGCGCTTTTGACCCTGGTCGGCCGAGCCCTCGCCACCGCGATCCTCGCGCGGCTCGCGCTCGTCGCGAGCGGCGCCACGCGAAGCCTTGGCAGCCGCTCCCCCGCCATCTCCGGGACGACGGCGCGTGACCTTGACCTCACCATCCGAGACCTGATCGGCAACGGAGGGCACTGAGGGCTTCTGTTGCGTGCCCGAGGAATGGCGACGGCGCGGACGCGGCGCGCGCTCATCCTCGCCACGTGACTTGCCGCCCTTGTCGGCAGGCGCATCGGAGGCCGAGGGACCCTTGGAAGCGGCACCGGCCTCGCGAGCAGCTGCGGCGCGGAAGGCATCCTCGCGCTCCTCGCTCGACAGATGACGGCGGCGACGACGCGTGGGGTTCATACCACCGCCGCGATTCTGCTGCTGGGGCTGCTGAACCTCGCGCTCGCGAGAGGCGTTCTTGCCTGCAGCTGCAGCCTCGCCGACATCGCCCGAGCCCGCGCGCTTGCGACGACGACGGCCACCGGCGGCCTCCTCGGCCTCGGGTGCCTCGGCCTTACCACGGCCCTTTCCGCGGCCACGACCCTCGCCCTGCCCCTGACCGGCGCGAGTATCGGATTCAGCATCGCGACGATGGCGCTTGGGCATCGACGTGCCAGCAAGACGGTCGGCGCTCGACAGGCCATCGCCCACGTCGACGCCGTTCTCGCGGTCGAGCTCCATAAGCGCCAGGCGCATCTCGGGCGACTCGATGCGCTCGAGCACATCGCGCGTCACGCAGTCGGGGCGGCAATTGCAGCCCTGCTCGGCAGCCTTCTTTTTGCAGCCCTCCGAGCACGTCATATCGGCCAGGTTGACCTTAAAGACCTTGCCGTTCTCCAGGCGCAGCACCAGCTGCTCGCGCGGCGTGTCATATTCCTGAATACGCGCCTTGCCGAGCGGCGTATCGATAAGCGTCTTCTTTTTGGGCGCGCGGCTCTTAAAGTCCTTGTAGGCCTCGAACTCGTAGCGCAGGCAGCACATCAGGCGGCCGCACACGCCGCTGATCTTGGAGGAATTGAGCGGCAGGTCCTGCTCTTTTGCCATGCGGATCGAGACGGGCTCAAACTGTCCGCCAAAGCGCGTGCAACAGAGCTCCTGGCCGCACTGGGCATAGCCGCCCACCAGGCGGGTCTCGTCGCGCACGCCGATCTGGCGCATGTCGACGCGAATGTGCAGCGTCGAGGACAGATCCTTGACGAGCTGACGAAAATCGACACGCTCCTCGGCCGCAAAGTAGAACACGGCCTTCTCGCCGCCAAACAGGTACTCGACGCCGACCGGCTTCATCTCGAGGTCGAGCTCCTTGACCAGGCGACGGAAATCGACCATGGCCTCGTCACCCTGGATGGCCAAATCGTCGGCAAGCTGCAGGTCGATGTCGCTCGCCACACGCAGCACGGGCTTGAGCGGCTGACCGATCTCGTCTTGCGGTACCTCGAAGGGATCAGCCGTGACCAGGCCGATCTCGGTTCCGCGCTCGGTGGAGCAAATAGCGTAATCTGCCTCGAGGATATCCAGGTCCTGCGGGTCAAACCACAGGTCGCGCGAGGCGTAGGTAAACTTAACGGGTACGACTAACGGCATTTCAGTGCCTTCCTGATATCGAACAGCATGACCTCGATGGCCAGCTGGGGAGTAACGTTTCTGGCGATGTTGCGCTCGGCGGTCGCGACCGCCTCGAGCGCCTGGGTGGCACCCGCAACATTGGTCGCGGCGGCAAGCCGACCGATCGTGTCGCGCACGTCCTCGTTCACCACGTCGGCTGCCTCGTCCTGAAGTGTCAGCAGCACGTCGCGCATGAGCGTCCGCGCGCTCGCCAGCGCTTCCATGATACCCGAACGCTCGCGCGCGTTGAGTTCGCGCTTGTTGCGGTCCTCAAGCTGCTTCAATGCTCCACGCGACAGGTAGTCGGCGTTTTGCTCGAGTACCTTTTCCTGCGTGGACTTGACCTCGGCAAGCGGCGCCTTGACGGCGACGATGAGCGACTTGGCGCGACTGAGCACGTCGGCCTCGTCGGCGGCAATGAGTGAGTCGATGGCACGGACCATCTGACGGCGGGCGTCCTGGCGCTCGGCGCTCTTAAGAAACTCGATGCCGCGTGTGGGGCTTCCCGCCACGGCGACCGCCATGCGGCAACGCGCAGGGTCCTGACCGGTGGCGCGGCTCACGGCCTGCGCGGCGACGGCGGGCGACACCAGCCGAAACGGCACACACTGGCAACGACTCACGATAGTGGGCAGCATCACGTCGGCCGAGGTGCCCAGCAAGATAAACATAACGCCCTCGGGCGGCTCCTCGAGCGTTTTGAGCAGTGCGTTGGCGGTGTTGGCACGCAGTTGCTCGGCACGGTCGATGATGTAGACCTTGGCCTTGGCACGGATGGGCGCCAGTGGCACGTCATCGAGCAGCTCGCGGGTCTGGGCGATGAGGTAACCCGTGGCGCTCTCGGGCGTGTAATAGTGCACGTCGGGGTGCGTATGGCGGGCGACGCGCACGCAGCTATCGCATGAGCCGCAGCCATTCTGCTCGCACAGGAAGGCTTGGGCGAGCGCCCACGCGGCGTCGAGCTTGCCCGCGCCGGGAGCGCCCAAAAACAGGTAGGCGTGCGATGCGCGACCGCTAGCGACGGCATTGGTCAAAAAGTCACGCACGCGCTCTTGGGTGTCGAGCTTGGCCAGCAGGCTTGCCTGAGCGGGGGCCATGTTACTCGGCCTCCTTGGCAAGCGCGGCGGCGACGGCTTCCTGCGGAATGTCGAGACCGTACGCGCGAACCTGCTCGACCGTCTTCTCGAAGACTTCCTCGACGGTCGTAGTGGCGTCGATGAGCTTTACGCGGTCTGGCTCCTCGGCAGCAATTGCGCAAAACCCCTCGTAGACACGCTCCTGGAATGCCATGCCCTTAGCCTCCATGCGATCTGCCGCGCCACGGGCTGCCATGCGTAGCGCCGCCTGCTCGGGCGTGATGTGGTAGACGAGTGTGAGCGCCGGGTGCGTTCCCGCGACGGCCAGGTTGTTGGCGTCGCGCACCATCTGGCGATCGAGGCCGTCGGCAAATGCCTGGTAGCAGGTCGTGGAATCGTAGAAGCGATCGCACAGGACCACCTTGCCGGCCGCAAGGGCGGGGGCTATGACCTCGTGCACCAACTGGGCACGCGCAGCCTCGTAGAGCAACAGCTCGCAGGTATCGCCCATCGCCGTGTTGGCGGGGTCGAGCAGCAGGGCGCGAATCTTTTCGCTGATGGCAGTGCCACCCGGCTCGCGCAGAGTTACGACCTGATAGCCAGCGAGTTCGAGCGCGCGGGCAAGCAGGCGCGCCTGCGTGGACTTGCCGGCACCGTCGACGCCCTCGAGCGTGATAAAGCTATGTTGAGCAGGCTCAAAAGCCATGGGCGCAGCCCCTTCCTACAAGGCGCGTAAATGCAGATATATCAACCAAGCCATGATACCCCAGTGCTCGGCGCGTCCCCAATGGCTAAAGGCGCCTTTCCAAAGTTGCGGTGAAATAGGGACTGATTGAAGCTCTGAGACCGCCAAACAGTCCCTATTTCACCGCAACTTATGATGGGGAATTTTGGATGCTGGGTATAATCGTCGTATTGCATTGAAATGTGGCGAAAGGAGTGGCAATGTCTCGGTATTGCGCCTCGTGCGGCAAGCTTCTTGCAGATGATGCCAAGTTCTGCACCTCATGCGGTGCACCCGTTGAGCAAACAGCCGCAAGCGATAGCCAGCCCGCTTTTGAGCAGACCGGCTCCCTTGATACGCCGCAAGCCAAGGCGGATGACTCCCTCGCCTATAGCCCCGACCCTGCCGCAAGGACCGAGGCCGTCGAGACCACGCAGCGCATACCCGTCGCGAGCGGCTCGCCCCAACAGCAGCCGGCTCCCGCATACGCGCCCGCTTCGCCACAGACCCCCGCTCCCAAAAAGAGCGGCACCGGGCCGCTTATCGCCGTTATTGTTGTGCTGGTGGCGATCATCATCGCCCTGGTCGTTTTCTTTGTGATCAAGCCTTTCGACAACGCCGCCACGCAGACGACTGCCGCGGTAGCTAAGCTGCACCATGACGTCGACGACGATGACCTAAAGCCTCTCGGCGATCCCAACAGCCTGTACGACGATGATGACGATGACGACGAGGATGGCGGCGAAGCAACGCTCTCCGAGCAGAACCTCTACCGTCGCCTGAGCGAATACTACGACCTGCTCGAAGATCTCGACAGCCAGGTCCGTGGCTGCGCGCAGAACTTCAACGGCAACTATCTGGAAGAGGATCGAACCACCCGTCAAAATCTCGCCGACGTCGCCGAGCGCACGGAGGACACCATCGAGCAGTATTACGACATCGTCGAGGACCTGGACGTCCCGACGAGCTCCAAGAACTACAGCTCCTGGAAGGACATCATCGCCCTGTACGACGACCTGGATCACCGCATTGACGCAATCTGTGATGCCTGGGAGATCAGCCTGAAATACGCCAAGCCTGCGGACCACAAGAATGAGATCGTGGCGCCGCTGTCGCGCGACAACGTGGCGGGCACCAATGACAATAAGTACCGCCTAGACTTTGAGGAGCGCTATCCCGGCGCCAAGCCTGTCGAGGTGAACTAGCGCTTTGTCGTTCCCGAGCCGGCAGTTAGGGACGTTCCTAAACTGCCGGCAGAAAAAGAACGTCCCTAACTGCCGGTCAAAAAAAACGAGCGAGGATCGCGGGGTCCTCGCTCGTTTTTTTGGGCAATGTTTCGACTGCGCCGTTACTTGTCGGCGGCTGTTTTCTTGGCAGTCGACTTCTTCGCGGTCGTCTTCTTGGCGGCAGTGGCTTTCTTAGCCGTCGTCTTCTTGGCCGCCGTCGTCTTCTTTGCCGTGCTCGCCTTGGTTGTGGTCTTGCGACCGCGGGCGGGCTTCTTCTCCTTGGTCGGGCAGTCCATGTTGACGCAGATACGCCACGGACCGCGCGCCGTGTTGACCACCACGATGGGGGCGCCGCACTCGGGACAGGTCTCGCCCGTCGCCTCGAGCTTGCCGCGCGCCGGCAGCGGATAGCTCACGCCGCAGTCATCGTAGTTGGTGCAGCGGATAAAGCGCTTGCCGCTCTTCTCGCTCTTGTGCGCGATCAGGTCGCCATGGCGTCCGGCCTCGGCACACACCTTGCACTCGCCCACTTTAAGGTCGGGCTCGTAGTTGGTGGGGCACGTCGGGTTCACGCAGATCTCGAAAGCCTTCTGGCGGAACGGCTGGCACTTGATGCGCGGCGCACCGCACTCGGGGCACACGGCGGCCTCGCCCTCGAGCGGGCTCACCTTGACGCCGCTCGGGACCGGATAGGTCACGTCGCAGTCGGGCCAGCCCATGCAGCCAATGAAGCTGCCACGGGTCTTGGCGCTCGTCTTCATAACCAGGTCCTTGCCGCACTTGGGGCAGGCGCCCACGCGCGCATCAGCCGTGACGGCGTCGCTGATGGCGTCGCCCAGCTCCTGCGTATGCTTGAGCAGCTCGTCGAGCACGCCGGCCAGCAGCGCACGCGAGTGCGTCACGACATGCTCTTCGGTGTCCTCGCCGCGCTCGACGCGAGTCATGTCGCCGTCGAGCTCGCTGGTCATATCGGGGCTCGTTATGCGCGGGGCAAACTGCGTCAGCGCGTCGATGATGGCGATGCCCAGCTGGCTCGGCTCAACGGGATCGTTTTTGAGATAGCGCACGGCATACAGGCGCTCGATGATGCTCGCACGCGTGGACTTGGTGCCCAGGCCGCGCTTTTCCATCTCCTGCACGAGCTTGCCCTGGCTGTAGCGCGCGGGCGGCTCGGTCTGCTTGGCCTCAAGCTTAATGTCGAACACGTCGACCGTGTCGCCCTGCTCTAGCGGCGGCATCTGCTCGTCGCGCTTGAGTCCGTACGGGTACGCCTCGCGGAAACCCGGGGTCACGAGCACATCGCCCGAAGCCACGAACGGCTCACCGTTCACGTCGAGCTCGAGCTTGGTATTCTCGATGGTCGCGGGACCCATAAGCGTCGCCAGGAAGCGGCGGGCGATGAGGTCGTAGAGCTTGCGCTGGCCGCCATCGAGCGTGGACGGATCGCCTTCGCCCGTGGGGTAGATGGGCGGGTGGTCGGTGGTCTCGACTTTGCCGCGCGTGGGCTTCATGGGGCCGGCGAGTACCTTTTTGCACACGGGCGCCAGCGACGGGTTGATCTTTGCCAGGTCGCTCACCACGGCGCCCAGATCGAGCGTCGCGGGGTACACGGTGTTGTCGACACGCGGATAGCTGATGAGGCCCGCCATGTAGAGGGACTCGGCGATGCGCATCGTACGCGCAGGCGAGATGCCCTCGGCCGCGGCGGCAGCCTGCAGCGAGGTCGTCGCAAACGGCGTGGGCGGCTGCTGCTTGCGGGAGCGCTTGGTCACCGCGGCGACGGTTGCCGTCGTAGCGCCGTCGACGTGGCCGTACGCCGTCTCGGCAGCATCTTTATCGGTAAAACGTGCCGTCTTGTGCGCAATCTTAAAGCGGTCATCCTCGGCAGCACCCTGAGCGGCACCCATGCCGCGAATCTGCCAATAGTCCTCGGGCACAAACGCCATGCGCTCGCGCTCGCGCTCGACCACCAGGGCAAGCGTCGGCGTCTGCACGCGGCCGGCGGAGCGCACGTTGCCAAAGCCGCCAAACTTGGCGAGCGTCAGGTAGCGCGTGAGCACCGCACCCCAAATGAGGTCGATGTGCTGGCGGCTCTCGCCGGCGTCGGCCAGATTCTGGTCGAGCGAGACAAGATTATCGAAGGCCTGCGTAATCTCGGCCTTGGTAAACGAAGAATACTGAGCGCGGGCGACCGGCAAGTCCGGCGCGACCTCGCGCACCTTGTTGAGGGCGTCCGAGCCGATCAGCTCACCCTCGCGATCGAAGTCCGTGGCGATGATGACGCTGTCGGACTTCTTGGCAAGGTTCTTGAGCGAACGAATGAGCTCCTTCTCGGCCGGCAGCTTAATGACGGGCGCCCAGGTAAGGTAAGGCAGGCTCTCAAGCTTCCAGCCCTTGATGGAGATACCATCGGCAAGGAACGGCTTGCGCTTGGTGTCGTACGGCGGGCGGGCCAGGCCATCGGGCATATCGGCCGGCAACATCTCGCCGTCCTCGGTGACCGAATACCAACCCAGCTTTTTATCGAACAGCACACTGTCGCAAAAATCGGGTGCCAGGATGTGACCGGCAAGGCCGATGGTCACGCACTCCTCGCCCTTCCACTCAAAACGATAGATGGCGGTGTTGTACACCTTGTCCTTTTTGGGCTTACCCGTGGACAGCCGCTCGGCGATTTGACGCGCGGCATCGTTTTTCTCGGCGATGATGAGCTTCAAAAGAGGCTCCTATCTCGTATCTCTGCGGCTACGCCCGCCCGTATGGCGGCCGACTTACGCCCTTGCTTGCTCAATCTGCCCGATGAGCCAATCGCACCAGGCATCCATGCCCTCGCCCTTGCGCGCGCTCACGGCAAACCTCGGCGCTTGCGGATTGAGGTCATCGAGTGTCTTAGTATACCTATCCATGTCAAAATCGAAAGCCGGGGCCACGTCGACCTTGTTGAGCAGCTGCGCGCCGGCGTGCTGGAAGATGCCCGGATACTTGATGGGCTTGTCGTCGCCCTCGGGCACCGAGAGAATCATGATGGACAGGTTCTCGCCCAGGTCAAAGTCGACCGGGCAGACCAGGTTACCCACGTTTTCGATAAAGATGACGTCGATGTTCTCCAGACCCACAGCCTGGTCGAAGGCATCGACAGCCTCCATGATCATGTTGCCCTCGAGGTGGCACAGACCGCCCGTGTTGATCTGGATGGCGGGCATGCCGGCTTCCTTCATGGTGATGGCGTCGACATCCGAGGCGATATCGCCCTCGATGACGGCACAGCGTAGGCCGGCCTTGTCACGCAGGCGCTCGTTGGTGCCCAGAATCGTGGTGGTCTTACCCGAGCCGGGGCTCGACAGCACATTGATCACGTAGGTGTTCGTCTGCTCAAACCGCTGACGCAGCTGATCTGCCAGGCGCTCGTTGCGCGACAGAATCGGCGACGCGATATCAATCGTTTTCTCGGCCATACTTAGCGCTCCTTACTTTGGCCTTTTTATACCCCATCGCTAGATGGCGAGCGTGCTAATCGTCGGGGGTCTCGATCTCGATACTTGCGATGTCGAGTTCGCGGCCATGCAGCAGACGCACGTTGGCACCGCCACATTGGGGACAACGGCAATGGAAACGGTCGTGCTCAAAGACCTCGCCGCAGTCCAGACACTCGCTTTGTGGATGGACTTCCTCCACGGCAAGCTCGCAGCCGCGCGTGAGCGGGTCCTCGTCGCGAAACGTCTCCCACGCAAAGTCAAGCGCCTCGCGCACGACCTCGGTCATATCCCCGATACGCAGCGTTACCAAAACGGCGCGCGAGGCCCCCGCCCCACGCGCCGCGCGAATCACTGTATCGAGTATGCCGTTGACAATGCCAACCTCGTGCATACCGATTTACTCCTCGCTGTCCTCTTCGTCGTCCGAAAACAGGTCCAGACGGCTCACAAACAAGCCCTCCTTGCCCTCTCGCGCGGTAATGACCACGCGAGCGATGGCGAGCGAAATCTCGTAGAGCGAGAGCAGGGCGCCATACATGAGGCCCAGCGTAACGGGCGAGCCGTCGGGCGTAATCACAGCCGAGCCCACAAGCAGGCCAACGTATACGTAACGCCAGGCACTGCGGAAGGCCGCGTAGGACACGATGTGGAAGACGGACAGGTAGAAGATGATGAGCGGCAGCTCAAACGCCACGCCAAAGCCGATCATAAAGAGCAGCTCCATGTTGACGTAGTTCTCCAGATCGGGTAGCGCCGTAGCGACGGCCGAGGTCTCGCCGATGAGCCACTCAAAGCCCGCAGGAATGATGATGAAGTAGCAAAAGATGGCGCCCAGGAAGAACAGCACCGTCGAGGCGAGCACCGTGGGCACGACCCACTTGCGCTCGTTGGGGCGAAGCGCCGGCAGGAAAAACGCCAAGATCTGCCAGATGATCATGGGCGTGCACATGACAACGGCCATCTTGATAGCCAGCGAAAAGCGCAGGCCAAAGCCGCCGAGCGTGGTGGTGATGTAGAACTTACCGTCCGGCACAAAGGAGCGGATGGGATCTTCCAGGATGTCGAGCACTACAGGCGTGGCGAAATACAACACGATAGCGGCGGCAAACACCGACACGACCACGATGGTCAGGCGGCGACGGAGTTCTCCCAGGTGATCGAAAAGCGGCATTCGCGCAGGTCCGATAGGCATTACTCATCGCCTCCCTTCGGGGCGTCGGCGGCAGCAGCGTCGTCCTCGGCCTCGAGCTCGCGAGCGAGCTGGTCGACGACGGCCTTGCGCTTACGGGGACGACGAGCGTAGAGGTCAGCCGTCGTGGGCTCTGCCGGCTCGGGCTCCGGCTCGGGCTCCGGCTCTGCAGCAGGCTCGGGCTCGGCGGCGGCAGCAGCAGGCTCGGCCTTGGCAGGCTCGGCGCTCTCGGCCTCACCAGCAGCGCCTTCGTCCTCGGTGGCACCCTCGCTCGCAGCCTTCTCAGCGGCAAGGCGGGCACGGCGCTCGGCAAAGGTCTCCTTCTTTGCGGGCGCAGCCGTCTCGACGGCATCCTCGTCCGCGTCGGAATCGTCATCGACGGCAGCCTTCTTGGGCTTGACCGGGGCCGACGCGGCCTCGCTCACCGGATCGATAATCTCGGACTGAACAACGGCCGTCATCTTTTCCTGCGTCTCGCGGAACTGACGGATGGCACGGCCGATCGTGCGGCCCATCTGCGGGAGCTTATCCGGGCCAAACAGCAAAAAGCCGAAGACCACGATGATTGCGAGCTCACCCTCTCCAATACCAAACACACATACCTCCAAGGCTCGATGTGAGTCGAGCCCGCACCGCGCCATTCGGCCGGAACTCGTCTATTCATTCGGTCAAGTATAGCGCCCGGACGCCAAAACGTCCGAGCGCATCACAAACATATGCCAAACGGCACGCCCTTTTTGGGGGCAAAGATTATGCCGCCGTGATCGAAATCTCCTGGTCGACGCCCAGCAGCTGAACCACGCGCATCACCTGGGGCTGCACATTAGTGCAGCTAAAGCGCTTACCGTGGTCGACCGCGTGGTGCGCGGCGCCCACGAGCACGCCAATGCCCGTCGAATCGATGTAGCTCACCTGGGCAAAATCGAGCTCAACGGCCTCAGTGGGCTGCTCGAGCGCAAGGTCGATAGCATTGCGCAGACTGTCGGCGTTAGAGATATCGATCTCGCCGATTACCTTAATGGTGTAGATCTCCGGCGTGGGGTTGGTGGAAATACCCAAATCCATGTATACGCTCCTTTACGTATCGAAAGTGCGGATAGTACTGGGCGCGGACTTGCGGGGCCCTAGGCGTTAGGCGCGCTCGGCACGAGCAAGCTCGGCAGCGACAAGCTTAACGGCCAGCACCAGCACGTCGAGCGCGGCCTCCAGGTCATCGACCGTGGGATAGCTCGGCGCGATGCGGATGTTGGTGTCGCGCGGATCCTTGCCATAAGGCCAGGTAGCACCAGCCGGCGTGAGCTTGACGCCCAGGTCGGCACAAAGCGCGGCGACCTTTTGGGCCGAGCCCTCGGGACCATCAAAGCTCACAAAGTAGCCGCCGCGGGGGTGCGTCCAAGTGGCGCAGCCCGTTTCGCCCAAACCCTCGGTGAGCTTGCGCTCGACGGCCTCAAAGCGCGGGCGCAAGAACTCAGCATGCTTTTTCATGTGCTCCTTGACCGCCTCGATGGTGGGAAGGAAACGCACGTGGCGCAGCTGGTTGAGCTTGTCGGCGCTGATGAGGCCGGCCTTCAGGCGCTTGGAGAACTCGGCGATGACCGCGGGGCTCGCACCGATAAAGCCGATGCCGGCACCCGGGAAGGTGATCTTGGACGTCGAGGCAAAGGCCACCACGCGGTCCTCGGTGCCCGCCGCGCGGGCAAGATCGAAGATGTTGGCGAGCTCGTCGGTCTCGCCGTACAGGTCGTGCACGCAGTAGGCGTTGTCCCAGAAGATGCGAAAATCGGGCGCGGCCGTGGGCATCTCGACTAGGCGGCGCACGGTGTCCTCGCTAAAGGTGATGCCCGTGGGGTTGGAATACTTGGGCACGCACCAGATACCCTTGATGGAGTCGTCGGCAGCAACCAGGCGCTCGACCTCGTCCATGTCGGGGCCGTTGTCGGTCATCGCAACGGGGACATTCTCGATGCCCAAGTCGGCAGTGATGCCAAAGTGGCGATCGTAGCCGGGAACGGGGCACAGGAACTTGACCTTCTTGCCGTCGTGCGCGGCCTCGTAGGCGTCCCAGGGCTCGCTGCCGCACGAGCCACAGCGCCAGAACATGCCGGCGATGTCATGCTCAATCAAAAGGCTCGACGAACCCAGCACAAGCGTCTGCTCGGCGGGGCAACCCAAAAACTCCCCTGCCAGCTTGCGAGCCGAGGGAATGCCCTCGAAGCAGCCGTAGTTGGAGCAGTCGACGTTGCCGTCGTGCAGATCGGCATCGGCATTGAGGATATCGAGCATGGGTCGAGAGATGTCCACCTGGGAGGGCGACGGCTTGCCGCGGGCCATGTCGAGCGCCAGGCCCTTGGCCTTGACCTCGGCGACCTCGGCTTTGAGCGCCTCGATGGCGGCATCGAGTTCGGTGGTTTCCATCTTCTGGTAGATCGTCTGCATGGGTGCGACCTTTCGCGAAGCGGTACGTTGCAGTCCGTCTAAGTATAGACCGCCACCGCCGCAACGGTATGAAGCCGTGATAGATTAAGTTCATCGCAATGAATTACGAATCGCCGCGCATGGCGGCGTGGGGCGCCCAAGGAGGCACTATGGAGTACGGATCGTTTCAGGCCGAGGAATTCGGCGACCTGCAGCGCCTGGTCGACGGGCTGTTTTACGACCGCCATGCCATCGACCGCCTGGACCTGATCGTACAGGCCGAGATCTTGGACCTGGCGCCCGACCTCATGGAAATCGTGAATCTTTTGCCGCCCGGCTACTACGACCGCCAGTCACTTTGCGACCAGCTCAACTCCGCCTTGGCCGCCCACGGCTGGGGCGCCATCTACGGCACCGTGGAATAAACCTAGTCCTCATTGGGGACAGACTTAAATGAGTAGTCCCAACCTGCCGGCACTTGGGTAGTCATTTAAGTCTGTCCCCAATGACTACCTAATGACTAAAACGCCGCCTGTGATGGTGTTCACAGGCGGCGTTTTCAAACTTATATGTGCTTTTACTCGTCTTTGGGCGCGGGATGCTTGCAGACCACGCTCATATAGATCATGCCCAGCACGGCAGCGGTGACCGAACCGGCAAGAATAGCGGCCTTGGCAGCCAGGACCTCAAACTGGGCCGTCGGGAAGGCGAGGCCGCTGATGAGGATCGACATGGTAAAGCCGATACCGCCCAGAATGCCCACACCGGCGATCATGTGCCAGTTGACATTGTGCGGCAACTCGGAAATCTTGAGTTTAACCAGGGCAAACGTCATGCCAAAGATGCCAATCGGCTTGCCCAGCAGCATGCCAAAGTACACGCCGAGCGTCACCGGGTCGGTGAGCAGCGTGCTCATGTCCACGCCCACTAGGCGAACCTGCGCGTTTACGAACGCAAAGATCGGCAGGATCACAAAGTTGACCGGCGTGGAGATCAGACGCTCCATGCGGATGAGCGGCGGGGTCACGCGGTGCATGACGCGCTCAACCTTGGTGGTCGAGACGGTAAAGTCATGCTGGCCCAAGATGTGCGCCTCGTCGTCGTAGCGGTCATCGAGCAGCGGCAGGCACTCGCCCAACCAATCGGTGAGGCTATCGAGCTTGACGCCGCACTTGGCCGGAATGGTAAAGGCCAGGATGACGCCGGCGAGCGTGGCATGTACACCGCCCTTGAACATGCAGAACCACAACAGCAGGCCCAGTACCGAATACGGGGCGAGGCGGTAATGCTGCGTCTTGTTGAGCCACACGAGCGCGCAGGTCACCAGCGCGGCGGCGCCCAACCAAAACGGATTGGGGCTCTGACCGTAGAAGATGGCGATGGCGGCGATGGAGATGAGGTCATCGGCGATGGCGAGCGTCGAGAAGAACACGCGCACGCCGTTGGGCACGCGGTTGCCCAAAAGCGACAGCACGCCCAGCGCAAAGGCAATATCGGTTGCCATGGGGATGGCCCAACCGTTGCGGGCGCCGGCATGGTTAAAGATCAGGTAGATGCAGGCGGGAACGACGACGCCACCCACGGCCGCCAGCATGGGAAGCATGGCCTGACGCGGATTCTTGAGCTCGCCGACCGTCATCTCGTACTTAAGCTCAATACCCACCAACAAAAAGAAAATCGCCATGAGAAAGTCGTTGACGAAAAGCTCAACGGTGAGACCGGCCGTAAGGTTGCCCAGACCCACATACAGCGGGGTCTCCAAAAAGTGATGGATGGCCTCGTAGGCATCGGTATTGGCGCAAATGACGGCGGCGATGGCGGCGAAGACCATGACGGCGGCGGAAATCGTGCCGTTCTCGGCGATGCGCTCCCAGATGTCGTGACGCTCAAAACGCTTGCGCTCACGGACGTTGAACAGCTGCTCGGGTGCTGCCATGGGCGGCTCCTTTCACGGGAAGGCTCCCGTCTTAAAAAAGCACGGCC
The DNA here is from genome assembly GCA_023708985.1 of Collinsella sp. Taxonomy (GTDB): domain Bacteria; phylum Actinomycetota; class Coriobacteriia; order Coriobacteriales; family Coriobacteriaceae; genus Collinsella. Next base: position 70,066 of record BREX01000003.1, read on the forward strand.
CGCCCAAGTGGCGGCGCCGCGCTCTAACGTATTACGCTTGCATCTAGCCTACCCTGCACGACAAGCACGCAGGCGTGGCCGAAAAGCGGAACCACAGGTTGAACATTATTTGCCCAACGGCACGGGCACGCCTGTCCAAGAGACGACGCGGCACCATGCACAAAAAACGACCGGAGCGCGGGGCGTCCGCGATCCGGTCGTGGCGTTTAGTGAACTAAACCTAGCAGGCGGCCATGATGGGGGCAGCGACCTGCTTCTTACGGGAGAGGACGCCCGGCATCCAGACGCCGTCGTGCTCGTCGGCAATGCCCAGGCCCTTCTGAGCGGCCTCGGTCTCGCCCTCGAGCAGGACCTGCGAGCCCTCCTCCATGATGTCGGTGATGCACAGGACAATGCCGTCAGCGCCCTTCTCGGCAGCGTAGGCGCGCATGGCCTCGCGAATCTCGTCGATCATGCCGAGTGCGCGGGTCTTGTCGACAGTCTCGTACTGGCCGATGAGCAGCTTCTTGCCGGCGGGCTCGAACATCTTGATGTCGTTGCCGACCATCTCGGCTGCGGTGAAGGAGCCGGACGGACGGGTAAGGAAGACCTCCATGCCAAACTTGACCGGGTCGACGCCCACCTGCTCACCGAGCGTAGCGGCCACGGCGCGGTCGACATCGGTGGTGGTGGGGCTCTTGAGCATGAGCGTATCGGTCATCATGGCCGAGAGCAGCAGCTTGGCCTGGACGTCGGAAAGCTCAACGCCGAGCACGCCGGCGAGCTTGGTGACGATGGTGCAGCTGGAGCCCCAGGGCAGGCAGATGTAGTGCAGCGGGCCGGCGGTCTCGAAGTCGCCGATGCGATGATGATCGACGACGCCAAAGACCGTGGCGTCCTTAAGACCGGCGACGGACTGGGCGGACTCGTTGTGGTCGGTGAGGACGACGAGCTGACCGGCCTCGACGGACTCAATCACGCGAGGCTCGGCAATACCGGCGTCGGCGAGCAGCTTGGCGGACTCGGCCGGAAGCTGACCAAGGGCGCAGGCCTCGTAGGTGTTGCCGGCATACTCAACCTGGTTGAGCAGCTGGGACAGGACGACGGCGCTCATGATGGCGTCGTTATCGGGGTTCTGGTGACCAAAGACAAGAACGTTTGCCATGGATATCCTCCACTTGATATGTGTACTTGGACGTAGCTATGGTAGCACGCCGATGCCGAGCCTTCGCAGACGGAAGGGCCACGGCATATTTTGGGGCAGGCACGGGGGCCAAGGCTGTCCCTTTTGTACCATGTTAGTGCAAAGTAACCTGCCCCCCTTGCACCAGCTATTTACCGGCGGCGCGCAGGGCTACGTAGGCGGCACCGATGATGCCGGCGTCGTTTCCGAGCGAAGCGACCTTAATGGGCGTCTCGCGCGAGGCAGAGAGCGCGTAGCGCTGGAAGTACTCGCGAGCCTTGTCGAGGTAGACATCGGCCGAGGCGGAGGCGCCGCCACCGATCAGGAACATCTCGGGGTCGACCACGTTGGCGATAAGTGCCAGAGCACGACCGAGATAGTCGGCCATGGTGTCGGCCGCGGCCAGCGCGAGCTTGTCGCCCTCGCGGCAGGCCTGGAACACGTCCTTGGAATCGGAGGGGCCGGTGAGCTCAATGGGCTCGACGCCCGCCTTCTTGCACTCGGCAAGGTAGTTGCTCACCACGCCGGTGGCGCTGGAATACTGCTCCAGATGGCCATGGCCGCCACAGCCGCAGGTGCGCTCCTCGGCCGGGTTCAGGCACATGTGGCCAATCTCGCCGCCGGCGCCCACAACGCCCGATACCACGTCGCCGTTAACGATAACGCCGCCGCCCACGCCGGTACCGATGGTGACCATCACCACGTTCTGCACGCCCTTGGCAGAACCGAGCCAGGCCTCGCCCATGGCAGCGGCGTTGGCATCGTTCTCATACTTAACGACCGCATCGGGGCAGTGCTTCTGAATGGCGACCCTCAGCTCGGGCAGGTTAATGGCAATGTTGGCCTTGACCTTGGCATCGCCCGACGCCGGGATGGGACACGGAACGGCCAGGCCAATGCCCGCCACAAAGGCACGCGGAATCTGTGCCTTGGCGACCACCTGGTCGATAGCCTCGGTCACCGCGGCAAAGCCCGCGGCGTCAACGATAGGAGGCGTGGGCACGCTGGCCTTGGCAAGCAGGTTGCCGTCCTCGTCGAACAGGCCCTCCTTAACCGAAGTGCCGCCGACGTCGATGCCGATGTAGTACTGCTTAGGTTCCATGGGAGCCCACCTTTCTCGTTTAAACATTGCCTGTATGGTACCGCTCTCAAGGCAAAAACCTACCAAAAAGGGACAGGTTTGTTTTGGCAGGTTTTATCTGGGGTAACGCAATTGGCTGCCCAACAGGCCGCGCAAGACCATCCCCAAAAATAAAGGCGCCGGGAGGCGGAGGCTCCCGGCGCCCGTCAAAGGGACTATGTTGTCTGTTGGACCGCACGGTCCGTCGCGGCGATAACGCCGACTAGGCCTGAAGTGCCTGCAGCTGCTTGTGAACCTCGATGAGCTCCGTCGCCATGACGCGCATGGTCTCGGTGCCGGCCATCTGGTCCTCGGCATGCAGCAAAATCAACGGGGCCTCGCCGTTACGTTCGCCGTTGGCCTCCTTCTTCAGAAGCCCCATGTGAACATCGTGGCCACCGTTATAGGCCTCGTCGCCCTGCTTGATAAGCTCCTCGGCGGCGTCAAAATCGCCCTCCTTGGCCTTTTGCACGGCATTGATGTACATGCTCTTGGCGGTACCGACGTAGCTGATGATCTCAAAGCAGGTCATCTGCAGTTCGTTCATATCCTCCATGCAGAGCACCTAGCCCATCACGCTGACGCAGTGGTCGATGATGCCGGCAGCGTTCATGCGGCCGTAGTCGACCATGTTGATGACCTCGACCGGAAAACGACCGGCGGCCTCCTTCTCAAAATCGCCCTTGGTGTAGCCGATCTGCGGACCAAGCAGCAACATGTCGCACTCGTCCAGGTGATCGTGGGCCTCGTTCATGGGACGAGCCTCGACCTCAATATCCAGACCACGGTTTGCAACCTCGGCCTGCATCTTCTGGACCAGCAGGCTCGTGGACATACCGGCATTGCAGCAGAGCATGATCTTCTTCATGGTTTCCTCCTTATAACTGCGTGGCGCGCAGACGACAACTGGTTTTATTCCTTGCGGCTATTGTGCCCACCCCCCTGCATCTTTACACAAGGGAGAGAGCTGCGGGCACCGGCGCCGCGTACCGGCGCCCGCAAAGGTGAAAGGGACGAACGTTAGGCGTTCTACTCGGCGAGAGCCTCCTGCTTGGCGATTGCCTTCTCGGAAATCTTCATAAAGGGCAGGTAGACGGCCATGCCAATGACAATCTCGAGAGCCTGCCACACGCCGGCGCGCCAGTCAAAGCCCGTAGCGAGCAGGGCATTGATGACGGGAGGCATGGTCCAGGGCACCTGGGCGATGCAGGGGCTGATGATGCCTGCGCAGGTAAGGCCATAGGTGATGCCGATGAACAGATCGGGAAGAAGGACGAACGGGATCATGAGCGGCAGGTTGTACACGATGGGGTAACCGTAGATAACCGGCTCGTTGATGTTGAACAGACCAGGCAGGATAGCCATCTTGGAAACGGTCTCGGAAGCCTTGTTCTTGGAGAACAGGAGCGTGTCGAGCAGAAGCATGAGGGTGCAGCCCGAGCCGCCGATGAGGGCGAAGCTGTTAACGATCTGCATGTTCATGTAGTGATCGGGCTGGATGGTGCCACCGGCGGCAAAGGTAGCCATGTTGTCGACGATGAGCATGGTCAGGATCGGCTCGACGGTAGCGCCAGAGATGGTGGACTGGTGAATACCGACGCAGAACAGCAGGTTAGCAAGGGTGTAGATGAGGATAACAGCCCACGGACCGGCGTTCATGATGCTCTTGAGCGGGTTGGAGATGCACGTGGAGATGATGGTGCACAGATCGGTGCCGGCGCACACGGCGAGCAGGGCTGCGGCAAGAGCGAAGATCGCGAGGTTGAGCAGCATCGGGATCATGACGTTGAAGGAGTTGGAGACCGCGGGAGGCACGCCCTCGCCCAGCTTAACCTTGAGCTTCTCGACGCCAGAAATCTTGATGAAGAGCGAGACAGAAAGCAGGGCGATGATAATAGCCGAGAACAGACCGTTGGTGCCGGTGTTGGCAGTCGAAAGGGCGCCCGTGACCTCGGCGGAGGTGATCTTGTCGGTGAGCAGCGGGCTCGTGGCGGCAAGCGAGGCGGTGATCTGCTGCGGCATCATGATGACGAAAGCAGAGATAGCGACGACCACGCAAGCGAGCGGGTTATCGAAACGCTTGTTCTTAGCGAGGCTGTAGCCAATCAATCCGGCCAAGATAATGGCAGAGACGTTGAGGGTGCCCAGCGTAATTGCCGAACCCCACGTCTGAAGGTTGGCAAGGCCCGCCGCATCGAGCGGGAACAGAGGGAACACGACGTTGTTAATAAGAACCGCGATACCCGCAAGGATATAGAGCGGCGTGATGGTCGCGAAGGCGTCACGCAGGGAACGCAGGTGAACCTGGTTTCCCACCTTCGCAGAGACCTCGGCAAACTTGTCGAGGAAGCTCTTTCCGTTGTCACTGGCCATGATTGCTCCTAACTTTCAAATCCGGCCTTTTCCTATGCGCACGGTGGTCTGTCGCCCTCTGCCACCAGATGTGCCATGTGTTGCGCGCAGCGGCGCGCGGTCTGGGCGTTCGCCCGTTCGCTAATCAACCACGTGAGTCGTGGCGACCTGCTTGAGCCAAGCTGCCGACTTCTTAAGGCGGCGCTTGTAGCCGTCCATAAGGTCGACCTCGACAAAACCGTAACGGTTCTTAAAGGCATTCGCCCAAGACCAGTTATCGATGACGGCCCAATAATGGTATCCACGGCACTTGGCGCCCTCGGCAATTGCCTTGGCAACCCACTCCAGGTGCTGGCGTACAAAGTCGACGCGGTAGTCATCCTGGATGGTTCCTTCGGCGTCTCGGTTCTTGTATTCGTCCATGATGCCGATGCCGTTCTCGGAAACGAACCACTCAAGATCGGGGTAGTTCTTAGCGCAGTCCATGCCAAAGTCGTAGAGGCCCTGCGGGTAGATCTCCCAGCCGCGGCTCTCGTTCATAACGGCGTCGGGCCACACGTACTCGTCGGCAAAGTGCGGCAGACCGTACTGGTCAATCTTGCTCGCCGGCGCCTGAACGCGCGTGGGGTGGTAGTAGTTGCAACCGAGCCAGTCGACAACACCCTGCTTAAGAATCTCTTGGTCGCCGGCACGGAACGGAAGCTTAACGCCGCCCTCGGCCAGGCTGTCGAGCACGTCGGCGGGAAGCTCGCCCTTGGTAATGAGGTCGAGCCACCAGCGGTTGTTGATGCCGCTGGTCATACGCACGGCCTCGAGGTCCGCCTCGCTGGGGTTCTCCTTGGTGTAGACCGGGGTAAAGCAGTTGATCATGCCGATCTTGGCATCGCTGCGAACGGCGCCCTCGTCATAGGCGCGACGGTAGTTGGCCACGGCCAGCGCATGTGCCAGCGAGATGTGATACTGCACGGTGCGAGCGCGGCTAAAGTCGTGGAGCTGCGGGAACCACACGCCCTCCTGATAGCGCTGCTCGGGCTCGACGATGGGCTCGTTAAAGGTGAACCAGTACTTGATCTCCTGGCCAAACTCGTGGAAGGCGACGTCGGCGTAATGTGCGTAAGCCTCGACAACCTCACGGCTCTCCCAGCCGCCACGGTTAAAAAGGTAGGTGGGCATGTCAAAGTGGTACAAGTTGACAAACGGCTCCAGGCCGGCTTCGCGAGAGGCGCGGAACAACTCGTGATACCACGCGGCGCCTTCCTCGTTGAGGTTGCCGTCGGCATCGAGCAGACGGCTCCACTGGATGGAAGTGCGATAGGTATCCAGGCCCAAGTCCTTCAAAATGCGAAGGTCTTCCTGGTACTTGGCAATAAAGTCATTGCCGGCGTAAGAGCCAACGCAGTTGTAGAACGAGCCCAGATCCTGGATGGACCAGGTGTCCCACAGGTTCTCGAGCTTGCCGCCCTGGTTCCACTGACCCTCAGTCTGCGGGCCGGACATAGCAGCGCCAAAGAAGAAGTCGTTGGGCAGCTGATACTGTGCCATCAAAGTCCTCGCTTTCGTGTTCTAGAGCTTCCGGTTGGAGACGGGTTTGCTTTGGCAGGTTATCCGGCGCTGGCGCGCACCGGTCATACCGATATCCAACCCGCCAAAACAAAACCGTCCCCAAACGGTCGATCCTGTTCTGCGGAAAGATTCCGTTCGTTGCTTAAACTATAGCGCTCTGATTCTAAAAGTAAAGCGCTTTTTCTTTTTTCTTTCTCGAGCTTCTTAGATAAAGGTTATATGGGTGCCTTGTTAAGGGTTATACTTACTTGCGTATTGATATATGTCGGAAAGGAGGTTCAATGATTCCCAAATACGAGGCGATAGCTGCAGATATTCGTCGAAGCATCGAGGATGGCACTCTTAAACCGGGCGACAAGCTTCCCACCGTCGTTGAGTTCTGCGAGCTCTATAGCGTTTCCAAAATCACCGTCAAACGAGCTATCGAGCAAATCACCGAGGAAGGTCTTATTACCAGCCGACGCGGATCGGGTACCTACGTTAAGGACACGGCGGAACTTCCCGGTCAGGCGTTTTTCCAGGGCAAAAACGACCGTGCCCAGGGCTTTTCGTATGAGCACCGCGGGGAGAAGGTGACCTCGGTGGTCTACGATTTCTCGATTGTTAATCCACCAGCGGACATCGCAGCCCAGCTGGGAATTGCCGAGGATGACTTTGCCTATCACATCGTGCGCGTGCGTCAGGCCGATGAGAAGCCCATCGTTATCGAGTACACCTACATGCCCCTCGAGCTGATTCCAGGCCTTAAAAAGAAGGACCTGTACGGATCGGTCTACCACTTCATCCGCGAGCAATGTGGGCTGAAGATTTCGAGCTTCCACCGTACCATTCGCGCCGTGGCAGCAACCGAGGAAGAAGCCGAGCGCTTGGACACCAAGCCTGGCTCTCCCCTGCTCGAGCTCACCCAGATTGGCTTTTTGGACAGCGGCGCCGCCTTTGAGTATTCGGTCTCGCGCAACGTTGGCGACCGCTTTGAGTTGCACAACGTAACGTTGGCATAGGTTTTTGTAGTCATCCGGGCGCTCGCTTTGAGCTGTTTTGTGCAGCGCCCGCGCAACACAATGGGGGTATGAACATGTCCGATTTGATTAAGCTGACGCCGATCTTCCACGAGAAGATCTGGGGCGGTCGCCAGCTCGAAACCGTATTTGGCTACGACATTCCCGATGGCCCCATCGGTGAGTGCTGGGCCATCTCGGCCCACCCCAACGGCGACTGCCAGATTGCGGAGGGCCCGTATGCCGGCCACACGCTGTCGTGGCTGTGGGCCGAGCATCGCGAGCTCTTTGGCAACTGCGAGGGCAAGGAGTTCCCGCTGCTCATTAAGATTCTGGACGCCAAGGACGACCTTTCGATCCAGATTCATCCCAACGACGAGTACGCTGCCGAGCACGAGAACGGTAGCCTGGGCAAAACCGAGTGTTGGTATGTGCTGGACTGCGAGCCCGACGCCACGATCATCGTCGGCCAGCGTGCCAAGGACCGCGCCGAGGCCGCACAAATGATCGAGGAAGGACGTTGGGACGACATGCTCAACGTGTTGCCGATTCACAAGGGCGACTTTTTCCAGATTGATTCCGGTACCGTGCACGCCATCAAGACCGGCACGCTCATTTTGGAGACGCAGCAGTCGAGCGACGTGACGTATCGTCTGTACGACTACGACCGTCCCGGCACCGACGGCAACCTGCGCCCGCTGCACATTGAGCAGAGCCTCGACTGCATCGACTTTGATGCCCAGGCTCCGACCGACGGCACGGTGACCGCGCCCGAGGTGAACGGCGTGACCGAGCTCGAGTCTAACTCCTGCTACACCGTCGATCGTGTGCGCGTCGACGGCAGCAAAACCCTCGACCAGCGCTGGCCCTTCATGTGTCTGTCGGTCATCGACGGCGAAGGCACCGTCTGCGGCGACCCCGTCCACAAGGGAAGCCACCTGCTGGCCCCGAGCACCGTCAGCTCCATCGACCTCGAAGGCAAGATGGAACTGATCATCAGCCACCTGTAGGTCGCACCAACAACCCAAACGCAACAAGGGGCTCTCCCGTCCATGTGCGGGAGAGCCCCTTGCCATATCTATTTATCAGCCCACCCGGCTCTCCAGATCAAAAAGCGAACGAGCAGAGCGACGTTCGCAAGCACCGTTACCCAAGGACCTGGGCGGGCGTATAGGGCAACATCGATCGCGAGTTCCGCACGCAAAGGAGAGCACTTAATGTGCTCTCCTTCTTGCGCAGGACTGCCCGAGCAGGCGATGTTGCCCTATACGCCCGCCCAGGTCCGCCAGGATCACGACAGCTTGACGATCGGCGCGAAGCCCTTCATCAGCTTTTTGGTCTGACCGGTCTTTTCGAATTGAACCTCGATCATGTCTCCGGCGACCGAGATCACGGTACCCGTGCCAAAGGTCTTGTGGCTCACGGTATCGCCTGCGGCAAAGTCCTGCGATGCGCTGGCGCGATCAACCTTGCGCTCCACCGTCGGGGACACCTTGGACGAGGGCTTTTTGGCTCGCGGTGCGCCCGAGCCAAAGGTCGAGGCAACACGGCCAGCGTCGGGCGAGACCCCACGATGGCGCTCGGTCCCGTAGCTGCTGCCGCCAAAGAAATCGTCAAAGCTCGATCCGCCGCGCGAACCGGAACCGCCGGTCGAGCGCGTATGCGAACCGAACACCTTGCCGCCATACATATCCGAACCCATGCCCGAGCCAAAGGTGCCGTGACGGTCGCCGCGCTTCTCCCAGCCCGTGCCCTCAAAACCGGCAGAACCGATACCGCTAAACTCGATATCCTCAAACGGAATCTCATTGAGGAAGCGCGAGCGCGGGTTGGCAGAGGTCGAGCCGTAGGTGCGACGCGTGGCCGCATAGGTCAGGAATAGGCGCTTACGGGCACGCGTGATGGCGACGTAGGCCAGGCGACGCTCTTCCTCGAGCTTGCCCGGGTCATCGCTTCCGCCAAAGTCGTGCACGTGCGGGAAGATGCCCTCCTCCATGCCGGCTACGAACACCGCCGGGAACTCCAGGCCCTTGGCGGAGTGGATGGTCATCATGGTAATGGCACGCGTCTCGCCGGCCAGGGAATCCAAGTCGGAGCGCAGGGCCAGCCACTCCATGAGTGCCGGCAGCGCCTTACAGGTGAGCGGACCGTAGGTGCGCTCAATCTCGTCGGCATGCACGGCACCCGCCGGCATCTCCGTCGGCGCGGCATACGCGTTGCCCGCGATGGCGGCGGCCAGGGCGTCCTGCGGCGAGAGCGCCGGGGCGGCTAGGCTATCGAGCGGATTGGAACCTGCGGCATCGCGCGCGCCGACGAGCGCCTCAAACGAGGATGCCGGGGCAGATGGCCCCGGTTCGGGCGCAGGCGCGCTCACCACAACGGGCTCGGACTCAGGCTCGGCAGGCACGTCGGCAACGCCGGCTGCGCGCAGCTCTTCCAAGCTCTCGAGCGTACCCTCGATATCCTCGTGCGTCTCCTCAAATTCGGCGGCGACGCCCAGGAATTCCTGAATGTTCTCGGCGCGGCTCTCGGACTCCATGGTGCCCTCGGCACGAAACGCCTGCAGCAGACCCGTCTTATCGACGATCATCTCGACGACGTCCTTGAGCTCGCCGTCCATGCGGCGGCCCTCGCGCACCAGCGACACAAAGCTTGACAGGCCATTGCGGACCTTGGCGCTAAACATGCCGGTTTCGGCGCACGCGATCTCGCAAGCCTGGAAGAACGAGCAACGGTTGTCGCGCGCCAGCTGCTCGATTTTTTGGATCGAGGTGGAGCCGATGCCACGGCGCGGTGTGTTGATGACGCGCTTGACGCTCATCTCGTCGGCCGGGTTCACGATCATCTTGAGGTAGGCCATGACATCACGGATCTCGGCACGGTCGAAGAATCGCGTGCCGCCCACGATCTTGTAGGGCACGCCCGCGCGCAGGAACATATCTTCGAGGATACGCGACTGGGCGTTGGTGCGATAGAACACGGCAATGTCGTCGTAGCTCGTGCCTTTGGCATGCAGCTTCTCGATCTCGCCGGCAATCCAGCGGCCCTCGTCGCGCTCGTCGCTCGCCTGGAAGGCCTGGATCTTCTCGCCATCGCCCTCGGCCGTAAACAGGCGCTTGTCCTTGCGCTGCGAGTTGTGGCGTACCACGGCGTTGGCGGCGTTCAGGATATGACCCGTGGAACGATAGTTCTGCTCCAGCTTGACGGTCTTGCAGTTTTTAAAATCCTTCTCAAAGTCCAGGATATTGGTGATGTCGGCGCCACGCCAGCTGTAAATGGACTGGTCGTCGTCGCCCACGACCATGAGGTTTTGGTACTTGGCGGCCAGCAGGTTGGCGATCTCGTACTGGACGTGGTTGGTGTCCTGATACTCGTCGACGCTAATGTAGCGGAAGCGCTCTTGGTACTTATCGAGCACCTCGGGGCGGGTGCGCAGCAGCTCGAGCGCGCGCACGAGCAGGTCGTCGAAGTCCATCGCATTGGCGGCGCGCAGGCGGCGCTCCAGCTCTAGGTAGACCTGCGCGGCCTTTTTGTCGTTGGGGCTATCGGCGCTCTTGAGCATGTCCTCGGGGCCGATCATGGCGTTTTTGGCCGAGCTAATCTTGCTGCGGATCATGTTGATGGGGAACTGCTTTTGCTCGATGCCGAGCGCCTGCATAATGTCGCGCACCATGCGCTTTGAGTCATCGTCATCGTAGATGGTGAACTGACCGGTGTAGCCCAACAGGTCGGCGTCCTCGCGCAGCATGCGCACGCACATGGCATGGAAGGTGCACACCCACATGCCACGGGTGCCGCTGGGAATGAGTGCCGCCAGACGCTCGCGCATCTCTGCCGCGGCCTTGTTGGTAAACGTGATGGCAAGAACCTGCCAAGGTTTAACACCCAGGTCGCCGAGCATATGTGCGATGCGGAAGGTCAAGACGCGGGTCTTGCCCGAGCCGGCGCCGGCGAGCACCAGCAACGGGCCCTCGGTGGACAGGACAGCCTCGCGCTGGGCGGGATTAAGGCTGTCAATGTCGACGAGCGGCTTGGCGGGCTTGGGCGCCGGCGCGGGAGCGTCGTAAATGTCGAGCGGGACGAGCTCGGGCTCCGGCGCAGCAGGAGCGGTGTATGCATCGAGCGGCACGGGTTCCGGCGCGGGCGGCACGGATACCGCGGCGTTCTTTTCCCAGGGCAAGGGCTGGGTCATGGGCGACTCCTCATCTGACGGACGGCGCGCCTGCGGGCGGCGCCATAGTTTGAGCCGTACCAGTATACCGAGCCGCGCGGACACCGACGCAAATCACACCACGACTCCGTGCGCCGCCGTCAGGCCCGCCCCATCGCCCAAAAAAGAGGACGGCATAGACCTTTTGGTCATGCCACCCCCTTTGAATGACAAGTTGTCGCCCTGGCCGCCGCGCAGCGTCGACTAAGTTAGAGGCCGAGCATCGGCTCCAGAACGAAGAAGTATGCGAGCACTACGATGCCCAGGATGATGCGGTAGGCACCGAAGCACTTGAAGTCGTGACGGCGGACGAAGCCCATGAGCCACTTGATGGCGATGAGCGAAACCACAAAGGCCACAACGCAGCCCACGCCCAGGATAGCGACCTCGTTGGCACCGAACGTGCCGCCCTTGATGAAGTACTTGACCAGCTTGAGCGCACTCGCGCCAAACATGACCGGGATGGCCAGGAAGAACGTAAACTTGGACGCCACCGAACGCGTGCAGCCCAAAAGCAGGCCGCCGATGATGGTAGAACCGGAGCGAGACGTACCAGGCACCAGCGAAAGCACCTGGAAGCAGCCGATACCCAGCGCAGTCTTCCAGCTCAGGTCCTCGAGCGTGGCGATGGAGCCAAAGTCCAGATTCTCGTCATCGTCCTCATCCTCAGCGGTAGCCGCGGCGGGCGCCGCAAAGTGCGCACCGGCGGGACGTCCACCCGACACCACAGCACGCGAACCAAACGAACCGGCAACGGCCATTTCCTCGCGCTTGCTCGCGCGCCAGTTCTCGATCACGATAAACAGCACGCCGTACACAATGAGCGCCAGCGCCACGACGGGAGCATTGTAGAAATGCTCCTCCATCCAGTCGTTAAGCGGCAGACCGATCGCCGCGGCGGGAATGCAGCCGAGCACAATCTTGCCCCACAGCACCCAGGTGTCGCGACGGCCCTCCTTGCCCTTGCTGGGCGAGAACGGATTGAGCTCATGGAAGAACAGCACACAGACGGCCAGAATGGCGCCGAGCTGAATCACGACCAGGAACATATTCCAGAACGTCTCGCTCACGTTCATCTTGACGAACTCGTCCACCAAGATCATGTGACCGGTCGACGAAACAGGCAGCCATTCGGTGATGCCCTCGACCAGGCCCATGAAGGCAGATTTTAGAAGCTCGATAATATCCAAAGGGACCCCCTCGTTAGACACCCGCCGATATTGTTCTGCGGACGGTGCGGGCGATGTCCCATTATCAACCGTTCGGGCGCGTCTACGCCTACCCTTACCAAAAAACTCGCCCGTTCACAGAATTGCGAGTGGTCAAACCCAAATCCTTGGGTATAACTGCAACAAGATAAAGTGTCCGGCGGCCAACGCGCCCGCGCCCGCCCGATGCACGAGCCCCGCGCCCGTGCGATAGACCAAGGAGGAAACCATGAACGAGGGCTACACCAAGGTATTTGTTTCACTCGACGGTACTGAGCAGCAGGATTTTGTGCTCGCACGCGCCATCAAGGTCGCCGCGAACAACGGCGCCAAGCTAATCATCGGCCACGTTATCGATTCCACGGCGCTCGAGAGCGCCGGTTCCTATCCGGTCGATCTGGTCAACGGCCTAGAGGAGGCATTTAAGAACTCCATCGCCAAGCAGCTCGAAGAGGCCAAGGCCAATCCCGATATTCCCGAGGTCGAGGTCATGATTCGCGCCGGCCGTATTCGCGAGACGCTCAAGGACGAGATGCTCGACGTGGTTAAGCCCGACCTGGTGCTCTGCGGCGCCCGCGGCCTGTCCTCGATCAAGTATGCGCTGCTGGGTTCGATTTCGACGTTCCTGCTGCGCAACACGGACTGCGACATCTTGGTCGTGAAGTAGCGTTGCTCCCACCGGCCGCGGGGCCTGCGGGGTTTCCACGGGCACGTCCTCGCCGCGTTGCGGCTGCGGGATGTGCCCTTAGGAAACCCCTCCCGGCCCCGCGGCCTTCGCAGCCTTACTTCAACGAGTTGTCTGATAGAAAAATGGCGTGCCGCCCCGTTTGGGGCGGCACGTTTTTCATGGGCGGCACGTTTTTGTTTGGGCGGACGTCTGCCGCGTGCGTTACTCGAAGTATTGGAACTTGTTGGTTGAGAAGGCAAACGTGACGACAAAGCCTTCGCCGGGCTCCGATGCTGCGGTGACGTCGATGCCCATCTTGGAGCACAGGCGCGCCACCAGGTAGAGGCCAATACCCGTTGCACGCTTGGTGGTGCGGCCGTTGTCGCCGGTAAAGCCCTTCTCGAACACGCGCGGCAGGTCTGCCGCACACACGCCGCAGCCGTTGTCCGCGACGGTAAGCTCGATGCGCTCGCTCGCCAGACCCTCGTCCAGCAACGCACCCGAAAACACGATCTTTGCGCCGTCCTCACGCGCATATTTAATGCTGTTCTGAATGAGCTGGCCCAGAATAAACTCGAGCCATTTCTCGTCGGTAAAGACCTCAAAGTCGAGGTTCTCGCACACCGGAGCCACGTGCGCCGCGATAAGCTCGCGCGCGTTGGCTTTAATCGCGCCCGTCACCAAGGTCTTGAGATCCCAGCGGCGAATCAGGTAGTCGCGCTCCACGACTTCCGAGCGCGCATAGTACAGAGCTTGGTCGATATAGCGCTCCACGCGGGCAAGCTCGCGTGCCAGATCGTCCACGCGCGACAGGTCGTCTTCGCTACCGTCCAGGTTTTCCAAAATCAGATGGGCCGCCGCCAGGGGCAGCTTGGCCTCATGGACCCAGCTCTCGATATAGTCGCGATAGTCATCGGTCTGACGGCGGCCTTCGGCAACCTCGTCGCAAGCGGCTTTGCCCACCCGGCGCAAGACCTCGTACTCGAGCTCGCCCTCGGCATGGGTCGGACATTGCACCATCTCCTGCACCCATGCGGGACTCTCGAGCTCCTCTGCCGCACGCTCCAGCTGGCGCAGAAAACGACGACGGCGCGCGTACTCGATCACGATGCCCAGCATGCCAAAGATAAAGGACACGCCGACCGCCACGACCACGATGGAAACGGGTGCGCCGGCGACCGTCAGCACAAAGCAGCTCAGCAGCACGCCGCACGTCCACACGGCGACGGGAAGTAGCGCATCTTTGAAGAATTTGGCGAACGACATAGCCGGCCCCTAGACCGAATAGCCCTGGCCGCGGTGCGTCGTCAAATACCCCTTGATGCCGATTTTTTCGAGCGTGGTGCGCAGGCGGTTGATGTTAACGGTAAGCGTGTTGTCGTCTACGAAGGCGTCGGAGTCCCACAGGTCCTGCATGATGGCCGAGCGCGAAACGATCTTGCCCGCGCGGCTCAGAAGCAGCGAGAGGATACGCAGTTCATTTTTGGTGAGCTCGGTGCTAGTGCCGGTTTGCGTATTGGTAACCATGGAGCGGGCGAGGTCAAGCTCCAGTCCCTTGTGGACGAGCGTACTGCGCTCGCCTGACGCCGCGGTGCGACGCAGCAAGGCATTGATGCGCGCCACGAGCACACGGGCGCTGTAGGGCTTGGGAACAAAGTCGTCCGCGCCGAGCGTCATGGCCATGACCTCGTCGATCTCGGTCGTGCGCGACGTGAGGACGATGATGGGAACCTCGGATTCGCGGCGAACCTCGTGGCAGATATGCTGGCCGTCCTTGACGGGAAGCGTGAGGTCGAGCAGCACCAGGTCGGGCGCGGCGGCGAGAATATCGCGCGAGACATGCTCGAACGATTCGCAGGTCTCGATTTCAAACCCGGCGCGGGCAAGGATGTCAACAAGCTCGCGACGAATGGGTTCATCGTCCTCAACGATAGAGATTAGCGCCATGGATTCCGCTCCCCTCTTGGTTGTCTTGCCCCATTATGACCGCGGAGCCGCAGGTACGCGCCTCGCGTGTCACCAAGGTGACAGAACTGTTCGCGAACGAAAACGCTTGGCTCGTCCCTCGCTCGCAACGGGCGCGGGAATCAAATGATTATTAAATCCCCGTCCCAGAAAAATCATTTAGCGGCGGGCGCGGAGCTTTTCGTAGCCGTCGGCGAAGAAGGCGACCGTCGCGGCGTCGGCCTCGGCAGCGTCCGTCTCGGTTGCGGGAACCACGCCGTGCTCGTCGCTCACCAGGAACAGCGCGCCCTTGAGTTGCGCGGGAATGTCTACGCGCGTGACCGGGATGCCCTTGGTCTGGGCGAGCTGCTCGATGAGCGTCGCCGTGCCGCACAGGCACTCGTCCGCCGGCGCCACAAAGGCAAGCTCGCCGTTGTTGACGGCGGCGAGCAACTCGGGCGCCACGCCGGTCTCGTCGGCCTCGGAGCGGGCCTCGGCGGAACGGGCACGCAGCGCCTTGGCCGACGTATCGGCGAGCGGCTCGTACTCCCCCACCGTCATGGCGGCGTTGCCGTTGATGTCGATCACCAGCATGAGTACGCCGTCGTGCGCAGTGTAATCGCCCTCGGCAAGCGACCACTCAACGTGCTGTTTGGCCCAGCTGAGCATGTTATGGGTAAGCGGCTCGCCCTGCACCAGGCGCTCGGACAGTGCGCGAATGTGGCGGTTGAGCATGGGCACCTTTTTATTGGACATGCGCCAACGGCAGATAAGCGCGGGCTTGTCGAGCGTAAACTTCTCGACCGCCTCCTGATTGGCGCAAAAGTCCTCGTACGCACGCTGATCCTCGGCATTGCCAAACAGCTCGGCATCATCAATCTGGGGCATGGTCATACCTTTCGTGTTAGTCATTCCGTCCTCTTATACCAAAAAGACGGCCCTCCAAACGGAGCAGCCGTCTTTTGCGGAGATTATTTTGTCCCAAGGCGGAACTTAGTGGCGGAAGTGGCGGGCGCCGGTAAAGACCATAGCAATATTGTGCTCGTTGCAGGCCTGGATGCTTTCGTCGTCGCGCTTGGAGCCGCCGGGCTGGATGATGCAGGTCACGCCGTGTGCAGCAAGCACGTCGACGTTGTCGCGGAACGGGAAGAACGCGTCGCTTGCACAGGCAAAGCCGCCCTTCTCCACGCCCTCGCGCTCGCAGAAGTCCTCGGCGCGCTCGCAGGCAAGTAGCGCAGAGTCAACGCGGTTAGGCTGACCCGGGCCCATGCCAATGCCGGCCTTGCCCTTGGAGACCAGGATGGCGTTGGACTTGACGCCCTTGCAGACCTTCCAGGCAAACTCGAGCTCGGCCATCTCGGCGTCGGTGGGCTTGCGGTCGGTGGGGAACGTAAAGGTCGCGGGGTCCTCGGTCACGTGGTCGACTTCCTGCACCAGCATGCCGCCGTCGACGGAGCGCAGCTCCACCTGAGCGCCGTGGTCCACGCCGCCGGTCGCCAACACGCGCAGGTTGGGGCGCTTGGCCATGCGCTCGAGCGCCTCGGCGGTGTAGCTCGGGGCGATGATGACCTCGACGAACTGCTTGTTCTGATCGGCAAAGTGCTCAACCAGATCAAAGGGAACCTCGCGGTTGCAGGCGATGATGCCGCCGAAGGCGCTCTTGGGATCGCAGGCAAAAGCGCGGTCGTAGGCAGCCGTGATGTCCTCGGCAACGGCGGAACCGCAGGGGTTCTGGTGCTTGAGGATTACGCAGGCCGGCTCGTCGAACTCGCGGACCAGGTTCCAGGCGGCGTCGGCATCCAGATAGTTGTTGTAGCTGAGCGGCTTGCCCTGGATCTGCTTGGAGCCCACGAGCGGGAACTGCGAGCTCGCGGTGTTCTCGCAGCCCTCGGCAAAGCGATAGACTGTGGCTTTCTGCTGCGGGTTCTCGCCATAGCGCAGGTCGTCGACCTTCTCCAGCGAAATCTCGAGCTTGGCAGAGGTGTCCGCCACGTCGCTTGCCTGGGCGGCAAGCCAACGGGAGATGGCCGTGTCGTAGGCGGCGGTGGTCTGGTAGACCTTCACCTGCAGGCGACGACGGGTGGAAAGCGTGGTGCAGCCACCGGTCTCGTGCATCTCGGCCAGGACGGCATCATAGTCGGCCGGATCGGAAATGACGGTAACGCTCGTGGCGTTCTTGGCGGCAGAGCGCAGCATGGAGGGGCCACCGATGTCGATGTGCTCGATGGCGTCCGCGAAGGTGACCTCGGGGTTGGCGACGGTCTTCTCGAACTCGTACAGGTTGACGACGACCAGGTCGATCAGCTTAATGCCGTGCTGAGCCGCCTCCTGCATGTGCTGCTCGGAATCGCGGCGGGCCAGCAGCGCGCCATGAACCTTGGGGTGCAGGGTCTTAACGCGGCCGTCCATCATCTCGGGATAGCCCGTGAACTCCTCGATGGGGGTTACGGGAACGCCCGCGTCCTCGATGGCACGAGCCGTGCCGCCCGTAGAGATGATCTCGACGCCAAAGTCGTCAACCAGCGTCCGTGCGAAATCGACGACGCCCGTCTTATCGGTAACCGAGATCAACGCGCGTGCGATCTTCACATCAGATCCCATGCAGTCCTCCTGTCTGGTACGCCGCCGTGCTCTGTGAGTCGGTGATACGTCGATCTGCAGCGCTCGCGCAGCGGCATTGAAAATACTGATTTAATGTAGCGCATCGAGCGCATCGATGCACCCCGCAACGGGCGCATGTGCAGAAAAAGTTTGCGAGCGGAGGGGATGGGCATGGCACCGGGCACGGTGAGTTCATGGAACACAGGGGCACCATAATTAGATGCCAATGGCGTGGTAGAACTGTGCTCGATATGCATCCGCAAAAGAAAGAGGCACCATGGTCTCGCGGGTTCTCTACCGACCGTTTGATACCGAAGACTTCGACGCCATCGCGCTGATTCTGCAGCAGCTTTGGCATAACAATTCGGATAACGATGAGTACAACCGCCTTGAGGCCGCGTGCGACCTCGCCTATTGCCTTTCGTCGTCGACGTTTTCACAGGTTGCCGTAATCGACGGTCAGGCGCGTGGCATTTCGCTCGCGCGTGCGGGACAGAGCTCCGGCACCACTATCAACGAGCATTGGATGGATACCGAACGCGCGCTGCTATCGCAGATGCGTGAGCTAGAGCCCGATGCGTGCGCCGAGTATCTCTCGTTTGTGCGCGCAACCATCCGAACCAACAACCGCCTGCTCGAGAGCAGCCCGTTGCCGCACGACAACGAGGTCACGCTGCTTGCCGTGGATCGCGATGTCCATGGCCTGGGCGTTGGCACGGTTCTGCTCGATGCCGCCGTCTCGCACCTGTCCTCGCTTGGAGCGACGAGGGCGCACCTGTACACCGACTCCAACTGCTCGTGGAAGTTCTACGAGCTGCACGGCTTTAAGCGCACGGCCACGCACCGCGCCAACCGCGAAGAGCGCCGTCACGACATGCCGCGCGAAAGCTTCCTCTACGAACTCGACCTAACAGCCTAAACCCGGCAGCCATACCTAGTCATTTAGGAACGTCCCCAGTGACTAGTCGTTGGGGACAGTCTTCGTAGGTAGCGCATAAAAATGGGATGGATCCGTCGGCAGTCGCCGGAGAAGATCCATCCCAAAAATCAGAACTCGCTAGAACGTTCCGCCGCCGCCTCCGCCGACGCCGCCGCCTCCGCCGCCCGAGAAGCCGCCGCCTCCGCCGCCGCCCGAGCTGTCGGAGCTCGACGCCAGCTCACGGATGCTCTCGTGATACACGTCATCGAACGAATCGAGCGGAGACTCGATACCGTAATGATGGTAGTACCACCAGTAGCAGGGATAATTGTCATAGAAGCCGTCGGCCTCGCGCACCTCGGGCGGCACGGCCTCGGCAAGCTGACGCAGCACTTCCTTGGAAACACCCAGGGCAACGCCCATCACCAGCAGCTTGTTCCACAGCACCAGATCGCCGGGGACGGCTTCCTTTAGACGCGTGAAGTCCTCGAGCCAATGCTTAAGTGCCTTGCAGCGAGCCGCCACCTCGGCGCCCTCCGGCGTAAAGCGGCGGAACGTAAGGCCCACGCCGATACCCACCAGCACAATCGGCACCGAGATAACCGCGGCGGTAATGTTCGCCTGTGCGCCATCGGTAAAGAAAATGGATCCCACGGGAACAAAGGCAATCAGGATACCAAGAACCAGGCAAAACACCATTGCAACAATGCCGTCCGAGGCAACGTACTCGCTATCGGCCAGCTTGCCCTTAACGGTGTTCTGATAGTCCTCGAGCTTATCACCCACGGGTGTAGCGTGCTGCTTGACGTAGTGCTGCAGCTCGTCGAACGTGCGCGAACGGTCACCGTTCTCGTCAGGCTTAGCACCGGCAAAGAAGACCTTGAGCACCATGTGGTCAATGCCCTTGGCCGACTTCCAGCCCGCATCACTCACCGTCACGCGATACGTCTGCTCTTCTTTTTCACGCCCCAACAGACCCTTCTTGGCCTTGGTCACGGTCGCCTGCTCCAGCTTGATCACACGGTCGTCAGTGAGCTTCATGAGCGTGGCGATATATGCCTGGTCGGGCACCTCGTTCCAGCTCATGAGGGCCGAAAGCACGGCGGGATGGTCGGCCGAAGGCACATCGCGGAAATATTCGTCCTGGAAAAGCGGCTTGGGCTTGCGCTTGCGCAGCTTGAGCATAACGATTGTGCCGGTAAAGACCACCGCCGCAACAACACTTAGCACGGCAAGTGCATTGGCAATCATGCGAGCGTGAGCGCGGCGGGCGTTAGCTTCGTCGGCCCATTCCTTCTCTTCGCTCAGGATCGTTGACATGCGCTCTTCGCCCGAAGCGGCAAGCTGCGGCACCCAGTCGCTAGGGAAGGCGATGCGTGCCTCGGCGAATTCGCCCTGATGTACGCAGGGAATGGTATAGGTGACCATGGGTTCGTCCGCATCGAGCGATACATCGCCCGTCAGCGGGCCGTGGCCCCATGCGCGGAAGTTATCGCCCTTGACGGCCGCCGTCCCGGCAGCGGCATTTGCGAAGCGCACTTCCATCTCGACGTCATCGGAATCCGCAGACCAGCCGTCGCCCACAAACTTCCAGTAGAGCTCGGCGGTATCGGCCCAGTTCATGACCGCACCGGTCATGGTGTAGCTCACGTAATAGATCGCGCTGTCGCCGCTCTCGTGGGGGCTGAACACCTTAATCCTTACGCCGTCACCGGTCTGCTCGACCGTGTAGACGCCAGAATCGCCCTTGTTCGCGCTATCGACTTTGTTAAACGCGGTGTCCTCTTCCTCGACACTCAGCACGTCGACGCCCGCCGTGCCGCCCTGCTGGTTGGTACCCGTATTGATCTCCCAAAACACGCCGTTGATGTCGTCATCGAAATCAAACTGGCGTCCCTCGACAACGGTCAGCGATCCATCGGCCTCAACCGTGGCACCGATATAGGTTTGGGTCATGGAATAACCGTCGGCGTGTGCAGCGGCGGGCAGTAGCAGCAATGCAAGCGCGACGAGTGCGCAGACGGAAGCAAATCGCGCAAACAGGCGGCGCTGCCGACAGGTTTTGGCAACGGGGGCGTTCATAGGCACATCCTTTGTCTGTGATACCAGCAACGCCATTGTCCCACGTTTACGGGCGCACATGACGAACATCTAGGCCAGCGGAGTATCAAACGGGACGAAAGTCACGCCCGCGGCCGGCACCTGGGGACGTTCCTTATCTGCCGGCAATCTGGGACACTCCTTGGCATGGCCTGCGCCAGCAATAGATACCACTTCACAGCTCTGTCACAGGTGTAGCGGCTTTGTGTGGGTGCGGCACGCGCTGATTGAGCCGCCAGCCGAGGGGCATAAAGCAGTTGAGCGAAAACGGTTTGCCCCTTTGCCGTTCGCTCGAGGATCATGTCCCCCTTTTCCGCGGAAACCCCGGCAGTTGCGAAGAGCTGCCGGGGTTTCTGTCGTTTGTGAGGCTAAGTCGGTACGCAGCGATCGAGACCTTGAGCCGCAAACCCACCGTGCGCAATGCGCACCGCCGCCAACTTGTGAGCGCGGCAACGCCTTCCCTGCCAAGCCCCGCGCTATACTCGTCCGCATGGATATCAAAACACGCAACATAGCAACGCCCGCCGCGGACGCGCCAGCGACGCCACCCGCCTCCGCCCCCGCGCCCGTCGTGGGCCGTTTCGCCCCGTCGCCCTCGGGCCGCATGCACCTGGGCAACGTGTTCAGCTGCCTGTGCTCGTGGCTTTCGGCCCGCAGCCAGGGCGGCAGCATCGTGCTGCGCATCGAGGACCTGGACGATCGCTGCAAGCGCCCGGAACTTGCCGCTCAACTGATTGACGATCTGACCTGGCTGGGGCTCGAGTGGGACGAAGGCCCCTACTACCAGCACGATCGCCTGGATCTGTACGAGGACGCCCTGCGCCAGCTGCAAGACGCCGGCCTCACCTATCCCTGTTTTTGCACGCGTGCCGAACTCCACGCCGCGAGCGCGCCGCACGCCAGCGACGGCACGCCCATCTACCGCGGCGCCTGCAGAGGTCTTTCTGCTGATGAAATCACCCGCCGCAGTGCCCTGCGTGCTCCGGCCACGCGCCTGCGCGTGCCCACCGTCGACGACCTCGCCAGCGACGTGATCGAATTCGTGGACCGCACGTACGGAGCCCAATGCGAAGCACTCGCCACCGAGTGCGGTGACTTTTTGGTGCGCCGCAGCGACGGCGTGTTTGCCTATCAGCTGGCCGTGGTGGTCGACGACGCTGCCATGGGCGTCACCGAGATCGTACGCGGATGCGACCTGCTTGGTTCCACGCCGCGCCAGATCTATCTGCAACATCTGCTGGGACTGCCCACGCCGCACTACGCGCACATTCCGCTGCTCATGTCACCGGACGGCCGCCGCCTTTCCAAGCGCGATCGCGATCTGGACCTGGGCGAGCTCCGCACCCGCTTTGGCACACCCGAGGCACTGTTGGGATGGCTCGCCGGGCAAACAGGCATCGCGCCGGACACCACGCCGCGCTCTACCGAGCAGCTGGCCGAGCACTTTAGCTGGGATGTTATCCGTACGCATCGGGAAAACATCACTGTAACGGTCAAGTAGCCAGCCACCCCGCCTCTACGCAACATCCCAGGGCTGGAGTTCGTCGCCCAGACGAACGATACAGTCGTAGAGCACGGTATGGCGCTCGGCCGGGTTGGCGTCGCGATGAAAATGGCCGTAGTACCAGCGCTTGAAGTCCAAGCGATCTTCCAGCTCATCGAAAAATGCCGTAAGCCGATCAATGGCGGGGCAATTCCAGCCGGGTGCCGGATAAAGCGTGGGCGAAAGCATGCGCGTAGAGCAGGTGTGGGTGATCACGTAGTCGACCTTCCAGCCCATGCTCTCGAGCTTTGCCCGCGCCTCCTCAAAGTTGCGCTCGTCCGGCAGCTCCTGCGGCCACCAGCTGGAATACGGAATGCGGTATTCCTTATCCACGCTCGTGGCGCCGCCCATGGTAAAGATCGTTGAGCCGTCGAGCTCAAAAACCTCGCCGCGCGTCAGGCGTCGGATGGGCGAGGTGTCCGACAGGCACTGCGTCAGACCGCCGTGCCACAGTTCCATGGGACGCTCCGCCCAGTGATCGAAACGTTCGTGGTTGCCGTCGACGAACAGCAACGTATAGGGGCGCGACTCCAGCCAAGCGATATCGGCGCATTCCTCGGCAGAGAAATCCCACGGAAAGCCAAAGTCGCCCGCGACAATCAGATAGTCGTCGCTCGTCAGGCTATCCCCAAGCTCCCAGTCGCGCAGCTTTTGCATGTCGACGCCGCCGTGAATATCGCCCGTCACATAGACTGTCATCGGATCACCACTTCCCTGTAAGTCGCTAGCCCACATTCTGCACGATCACTAAGCCAACCGTTCCAGCCCTTCCATCCCTTAGGGCTTACCCCTCGTTCTTCCATCCAAACGGGTCAAGCACCCAAATAACCAGATCGAGCACGCCGCCGGTCATCATGGCGCCGGCAAGGGCCATGCAAACGTGCAGAGAGGCGGCACTTCGGAGCACGTCGAACGGCCCCAGAACAGCCAGCAGCGCGACCGCCGCGCCGGCAAGGCACAACGCGAGACACGGCCCCGCGTCCTTGACGCACTTCTTTGCGAGATGCTTTGCGTTGTCACTCATCGGTATCGAACTCCTTAGAGGGTCATTGTTCAGACGCATGCCGCCGCGGCAGAGCAGGGCGGCATGGTAAGTGTCACATGCCGTGCGGACATCAATGGAGAAACCGCCTGCTCGACCAACCTTTGACGCCGTTTTGCACCAGCACCACATCCCCCGCTATCGAGGTCAAATACCTTTCCCACCGCCGCGCAAAAACTCATCCAACATTAATCTTGGCTCAAGAATCGCTTAATCTATAACCTGCACTATAGAGTTCGACCAAGGGCGGGGCGGCGCCACGCAGGCCGCCGAACGCAACGCTCGCGCCCGGGCAGATCGCCCGGCGTCGTGCCCATCGAACGAAAGGACAGGTCATGGACGACCTCGAAAAAGTTGAAACCATCCGCACCAAGTGCAACGTGAGCTACACCGATGCCAAGGCCGCGCTCGACGCCGCCGACGGCAACGTCCTGGATGCCATCATTTGGCTCGAGTCGCAGGGCAAGACCCAGACCACGTCGGCGCACGCCGCCACCGAGTCCGCGCCAGTCAATGAGCCCTCGGCCGAGATGGTCGCCGCGCAGGCCGCCTACGAAAAGTCGAGCGAAAAGACCGACTTCTCCAAGAAGATGGACAGCGTGTGGGAGTACCTCAAAAAGCTCTTCCGCCTGAGTCTGGACACCAAGTTTATCGCCACGCGCCGCGATGCGATCATCCTCAACATCCCCATCCTGATCCCCATCATCGCCCTGTTTGCCTGGGGCGCTACGATTTGGCTGATGCTGATTGGCCTGTTCTTTGGCATGCGCTACCGCATCGACAGCGACGGCGACGTGCCCGGCAGCATCAACAACCTTATGGATAGCGCTGCCAACGCCGCGGACGACATCAAGCAAAATCTCAACGACGACAAGTAATCGCAGACGGGGGGCACGTATGGCACGAATCCTGATCGTAGAGGACGAGGAGAAAATCGCCCGCTTTGTGACGCTCGAGCTGGAGCACGAGGGCTACCAGGTGGAGCACGCCGCCGACGGCCGCACCGCCGTAGACCTGGCGCTGGAGCGCGACTACGATCTGATTCTGCTCGACGTGCTGCTGCCGCAGCTCAACGGCATGGAGGTGCTGCGGCGCGTGCGCAAGCACAAGGATGTGCCGGTGATCATGGTCACCGCGCGCGATGCCGTAATGGATAAGGTGGCCGGGCTCGACGCCGGCGCTGACGATTACCTAACCAAGCCGTTTGCCATTGAGGAGCTGTTCGCACGGATCCGCGTTGCGCTGAAGCGCTCGGAGGCCGTGCGGACGGCTTCGGGCGTTGGCGGCATCGGGACGGGCGCGGCAGGCGGCACGGGTGTCGGCGCCGCTGCGATACCCCCGGTCAGCGACTCGACCCAGGTTTCTGCCACGCCCTCCCCCGCCACGCTCGCCGTGGGCTCGGTTGCGCTCGATCCCGACCGCCGCGAAGTCACGGTCGGCGGCTTGCCCATCGCGCTCACGGCCCGCGAGTTCGATGTCCTCGCTCTGCTTATGGCGCATGCCGAAACCGTGCTCACGCGCGAGCGCATCGCGCACGAGGCGCTGGGCTACGAATACGTGGGCGACACCAACAACGTCGACGTGCACATCGCGCACCTGCGCGCCAAGATCGAGGATGCCGGCGGCGCCCGCATCATCCAGACCGTGCGCGGGGTGGGCTATGTCTGCCGTGCGTAACGCCGAGGCCAAGCGCGTCACCTCCATCGCCCGCGCCATCAACTGGAGCTATATGTGGCGCCGTCTGATGAGCTATGTCTGGCTCGATCTGCTGCTGATGGTGATTGCGGCGGCGATCCTCGTCTATGGATACAACCAAACGCTACCTGACGGCGCGCTTACCGCAGGATGGATCCCCGGCGCCGCCGTTCACGGCATGTCGCTGGCGCCTGCGCGCGGCTGGGACCTGACAACGCTCACCTATACCGTCGAGCTTGCGCGTACCACCAAGACCTTCCCCCTCGCGCAGGACCTCGTCGCGCTATGGCCTCTCTACCTTGTCGTTGTGGGTTGGCAGGTCATCAGCGTGCTCGACATGCTCGGCGGCGCCCGCCGCGTGCGCCGCACCATGGCGCCGCTCAACGATCTGGCCCTGCGCGTGGACGAACTCGGTTGCATGCAGCTCTCCGGCGGCAAAATGGAAACACTGGAGCAGGCCATCGCGCGCGCAAGCGTCGACTCGCCGAGCGTCACCACCGGCGACGCCGACCTGGCGAGCATCGAGGTCGCACTCAACCGCCTGCTGCGCCAGATGCAAGAGGCCAAGCTGCAGCAGATGCGCTTTGTCAACGACGCGAGCCACGAGCTGCGCACGCCCATCGCGGTGATTCAGGGCTACGTGAACATGCTCGACCGCTGGGGCAAGGACGACCCGGACGTGCTGGCGGAGTCTATCGCGTCCCTCAAGGCCGAAAGCGAGCACATGCAGGAGCTCGTGGAGCAGCTGCTGTTTTTGGCGCGCGGCGATGCCGGCCGCACGGTCCTGCGGCGTGCGAATACCAACCTGGCCGCACTGGTCGACGAGGTATGCGAGGAATCGCAGATGATCGATACCGAGCACACATATCGGCTGGCTTTTGACGCTGCGCTTGTCAGCGACCCGCGCTGCGATGCGCCCGTTGACGTGGCGCTCGTGAAGCAGGCTCTGCGCGTGATCGTGCAAAACGCCGCCAAGTACTCGGATGCGGGAACGACCGTCACATTTGGCATAACGCCCAATGCGGGCATGGGCACGATCGACATAAGTGTTGAGGACGAAGGCATCGGCATGAACCAGGAATCCGCAGCTCACGCGTTCGAGCGGTTCTACCGTGCCGACAACGCGCGCGATGCCGGCGCGCAGGGTTCGGGCCTGGGGCTCGCTATCGCCAAGTGGATCGTCGACAGCCACGGCGGCGTCATCGGCGTGACCTCGGTCGAGGGCGTCGGCAGCCGCTTTACGATTCGCCTGCCGCGGTAGGAAGCCCCTCGACATAAATAAAGGGATAGGGCCACGCAGCCCTATCCCTTTTTGCTAGCTATGACAGCTTGTGCGCTACTCGCGGCACAGGTGCACGGCGAAGCCGGCGAACTCGCGCTTAAAGTACACGAGTTTGGTACCACCGTCGGGTAGCAGCGCGCGCGACTCCTCGTTGACCTCGAGCCCGCGCTCGGCAAACCACTTCTCAGCCGCATCGATGTCGTTGACGGCAAAGCCGATGTGGCCCTTGGTGCCACGACCGTTCTGCTTCATGATCTCGACCAGCGAATCGTTAAAGTACGAAACCGGGGTCTCGATGACGGGCAGGCCCATCATCGTCGAGAACAGCTCCGCGATCTCCAGGGCGTCTGCCGGGTCGGCGGCGTTAATGCCCACATGGGCAACGCGCATGCCAAAGAGCTCGACCGGGTTGGCGTTCTGCTCACTCATACAGGCAGTGCCTACTGAGCCATGACGTCGAGAACGGCCTTCTCGGCAGCGACGCGGTTCATGCCGGTCATGAAGGGCACGCCGCTCACGTACGGGCAGGTGAGGCCTTCGGGGGCAACGGTGGTGGCGATCAGCAGGTCGGCGCCCTCGTCGCAGTAGTCCTTGGCCTCGGAGATGGCGCACTGCACGATCTCGTACTTGTCGGCGTAACCGTTGGCGTCGAGCAAGGTGGCGACCTTCTGGGCAACGAGCGTGGAAGTAGCAGCGCCAGCACCGCAAGCCAAAACGATCTTCTTCATAGGTAATGTCTCCCTTCATGGTTTACTTTAGGTAAGTGTACCGCAGCGAGCGATGGCACTCAGCCTCGATGAGCTTTTATGCCAGTTTGCTTGTGCGCTGCGTATAATACATCTAGTACGTGTTGTCATACCGCTCGCTTTATGAGCGACTAAGGACCCTAACATGCCCGATTCCCGCACCCTCTGGACCGCCGTCGTTATCATCTGCATCGCCGTGTCGGTGTTCTTTAGCGTCAAAAAACGCACCACGTTCAAGCGTCTGCAGCAGCTTATGGCTGCCAAGCAGTGGGACGAGTTCGATCGTTTGCTCGACGGCAAACTCACCAGCATGCTGTACCCACGCTACAACCGCGACTACCTGCGCCTGAACTCCTATCTGCTGCGCGAGGACCACGAGCGTGCCAGCGAGATGTTCGACCTGCTGCTGGGGCTCAACCTCCCCAAGATGCAGCGCGTCGACCTGGTGATCAAAGCCTTTAACTACTATGTTGGCCAGGAGGACCGCAAAAAGTCCAAAGAGCTGTTGCACGAGATCAAGGGCTTTGAGGGCGGTCAGGCCGAGGCGGTCGCGCACGAGTGCCAGCTGATGTACGACACGATGATCCTCAAGCGCCACAACGACATTCCCGAGCTGGAGCGCATGCTCAAGGATGCCGGTGACGACAAGGTCAAGAGCTGCCGCCTGGAATACCTGCTGGCCCTGCAGTACAAGAACAAGGGCGACGAAGCCAAGTTCCAGGAGTTCCTGGAGAAGTCGGGCCAACACTCGATGGCCGTCAACGCGTAACGGACGGCTTGTGCTAGACTTCTAGTCTCACGGGGGCGTGGCGGAATTGGCATACGCAGGAGACTTAAAATCTCTCGCCGCAAGGATTGTGGGTTCGAGTCCCACCGCCCCTACCATGTGATTGCTTGCGAGCCCGTCTTCCCCAGGGATGCGGGCTCGCTTCTTTTAGATGCCGGTGAGACTCGAACCCGCGAGGGGGCGAGCGTTAAGCGGACGCGCAGCGTCCGTAGCGAGCCGGCGAGGGCGCCGACAGGCGGCCGAAGCCGGTGCGTATTTGCGCAGCAAATGCGCGGACGTCCCACCGCCCCTACCACGTATTGTTTACGAGCTCGTGTCCCCCGGGGATGCGGGCTCGTTTCTTTTACACGCCGGCAGGGCTCTAAGTTGCGGTGGAATAGATCCTGTTTATACCGTTTACCAGCTTATTTAGGAACTATTTCACCGCAACTCAGAGGAAGACGGTTAAAGAGCACTCAGGCTCGGGGTCCAGGCGATGGTGGGAGTCGCGCCGTCGAGAACCTCGTTGATGGTGGCGGCCATGCCAGCAAGCAGGCTGTTCTCGCTTACGGTGAGCGTCTTGTAGCCGCCGGCACGCATGAGCTCGCGGATCACCACGGCGCCGGCCAGAATCACGCCCGCGCGCTTGGGCTGCACGCCCGGCAACGCGGCAATGCCTGCAACATCCAACGCAGACATGCGCTCGATAGCGGCCGAAATCTGCTCCATCGAAAGCTCGCGCAGGTGCACAAAGTTCGAGTCGTACGGCTCCAGCTCGTGGACCAGCGCCACGAGCGTGGTAACGGTACCGCCCACCGCGACCAAGCGCTCGGCGCGCTCAAAATCGCTCGGCAGGCTCTCAAAGTAAGCCTCGAACTGCTCGTCCGCCCAGTCGGCAGCGGCAGCAAGCTCGCCGTCCGAAGGCGGCAACGCCGAGAAGAAACGCTCCGTCACGCGACGGCAACCGATGTCCAGTGAGCGCGTTCCCTCCAGCGCAAAGACCCCGCGCTCAGGCGCATAGACGCCCGTCGCGAGCTCCGTGGAGCCACCGCCCGAATCGGCGACGATGATGCGCTCGCCAGCAAAGTCGTGTGCCACGCCAAAAAACGTCAGGCGCGCCTCGACCTCGCCCGGAATCACCTGCGGTTCGAGCCCCAGATCGCGCAGACCGTCCAGCAGCAGCGCGGCATTGGACGCATCGCGCGCGGCACTCGTGCAGGTGGTGCAGACGCACGCGGCCCCAAAGGTACGGGCTTCGTCCACAAACATGCGGCACGCAGCGAGCACGCGCTCAACGGCCGCCTCGCAAAAGCGCCCCGTCGCGTCCACGCCCTCGCCCAAGTCGGTGATCTCGGTATGCTTGGACGATTCCACGATCGCCCCGGCCTCGACCTGCGCCAACACCAGTCGCGACGACACCGTTCCCAGGTCAATCGCGGCCACCTTATATCGTTTGCAATTTGTCATTGCGGGCTCCCCTCTGGGCGCTACTCGCCGCTGGACGCGACCGTCTGGCCTTCGACGCCGCTAAAACCAAACAGCATGTCGAGCGTCTGAATGTACCACGGCGCGTCCTTGCCGACTTCCTCAATCTCCTTGGCCACTTCGCTGGCCTTCTTGGCGTTTGAGGACTTTTTGCTCGACGACGAATCCGAATCCTCGTCCAGACCCTGTACTTCAATCCTCTTTTCGCCGGGCATCACCATGCCCAGTTCCCGTGCCCGATCCTTAATGCCCTCTTCCGAGAGCCACTTGTCAGTGTCTTTTTTCATCTCATCTCTGTATTGCTCGCGAATCTCGACCTGCTTGGCCAAGATGTCGTTCGAGCGTTTTGCAACGTACAGGTCGCGCACGGGGAAATACAGGCTCACGAGCGCCAGAGTCACCACGATACCGATAAACAGCGGACGCAGAGAGCCATGCGTAAAGTCATAGATTGCCTTGACCACCGCGTTGTCGTTGGCGTAGTGCATAAAGTCCGAGCCCGAAAGACGGTTCGAGGGCCTGCTCGACCTATCGTGCGTTTGAGCCGATGAGCGCTGAGCATGCGACGAACGTGCCGGGCGCACCGGTCCATCTGACGAAGTATTCACATGAGCATTGGGGCGCGAGGTACTTGTCGGGCGCTGCGTGGAGCGGTCGGCGCCGGCGTAGACGGACCCACCGAGCTGCACCGTGCGCGCACGGCGAGGCGACGGCTCACGCGAACCGGCGGAATAGTACCTGTTGTCGTAAATCTGATCCATGTGCGCCTTGTGCGGTTGAGGTTTGTTTGCGCTAAGTATTCTAGTTATAGCACGAGCGCGCGCACCGCCTTCGCCAGCCTTTGCTCGACATAAAAAAGGCGCTGAGCCGTATGGCCCAGCGCCCATAGCGCTTTGCGGCATCCAGCCAAGGCGAGGCGAAACCGAGTCAGCCTCCCCCTCGCCAAATTCGCCCGTTTAGCGAATGTTGTAGAACGCAGACTTGCCGGCGTAGCGCGCGCTACCCTCAAGCTCGTCCTCGATGCGGATGAGCTGGTTGTACTTGGCGATACGGTCGCTGCGGCACGGGGCGCCCGACTTGATCTGGCCGGCGTTAACACCCACGACCAGGTCGGCGATCGTGGAGTCCTCGGTCTCACCGGAACGGTGGCTCACGATGCAAGCGTAGCCGGCCTCCTTGGCAGTCTCGATGGCCTCGAGCGACTCGGTGAGCGTGCCGATCTGGTTGACCTTGACCAGGATCGCGTTGGCGGCACCCAGCTCGATGCCCTTCTTGAGGCGCTCGGTGTTAGTGACGAACAGGTCGTCGCCCACCAGCTGCACCTTGTTGCCAATGCGGCGGGTAAGCTCGACCCAGCCGTCCCAGTCCTCCTCGGCCATGCCGTCCTCGATGGAGATGATGGGATAGGTGTCGACGAGCTTCTCCCAGTAATCAACCATCTGGGCGCTCGTGTACTCCACGCCCTCGCCCTTGAGCTCGTACATGCCGGTCTCGGCGTTGTAGAACTCGGTCGAGGCCGGATCCATGGCGTACATGAAGTCGACGCCGGGCTTAAAGCCAGCCTTCTCGACGGCCTTGGTGATGTACTCGAACGGCTCGGCATTGGTCTTGAGGTTGGGCGCGAAGCCGCCCTCGTCGCCCACGCCGCCGCCCAGGCCGGCCTCGTGCAGCACGCCCTTGAGGGTGTGGTAGACCTCGGCGCACCAACGCAGGCCCTCGGCAAAGCTCGGAGCGCCCACCGGCATGATCATGAACTCCTGGAAGTCAACGTTGTTGTCGGCATGCACGCCGCCGTTGAGGATATTCATCATAGGCGTGGGCAGCAGGTGAGCGTTGACGCCGCCCAGGTACTGGTACAGCGACAGGCCCGCCGACTCTGCCGCAGCGCGGGCAACGGCCAGCGATACGCCCAGAATGGCGTTGGCGCCGAGCTTGGTTTTGTTGGGCGTACCGTCGGCGACGATTAGTGCGGCATCGACGGCGCGCTGATCGAAGGCATCGAGGCCCACGACGGCGTTGGCGCACTCGTTGTTGACGTGCTCGACGGCTTGCGAAACGCCCTTGCCCAGGTAGCGACCCTTGTCGCCGTCGCGCAGCTCGCAAGCTTCGAAAGCACCGGTCGAAGCGCCCGAAGGCACCATCGCGCGACCGAAGCTGCCGTCCTCGAGCACGACCTCGACCTCGACGGTAGGGTTGCCGCGGCTGTCGAGCACCTCACGACCGTAGACGTCCAAAATATCGCTCATGTTGTCTCCCTCTCACTTGGAAACGGGTTGAATGCTTGGCGACGCGGCTTGCACGCTGCAGCGGCGCGCAGGTTCATAAGTTAGCCTTGTCGCACTTTTTGCATTATGCCCTAAGTTAGCCGAGGGATACATATGAATTGGAGAAATCATTCTTTGAGGCGCTTATTTTTGCACCGAGCATTCATCTCTAGAGGTCACCCCCCCCCCATTAAATTCTTCTATCGGCATACCGTCTTTACCTGGCTTGCGAATGAAAGAGCCAGTAATGTGCTTTTACATCGTGCAAAGTTCTGGATATCGTGCAATTTTAAGGGTCTGAAGTTCTGGATATCGTGCATAATCAGGTTATAAAAGTTCTGGATATCGTGCACGAGGTAGCCATGCTTAAACGAAAAGCCTATGACAAACTACTAAAATGGAAGCATGAAAGCGCTGGTAAAACAGCACTTCTTATTGAAGGAGCCCGCCGCGTCGGCAAGAGCACGCTTGTCCGCACGTTTGGAGAAACCGAATACAAATCCTGCCTTGTCATTGATTTCTTTCAAGCACCTGCCGAAGTTAAGCAATATTTTGAGGACTATCGCACTGACTTCGACTCGCTCTT
Organism: Collinsella sp.; assembly: GCA_023708985.1. GTDB lineage: Bacteria > Actinomycetota > Coriobacteriia > Coriobacteriales > Coriobacteriaceae > Collinsella. The sequence goes on from BREX01000003.1 coordinate 102,319, forward strand.
CCTCTATCTCTCGGTTTTCTATAACGTCAAACTCTATGAACATGAGACGCTTATCGTCTTTGACGAGGTCCAGATGTACCCGCAAGCACGCGGACTCATCAAGTATCTCGTTGCAGACGGACGTTACGACTACATCGAAACTGGATCCCTGCTCAGCATCAAGCAGAACATTAAAGATATCGTCATCCCGTCCGAAGAAGAGTCTCTGGAACTTGAGCCCCTCGACTTTGAGGAGTTTCTTTGGGGCATGGACGAAAAGGGGCTGGCCGATCTCATTCGCATGAGTTTTAACAAGATGAAGCCGCTCCCCGATGCCCTACATCGCAGAGCGCTCTCCCTTATGCGCGAATACATGCTTGTAGGCGGCATGCCTGAGCCGGTATCCATCTATGTTGAACAGCGCGCTTTTGCGCCCGTCGACGCTTCGAAGCGCCGAATCGTTCAGCTCTATCGCAACGATATCTCTCGTTTTGCAACCGGTTACGAATTCAAAGTCGTCTCCGTACTCGATGGCATCCCGGGTCAGCTCTCTAGGCACGAAAAACGATTCAAGCTTTCCTCACTTGATAAAAACGCACGCATGCGCACCTACGAAGAAGCCTTCTTTTGGCTGGCAGACGCGCGAATTGCCAATATCTGCTATGCCGCAAGCGAACCGAGCGTGGGCCTTTCACTCAGCATGGAGCAAACGGCCCTCAAATGCTACATGGCAGACACCGGCCTGCTTGTAACGCTTGCCTTCTCTGACAACAACGATACCGATGAAGACGTTTACAGGGCCGTGCTTCGCGGCGACATCGGATTGAACGAAGGAATGCTTACCGAAAACTACGTTGCCCAATCTCTAAAGGCCAATGGACACAGGCTCTTCTTTTATTCCCAAAGCGGAAAGAAGGAGGGGGAGGAGCGCATGGAAATCGACTTCCTCGTTACCCGACCCTATGTCAATGCCGCCGGAAAGCCGCGCATCAGCCCCGTCGAAGTTAAGTCGCCACGCAGATACGGAACCATCTCCCTCGACCGATTCCGCGCGCGCTTTAACAAGAAGATTGGGATGGCTTACGTGTTGCACCCTAAACAACTCGAGTGGGATGCCGAAGCGCAGCTGGCACATCTTCCGTTGTATATGGCTTTTTGCTTGTAGAGACCTCTCTACGAATGGATGCCGTGAGAGACGCAGGCCTCACTCGCTTGCTTTTGCTTGGTCCCACAGGTCGTTGAGTTGAGCGGTTGAGCAGGCGGCGAGGTCATCGCCCGCCTCGTGCACGGCGGCCTCCATCGCAGCCCAGCGACGGCGGAACTTGGCCGTGCTGGCGCGCAGGGCGCTCTCGGCGTCGATTCCCTCCTTGCGTGCAACGTTGACCAGGGCAAAGAGCAGGTCGCCAAACTCCATCTCGCGCTCGGGCGAGCCGGGCTCCTCGGCCTCAAACTCGGCACGCTCCTCGGCTACCTCGTCCCACACATCCTGGACCGTCTCCCATTCAAAGCCCACGGCCGCTGCCTTGCGCGACACCTTCTGCGCCTGCATCAGCGCTGGCAGATGCGTGGGCACGCCGTCGAGCAGGCCCTCGGGCGCAGCCTCGCCCACCGCCACGGCCTTGTCCTTGGCGGCCTTCTCGGCAAGCTTGACCTCGTCCCAGATCTTGAGCACCTCGTCGGAGCTCTCGGCATCCGCATCGCCAAACACGTGCGGATGGCGGCGGATGAGCTTGGCGTCGATATCGCGTGCCACATCGGCCAGCGTAAACTCGCCGGCGTCCGCCGCAATCTGCGCATGCAGTACTACTTGCATGAGCACATCGCCCAGCTCCTCGCGCAGATGTGCCACGTCGTCCGCCTCGATGCAATCGAGCGCCTCGTAGGCTTCCTCGATCATGTTTTTGCCAATGCTGCGGTGCGTCTGTTCGCGGTCCCACGGGCAGCCGTCGGGCTGACGCAGGCGCCAGATGGTCTGCACCAGATGCTGCAGCTCGGCCGACGCGTCGACCAGCGTGGACAGGTCGCGCGAACCCTCGGCATTTTGCTGAGCCATATGCTGTGCCATGGTTATTCCTCCTCCATGATCACGTGACGGAACGCGCCGCCCTCGTAGATGCCGTAGCTGTGCGTACCGTCCTTGGGAATGCTCACGCTGCCGGGGTTGAAGAGCCACAGGCCCGGGTGCGCCTCACTTTCCTCGTTAACCTTGATGTGCGTGTGGCCGTAGACGAGCGCGGAGCCCTCGGGCAGCGCGGGCGCGTGGTCGACGCTGTTGTGCATGCCGGCGCCAAAAACATGGCCATGCGTCAGGAACAGCTCGCGGCCGTTCTCGTCGAACAGCGTGGCGTAGTCGGCCATGACGGGGAAGTCGAGCACCATCTGGTCGACCTCGGCATCGCAGTTGCCGCGCACCGCGACGATGCGGTCGGCTAGGGCGTTGAGCAGCGGAATCACACGCTTGGGGGCGTAGTCGCGCGGCAGGTCGTTGCGCGGGCCGTGGTAGAGCAGGTCGCCCAGCAGCACAATGCGGTCGGGCTGCTCGGACTCGATGGCGGCGACCAGGCGCTCGGTCCAGTATGTCGAGCCGTGAATGTCGGAAGCGATGAGGTATTTCATGGGAAGTCCTTTCGGAGTGGGGCTGATGTGGCCGGGCGCGAGATGTCGCCGGCCGCGCTATTCAAATCGCAGTGCCGAGGCTTGTGCCGCCTGCATCACGCGCTGGAGCGGCACGTTATGCTCGCGGGCAAGACGGGCGCAGTCCTCGTACTCGGGCGCCGCACGCTCACTGCCGTCGGGCAGGGTGGCTACTTTGACGGCCACCTCGCCCCAAGGCGTCGCTACCTGCTCAAAACGACGCGGCAGGCAAACGCGTTCCATCACCTGGCGACGAACGGCGTTGGTCGTGGTTTCCAAAAAGATAATCGTCTGCAGGCGTTCGATATCCTCATACGAGCAGATCACCTGCAGCTGCCAGCCGGGGCGGCCTTTTTTGCAGTAGAGGGGCAGCCAGTGCACCTCGCGGGCGCCCGCCTCGCGCAGGCGGTCGGCGGCATAGGCGAGTACCTCGGGCGACGCATCGTCGATGTCGCACTCCAGCTTGACGATGGTTTCGGGCGCATCGGTCTCGCGGGACAGCGGAGATGTACTTCCACGTTGCATACGGTCCGGATCCTTTCCGCACGGGCTCGTTTTATTCACCCAAACGCTAGCACATCGAACGTGGCACAGGCGTGACTTTCGTCCGTCGTCGCCCTTGCCCCTATCCAAACATGTACGTCAGCCTCCAAACATGTCATTTTTTGTCGGTTTTGGAGGCTGACGTACACGTTTTGGAGCGGGCCGCACACGATCAAAATTGCGCCCGCATTCCGTCCACCACAAAGTTCGCCGCACTCAACAATTTTGAACTTTCTACGCAGTTCATCGGCTAAAAATTACCCTCGGCATACTTACCCGCTGCACGATGTTACTCTAGTTGCATTTGGCTAACTAAGCGGCTGCCGAGGACCCAGCCCGGCACCGTTACGGCATAGGAGGTTTCATGTTCGAGAAGCGGCTCTTCTCCCTGGTTCCGCAGGCAACGCCCTACATTATGGCAAGCGTCCTGTTTAAGTGGATCGCGCTCATGGCAAACATCACGGTGATGTGGATGCTTGCGCGCATCTTGGGCGGCATCGTCACGAACGGTCTTTCCGCCGCGCTCGCCGTCGATGCCCTCGCACAGGCGGCCCTGCCGCTCGCCGCCGCCATCATCGTGCGCGCCGCCTCCATCTACCTGGCCAAACGCGCCGGCGACAAGGCCGCGTTCGAGGCCGTCCGCCGCGTGCGCTCGCTCGTCTACGACAAGCTCACCGCACTCGGCCCCTCCTACACCGAAACCGCCCCCACCGCCGAGGCCGTCCAGACCAGCGTCGAGGGCGCCACGCAACTCCAGGTGTACTTTGGCGGTTACCTGCCGCAGCTCTTCTTTGCCGGCTTGACACCCATCACGCTGTTTGTACTGCTCGTGGGCCAGGCGGGTCTTCCCGCCGCGCTGCTGCTCGCCTGCGTTCCGGTCATCCCCGTCTCCATCATGATGGTCATGCGCAACGCCAAAAAGATCGGTGCCGAGTACTGGGGCAGCTATGTCGATCTGGGCGGCATGTTCCTGGAGGCCGTGCAGGGTCTCACCACCCTTAAGGTCTACCAGGCCGATCGCAGCTGGCACGAGCGCATCAACGCCGAGTCCGAGCGTTTCCGCACAGCGACCATGCGCCTGCTGGTGATGCAGCTGCGCTCCATTTGCGTTATGGACCTGGTCGTCTATATGGGCGCCGCGCTCGGCATTATCGTAGCCACGCTGCAGCTCGCCACGGGCAAGATTGGCTTTGAGGCTGCCTTCCTCATCGTCTTTCTGTCGCAGGAGTTCTTTTTGCCTATGCGCCGCCTGGGATCGCTGTTCCACACGGCCATGAACGGCATGGCCGCCTCGCGCCGCATGTTTGGCATTTTGGATACGCCCGAGCCCGAGCGCGGCGATGTTGAGCTTGACGGTCGCGGCAATATCGAGCTCGCGGGCGTGAGCTATGCATACGGCGACCGCACGGTGCTAGACAGCGCCAGCGCGACCATTGCGCACGGCTCGCTCGTGGCACTCGTGGGCGAAAGCGGCGGCGGCAAGTCCACGCTCGCGGGGATTATCTCGGGCCGCAAGGGTGCCTACCGCGGCAGCGTGCGCATTGGCGGCGTTGAACTGCGCGATGCCACGGCCACCTCACTCATGCGCGCCGTCACGCTGGTGCCCACCAACGGCTACCTGTTTGCCGGCACCCTGCGCGACAACCTGTTGCTCGCCCAGCCCAACGCCACCGACGCCGAGCTTTTGCGCGCGCTCGGCCGCACGCGCGTGGCGGCCTTTGTGCAGGCCAACGGCGGGCTCGACATGGTGATTAACGAGGGCGGCACCAACCTTTCGGGTGGCCAGCGCCAGCGCGTGTGCATGGCCCGCGCTCTGCTGCACGACTCTCCCATCTATGTGTTTGACGAGGCGACGAGCAACGTCGATGCCGCAAGCGAGGCCGCGATCGGCGAGGTCATCGCGTCGCTTGCCGGCGAGCACACCGTGATCGTGGTGGCGCATCGCCTGTCGACAATCGTGGACGCCGACCAGATTCTGGTGCTGGAACGCGGTCGCATTGCCGAGCGCGGCACCCATGATGAGCTCCTGTCGGGCGCGGGCGCCTATGCGCGCATGTGGAACAGCCAGGAGCAGCTCTCGGCATATGCGTATGCGGAGGATGATGCCGAGGATGCCGGCGCGGTTGAGGCTGTTGGCGGCAGTACTGCCTGTACCGATGGCCTCAACGGTGCCGGCTCATCTTCCGCTACCGCGGCGCCTGACTCCGGCCGCGCCCGTCGCTCGGCGCCGTCCATCATATGGCGCATGATGGGGCTCGTCCGACCGCTTGCCGGCTGGCTTGTGCTAGCCGTCGCGCTGGGCAGCATCGGCATGCTCACCGCCGCGTTCGTGCCGGCCTTTGGCGCCCTTGGCCTTATGGCCGCGCTGGGCCGCAACGCCTTGGGGCTTGGTCTGATCGCAGCATGCGCGGCCTGTGCCGCCTGCGGCATCGCACGCGGGCCGCTCCACTACGGCGAGCAGCTCTGCAACCATTACATCGCGTTTCGCCTGCTCGCGCACATTCGCGACCTGGTGTTTGGCGCCCTGCGCCAGCTCGCCCCCGCCAAGCTCGAGGGCCGCGGCAAGGGCGAGCTCGTGAGCCTGGTCACCTCGGATATCGAGCTGCTCGAGGTCTTCTACGCGCACACCATCTCGCCCATTGCCATCGCTCTGGTCTGCACCGTTGTGTTTGAGGGCTTTTTGCTGGCTGTGAGCCCCGAGCTCGCGGGCATCGCGCTCGTGGCCTACGCGGTCCTGGGCGTGCTGCTGCCCCTGACCTCGGCCAAGGCGTGCGGCACCACCGGCCGCCAGAGCCGCGAGGGCGCCGGTAAGCTGGGTGCCTTTGTGCTCGACAGTCTACGCGGCGCGTCCGAGACTATCCAGTTTGCCGGTGGCGCCGATCGCAGCCGTGCCCTGGGCAAGCTGACCGAGCAAGTCGGCGCCGTGGACGCGCGCCTCAAGCGCCGCCAGGCGGCCAGCGAGGCCGTAGCCGATGCGCTTATTCTTGCGGCCAATCTGGTGATGCTCGAGCGTGCGCTGCAGCTGGTTTCTGCGGGAACGATTGATTTTGCCGCAGCGTTTGTCGCCGTCTTTACCTTTGTGTCGTCGTTTGGCTCGGTGATGGCCGTGAGCCGCCTGGGCGCCTCACTGCAGGAGACGCTCGCCTCGGGCGCACGCGTGCTCGATTTGCTCGACGAGCAGCCCCAGTGTGCCGAGGTCGCCGACGAACAGGACGTTGAGTTTGCCGGCGCCGCAGCCGAGCATGTGAGCTTTAGTTATGCGGGCGGCGTGGACGCGGGCGGTGCGGGCGCCACGGTGCAGGTCGCGAACGACACCGCTGCGAGTCTCATCCTCGACGACGTGACCTGCACCTTTGTGCCCGGTACCATGACCTGCATCATGGGGCGCTCGGGCTCGGGCAAGTCGACGCTGCTTAAGCTGCTCATGCGTTTTTGGGACCCCGCAGCTGGCACCATCACGGTGAGCGGCGTCGATGCCCGCCACATCAACACGGCGAGCCTGCGCAGCCACGAGGCCTATATGACCCAGGACACACATCTGTTCTGCGGCACCGTACGCGAGAATCTGCTGGTTGCGCACGCCAGCGCCACCGATGCCGAGCTGCTCGACGCTTGCCGCTCCGCTTCGCTTACCGCCCTCATCGACCGCCTGCCGCAGGGTCTCGACACGCCCGTTGCCGAGCTGGGCGACTCGCTTTCGGGCGGCGAGCGCCAGCGCATCGGCCTTGCGCGCATCTTCCTCAACGACGCGCCTTTCATCTTGCTCGACGAGCCCACCAGCGCGCTCGATGCCCTCAACGAGGCGTCCGTGATGCAGGCGATCGACGAGCTCAAGCGCCGCGGCAAGACCATTGTGCTCGTAAGCCACCGTGCCAGCACCTGCGCGTTTGCCGATTTCTCGCTTTCGGTCGAGCACGGGAGGCTGAGCTAATGGCGCGCACCGCCGACACGCCGGAGCTGGCGCGCAAACGTGCACGCGAGGCCCAGATGGTGTCGCAGATGATTGCACTGTGGTGCCGCGGGCATCATGGCGGCGGGCATGCGGTCGAACAGGCTGGCGACGATGAGTCCGTGCGCGTGAAGCTCGGCCTTCGGACCATTACGCTCTGCCCCGAATGCGCCGAGCTGCAGAAATACGCCATCGCGCGCATTGAGCACTGCCCGCACATGGGCACCAAGACATTTTGCTCGGCCTGTCCTTCGCATTGCTACCGGCCTGCCATGCGCGAGAAGATCCGCGAGGTCATGCGCTGGTCGGGACCGCGTATGATCCGCTATCGCCCCATCACCGCCGTGCGGCACGCGATTATAACCGTGCAGTCCAAACGAGCGGCGGCACGAAGCAAGTAGTCGCCGGCGCCGGCACGCGCCGCCTGCCCTTTCCAGTCGGTTTCGACTTGCAGCGTTCCCGCCGCGCCGAGGCTGCGCCATTACAATGGAGCGGATTCGCCAAATGCAAAGGAGCCGCCATGTCCGCTTGCCCGCTGGTCGATTGCCATACTCATACTTCGTTTTCGGACGGCCATGCCTCGTTTGAGGAAAACGTCTGCGCTGCCGCGGCCGCTGGCTGTCGGGTCATGGTCTCGACCGACCACCTCACCCTGCCTGCCAGCATGGATGCTAACTGCGAGGTGCAGGTCGTCGAGGGCGACTTGCCGGCACATCGCCTGGCCTTTGAGGATGCCCGCAAGCTTGCCGCGCAGATCACGCCGGAGCTCGAGCTTATCTATGGCTTTGAATGCGATTGGTACGAAGGCTGCGAGTCCTTGGTAGAGCGCTGGTCCCGGGGCGCCGTGGTGCGCTTGGGCAGCGTGCATTGGATTGGCGACCCGGGCGATATCATGGCCGGCGCCGCGGGCACGGCGGGAACAGAGAGCGTCGCTCGTCCCGATACGCCCGATTCGCTTTGTGGCTGGATCGACGACGATACCAACCTGCATGTTTGGGAAAACCTGGGCGTGCGCGGCGTATGGGAGCGCTACGTCGACGACTGGTGCCGTGCTTGCGAAAGCTCGCTTAACTTTGACGTGATGGCCCACCCCGACCTGGTCATGCGCTTTTCGAAGGACGGCTTTGCGCCCGATTTTGACCCGGCGCCGTTTTGGGGGCAGATGGCCGAGTGCGCGCACGATACGGGTCGCCGTGTCGAAGTCTCGACCGCCGCGCCGCGTAAGGGCCTCGACGACTATTACCCCTCGACGGGGCTGTTGCGCTGCTTCGCCCACGCCGAGGTGCCCATCACTTTTGGCTCGGACGCGCACCGCGCCTGCGACATCTGCTGGAACATTCGCGAGGCTCAGGCCCACGCCTACGACTGCGGTTATCGAACCTTCGACATCCCCCACGCCACCAGCGAATGGGAGTCCACGCCCCTCGCCTAACTAGTCGTTTAAGAACGTCCCCAATGACTAGTGGCGGCGGGCGTTGAGTTCGCCGGCCAGCTCGTCGAGGGTAATGCCGTAGCGCTCGAGCGTCACGAGCAGGTGGTAGATCAGGTCGCCGGCCTCGTAGCGAATGTGATCGTGGTCGTTATCCTTGCAGGCCATGATCACCTCGCTCGCCTCCTCGGCAAGCTTCTTGAGCAGCTCGTCCTCGACGTCGGTCAGCAGACGGGCGGTGTAGCTCTCCTGTGGCGACGCATCGCGACGACCGTGAATCACCTCGGCCAGACCCGTCAGCGTCTCGCCGATATTTCCCGGCTGCACGTTAGCTGTTCTGACTCCCATGGTTATTTCCTCTCGTTACTGCAGCGTAAAGTAGGTACCGGTCTCATCGAACCGAGGCTTTGCGCCCTTTTTCTCAAAGAACTCGACGATGACGGCATGGGCCTCATCGAGCCTTTCCTTCTCGGCCTCGAGCCAAAGCGACTGCGCCCCGCAGGTATCAGTCAGGTGCACGCGGCATGGCACGCCCGCGCGGAGGAGTTCGGCGTTGCAGTCGGCGACTTCGAACGGCGTCACGACCTTCATCGTGTTCCCCCCTTTACGCGCTTAAAGAAGCAGGTACGGTTGCCGGTATGGCAGGCCGGGCCCGGTGAGTCCACCTTGACCAGCAGCGTATCGCTATCGCAGTCGGCCCAGAGCTCCTTGACCTCCTGCATGTTGCCACTCGTCGCGCCCTTGTTCCAGAGCTCCTGACGGCTGCGACTCCAAAACCACGTGGTCCCGGTCTTGAGCGTCAGCCCCACCGATTCCTCGTTCATCCAAGCAACCATAAGCACCTCGCCGGTGTCATATTGCTGAACCACACAAGGAATCAGCCCGTGGGCGTCGTATTTAAGCTCGGTAGCATTTATTACCTCAGTCATCATTTCTCCCAAGTAACAAACGAAATCCCACAGGTCGGCGAGGGTTGTCCAGGTGCCGCAGGTTGCCGCGAAAGAGGAGCGACGCGTACTTTGGTACGCGAGCGACGGTTTGAGCGGCAAGATGCGGTGCCTGGGCAAGCCGCAGCACTAGAAGTCCAGCCTCACAGGGATGCCTTGGCTGGCCATATACTCCTTCACCTGGCGAATGCTGAAAGTTCCAAAGTGAAAGACGCTGGCCGCCAGCACGGCGTCGGCTTCGCCCTCGATCACGCCCTCGGCAAAATGCTCGAGCGTGCCCACGCCACCGCTCGCGATGACGGGAATCGGCACCGCACGCGCCACGGCGCGGGTGAGCGCCAGGTCAAAACCAGCCTTGGTGCCGTCGCGGTCCATGCTGGTGAGCAAGATCTCGCCGGCGCCGCGACGGGCCGCCTCCTCGGCCCACGCCACCGCGTCGATACCCGTGGCATTGCGGCCTCCCGCGGTAAAGACCTCCCACTTGTCGGCATCCGGCTGCCCAGGCAGGCCGACGCGCTTGGCATCGATCGCCACGACCACGGCCTGGCTGCCAAACGCCGCGGCAGCTTGGCTGATCAGCGATGGGTCGCGCACAGCGGCAGAGTTGAGCGATACCTTGTCGGCACCGGCCGCCACCATCGTTCGCATGCCCGCAAGGTCGCGAAAGCCACCGCCCACGGCGTAGGGAATGGCGAGCTCCTCGGCCGCATGCGCCGCCATCTCGATGGTCGTCGCACGGTTGTCGCTCGTGGCAGTGATGTCCAGGAACACGACCTCGTCCGCACCTTCGCGATCGTAGGCACGGGCAAGCTCCACCGGATCGCCCGCATCGCGCAGGCTCACAAAGTTGACGCCCTTGACCACGCGGCCGTCCTTAACGTCCAGGCAGGGAATGACGCGTTTGGTAAGCATGGGCTACTCCTCCCCTCGCGCGGCGGCCAACGCCTGTACCAGCGTAAAGTTGCCCTCGTAGAGCGCGCGACCGGTGATGGCGCCCTCAATAGCGCCCTCGCCCACTGCGGCGAGCGCACGGATATCGTCGAGCGTCGAGATGCCGCCCGACGCCACAACGGGAAAGCCCGCGACCTCGGCCACGTGGCGATATGCTGCCACGTCGATGCCCGTCTGCATACCGTCGCGCGCGATATCGGTATACACCAGATGTTTAAAGCCCAGCTCCGTGAGCTGCGCCACGGCATCGTCGAGCGCCACACCCGCACCGTCGCGCCAACCGTTCACCTTGACCTGGCCGTCACGGGCGGCAATATCTGCCACCAGCAGCTCGCCAAAGCCTTGGGCCGCCACCTCGGCAAAACCCGGCTCAGTCACCAGCACGGTGCCCAGTGCGATGCGACGCGCGCCGTAGCCGGCCAGCTCGTCGATGCGCGCGAGCGAGCGAACGCCGCCGCCCACGTCCACCGACAGACCGTCGACGCCGCAGATGGCCTCGATCGCCGCCGAGTTGGCAGCGCACGCGTCCTCGTCCTCGCCAAAGGCAGCGGACAGGTCGACGACGTGCACCCAGCTCGCACCCTGCTCGGCAAAGGAGCGAGCAACGGCCACGGGGTCGTCGGAATATACCTTGCAGCGGCTCCGGTCGCCGCGCTCCAGGCGCACGACCTTGCCGCCGATCAAATCGATTGCAGGAAACAGGATCATCGGCCGGCCTCCTCGACGATGTTGACGAAGTTCTTAAGGATGCGCTGACCAAGCGCGGAGGATTTCTCGGGATGGAACTGGCAGCCCCACACGTTGCCGTGGCGCACGATGCACGGGAAGCTCCGTGTATAGTGCGTGCGCGCCAACACATCGGCGGCATCGACGTCGTCGGCCACCGCGTAGCTGTGAGTGAAATACATGTTGGCGCCCTCGGCAAAACCGGCAAGCAACGGATCGGCCGCACCGGCGGGCGTCATGCGCACCTGGTCCCAGCCCACGTGCGGGACCTTCAGACGGCTCGACTCCAGGTGCGTGCACGAGCCACGCATGATGCCCAGGCCATCGACCCAGGGACCACCGGCCTGCTCGGAGGCATCGTCGTCCGCGTCCTCGTTCGCAGGCACGCCCTCGTTGCCGCGCTCAAAAAACAGCTGAAGGCCCAGGCAGATGCCGAGCAGCGGAGTTCCGGCGGCAACGGCATCGAGCACGGCCACCTCCTCGCCGCTCTGACGCATAAAGGCGATCGCGTCATAGAACGCACCCACGCCCGGGATGACCAGGCCGTCGGCGTTGCGGATCTGCTCCGGATCGTCCGACGTGCAGGCGGCAGCACCGGCGCGCGCAAGCCCGCGCACGACGCTCGACAAGTTGCCCTTGTGGTAGTCGACCACCACGATCTTCGGTTCGCCCACGCGACCCCTCCACTTCTCATCATCCAAAACCACCACAAAGAGGACAGGCATCTTCGTGGTGGTTTTACCCTTGTGACGGTTACAGCGAGCCCTTGGTGCTGGGGATACCCTGCACGCGGGGATCGAGTTCGCAGGCGCGGCGCATCGTGCGGCCCACGGCCTTAAAGGCGGCCTCGATAATGTGGTGCGAATTGCCGCCCGCCAGCTCGCGCACGTGCAGCGTGAGCTTGGCATCGCGCGCAAAGGCATAGAAGAACTCGACGGCCAGCTCGGTATCAAAGCTGCCCACGCGCTCAGTCGGCACGGGCAGCTCGCAATAGGCCTGCCCGCGACCCGAGATATCCACGGCGGCCATCACGAGTGTCTCGTCCATGGCGATCGCCGCGTCGGCAAAGCGCGTAATACCCGCCTTGTCGCCCAGCGCCTGGCAAAACGCCTCGCCCAGCACAATGCCCGTGTCCTCAACGGTGTGGTGCGCGTCGACCTCGACGTCGCCCACCGCATGCACCGTCAGATCGAACAGGCCATGGCGGCCAAAAGCGTTGAGCATGTGGTCGAAAAACGGCACGCCGGTCGAGATATCGCACACGCCAGATCCGTCCAGGTCGAGCTTTACGACAATGTCGGTCTCGCCCGTCTTGCGGGTTACCTCGGCATAGCGGTCCATCTACATCTCCTCCTTCACCAGCGCGGCAAACGCGGCCAGCACCTCGTCGTTTTCCTGCGGCGTACCCACAGTGATGCGCAGACAGTCCGCAAGCCCCGGCGCGTAGCTAAAGTCGCGCACCAAAATCGAATACTCGTCGCGCAGACGCTCGCGCACGCGCGTGGCATGCGGCGTGCGCACGAGCACAAAGTTCGCCGCGCTCGGCCATGCCTCCACGGGCATGCCATCGGCAGCCATTGCGCGCAGGGCGCACAGCTCGCGCTCGCGCTCGGATGCGATCTGTGCCACCACGGGCGTGTAGGCATCACGGGCACGCACGCAGGCAAGTGCTGCCGCCTGGCTCAGCACGTTAACTGAATAGATCTGGCGAATCGCCGCGAACACGTCGATGACTTCCGGCGCCGCGATCACGTAACCCAGACGCGTACCGGCAGCGCCAAACGCCTTGGACAACGTATGCAGAATCACCAGGTTGGGATGCTCGGCGATAAGCCCCTGCGCCGTGGTGACCGCGCCAAACGAATCGTCGGCAAACTCCACGTAGGCCTCGTCAACCATTACCATGCCGGGGCACGCATCGCACAGCGCCGCGACAAAGTCGAGCGGTGCCACGTCACCCGTGGGGTTGTTGGGCGAGGTCACGATTGCCAGGTTGCACTCGGACGCCGCCGCAAGCACGGCTGCCTGGTCGAGCTCAAAGGTCGCGGGGTCGCGCCACACGTCGCGCACCTCGGTCTGACAGAGCGACGCAAAGAACGCATACTCGCTAAAGCACGGCGGGCAGTTGAGCAGGGTCCGTCCCGCGCCGCCAAACGCCAACAGGTAGTTATAGAGCAGCTCGTCGCCGCCGTTGCCCACGCAGACATTCTCGCGCGCCACACCATGCCAAGCGGCAAGCTCGTCACGCAGATCGTTGGACATGGGATCGGGATAGCGGTTGAGCGGCGTGGCAGCCAGGGCGGCGTCGACCGCCTCGCGCACGCCAGCCGGCACGGGATAGGTGTTCTCGTTGGCCGAAAGGTTGATGCGCGTGGGCGTAAAGTTGGGATCGTAGGGCTCAATACCGGCCAGGTAAGGCTGGACGAGCTCCTTCATGCGAGGCGTGAGTTCGGCCATATTAGGCCTCCCCGCCGGTTACGCCAGCGCCATCTGCGCCTGCAGCCGCCAGGTCCACGCCCTCGGCAACCGTCGCCACGGCGTCGCCCGGCCAGGCAACCTTGGTCAGGTCGGCCGCGGCGAGCGACTCGGCGCTCACGGCATCCTCGCCCTGCTCCAACACGCGGCGACGCAGTGCGGCCGAAAGCGCGTGCGCCCACAGGCCCTCGGCCTCGGCCAGACGCTGCGTAGCGGGAGCGTCGGAGAGCAGGCCCTCGGGCGTATAGCATATAACGCTCGAGCGCTTAACGAACTCTTCGACCGAAAGCGGGTTGGAGAACATGGCCGTGCCGCCGGTCGGCAACGTGTGGTTGGGACCGGCAACGTAATCGCCGAGCGGCTCGGAGCTCCAAGCGCCCACAAAGATGGCGCCGGCGTTGCGAATGCCGCCGAGCAGGCCCATCGCATCCTTGCAGTGCAGCTCAAGGTGCTCGGGCGCCACGGTGTTCACGGCCTCGACGGCGGCCGCCATGTCGGCGGCCACCACGATGGCGCCTTCGTTATCGAGCGAAGCGCACGTAATCTCGGCACGCGGGGACTGCGCTACCAGAATGTCGATACCCGCCTCGACCTCACGCGCAAACTGCTCGTCGCAGGTCACCAGATAGCAGGCCGCCAGCGGATCGTGCTCGGCCTGAGCCATCAGGTCGGCCGCGACCACCATAGGCTTGGCCGTGGCATCGGCCAGCACGCAGACCTCGGAGGGACCGGCGACCATGTCGATACCCACGTCACCCGAGACAATCTGCTTGGCAGCGGCAACAAAGGCGTTGCCCGGGCCGGTGATTTTGTCGACGCGCGGAATGGTCTCGGTACCGTACGCCAGCGCGGCCACGGCCTGGGCGCCGCCCACCATATAGATTTCGTCCACGCCGCCGAGCTTGGCCGCCGCGAGCGTATACGGGCTAATCAGTCCATCCTTTTGCGGCGGGGTCACCATGACCACGCGCTCAACGCCGGCAACCTTGGCGGGAATGGCGTTCATAAGCACGGTGGAAGGGTACTGCGCGCGACCGCCCGGCACGTAGATGCCGGCCGCAGCAAGCGGGGTCACCTTAACGCCGAGCATCGTGCCGTCCGGGCGCGTGGTAAACCAGCTCTGCTCGACCTCGCGCTGGTGGAACTCGCGAATCTGGCGCGCAGCCTTTTCGAGCGCGGCGACAAAGGCCGGATCGAGGCCTTCGAGCGCGGCATCGATCTGCTCCTGCGGCAGACGGAAGCTCTGCAGCTCAACACCGTCAAAACGCTGGCAGTAATCGCGCACCGCGGCATCGCCGTTGGCACGCACGTTGGCCACGATATCGCGGGCGGCGTCGACGATGTTTTGCGGCAGCACGCCCTTACGGTTGAGCTGGTTGGTAACGAGGCGCTCACCGGGAGCAAGCTTGATGGTCTTCATTTCGGTATCCCCTATCGGTCGAGGTTGTGTTCGAAAAACGAGAGACCGGGCGGCGGCGCCAGTCGGCCCGCCGCCCGGACGTTGGGGCGCCCGTGCGTGCTCGCGCTATTGTGCCGAGCCCGCAACGGGCTCAAAATGCTTGTCCTTCACGGCTGCCGCCAAGCGATCTGCCAGATTGCGTACGCGCGGATCCAGACGTGCGGCACCCGGATTGACAAAGAAGCGGGCCGTGCAGTCCATAATGCGACCAGTAATAACGAGGTCGTTATCGCGCAGCGTGGCGCCCGTGGCGGTAATATCCACGATGCGATCGGTCATGCCGACGATGGGACCCAGCTCAATGTTACCGTGCAGCGAGACGATATCGGCGTTCACACCGCGCTCGGCATACCAGGCGCTCGCGATGCGCGGATACTTGGTGGCCACGCGAAGCGACCCGCGACGGGCATAGTTGCGCTCGGCCTGGCCGGCGCGCCACGCGGGCTCCGCCTCAATGAAAGTGCACAGGCCGTAGCCCAGATCGACCAGCTGCAGCAGGTTGAGGTCTGCCTCGATAAGCGAGTCCCAACCGCAGATGCCGCAGTCGGCACCGCCACAGCCCACAAAAGCGGGCGCATCGCTGGGACGCACGATGACAAACTCGATATCGCCGACCGCGCCCTCGCCGGCACGCGTGTCGCGGCCGCGCACGATCAGGTGACGGCCGGGGTCGCGCAGCTCCGAGACATCCAAGCCCGCGGCCTCGAGCACGTCGAGCGTGTCGGCCTTGAGCGAGCCCTTGGGCACGGCGATGCGAAGCGGACCCTCGACGCCACGACCCACGGCGTGATCGCCATCGGAAGCGGCGTCCTCGGCCGAGGTGCGCGCGGCCTCCAGGCGCTCGAGCGAAAAGGCGAAGCCCGCCGCCGGCACCTCGATGCCGTCGCCAAATGCGCCGGTAAAGATGGAGTCATAGCGTCCGCCCGAGCCGACCGGATCGGGTAGGCCGCCGGCATAGGCCTTAAAGACCAGGCCCGTGTAGTAATCGAAAGAGTTCATGATGGAGAAGTCGAACGACAGCACCTGGGCGTCCTCGGGTGCCAGGCCCTCGACCAGGGCACGCAGCTCGCGCGTCAGCGGCGCGACGATACCGGCGGCCTCTAGCAGCGCGTCCACGCGGTCGAGCACCTCGGCACCGCCGTGCAGACGCGGCAACTCGCTAATGGCGGCCTTGACGGCATCGGACTCGGCGCTTGCCGCCACGCGGGCATCGAGGCCCACAAAGTCGTTGGCGTGCACGCAGCGCAAGGCCTCGGCGGCCAGCTCGCGATCCTCGCACGCCGCGAGCAGCTCCTTAAACGGACGCACGCTACCTGCGATAATGCGCGCATCGGGCAGCGCCAGCTCGCGCACGGCCTCGGCCACGAGCGAGACAATCTCGACATCGCCCGCGGTATCGCCCGCACCGATAAGCTCAAATCCCAGCTGCGTAAACTGACGCGAGCCACCGGCATTGCGCTGGTACTCACGAACCACCGGCGCCTCATAGCGCAGGCGCAGGGGCAGGTCGGCCGCGCGCATGCGGGTCGAGACCAGACGCACGATCGGTAATGTGTTGTCGGGACGGACCACCAGCAGACGGCCATCATCGTCAAAAAGCTTAAACGGCGTGTCCGCGATGCGGCCGCCTTCCTCGAGTGAACCCTTGTCCTCGAGCAGCGGCGTTTCGACCGGAAGGTAATGATGCTCCCTGAAGCAGCCCTTCACCGTCAGCGCAATCTCCTCGCGCGCCTGAGCCTCCTCGGGCAATATGTCCCGGAATCCCCACGGTGTGGCCGTCATCTGGTGAGCCTCCTCATGCTGTGTTTCACCTAGAGCAGAAGACCGGCATAGCTCCGCCGGTCTTCTGGGTACTTTAGCATACTAGAGTGCTTGCGGGGAGAATCGTCTCTCACGGCTCACAGCGTATTCATTTGGAAACATTGGAACGGATTGCCCGCGGCCCGCCTCTACAGCGAAGGGCATCGACAGTCCATCCGAAAAAACGTCCGAGCTCCCGCTCGCTCAGCGGAAGAGTTTACAGACGAGGGCCGGGGAGGCGTGCTTTGTTTTGAGAAGTGGGCTCCGCGAACTTCTCAAAACAAAGCACGCCTCCCCGGCCCCGGCAATGTAATTTTGGCTGACCAAAGGAAGATGCGCAGCCCCAAGGCCGCAACGGCAAAGTCCCCATTACATTAAAAAATATCAGCCCCCGCATATCGAAACGGTCGAGAGGGCCTTGCCCGGCTGGGCGGCCTTGCTCCGGGAAGTTCGCGAAGCCCACTTCCCGGAGCAAGGCCGCCCAGCCGGGCAAGGCCCCAGCGCGAGACCGTCCCGAATGCCTACCCGCACAGTGTGGCTACGAGTGGGATGGTCAAAATGGAGCAGATGATCGACAAAAACGTGCACTGCATCATGGGGCGTGCATCCTTGCCGTATTGTAGGCAGTACAGCGTACCGTTGCTGCCCACCGGCATTGCCATCTCGAGCACAAGCGTCGCGATAAACATGGGCGTCATGCCGGGCCACAAGCGCGCGACGGCAAGACATGCCACCGGCACGACAACCAGGCGAAACGCCACGGCGACATAGGCGCGCCAGTTGGTAAGCATCTCGAGCGGACGGTACTTGGCGATAGACGATCCCATGAGCAACAATGCCGCTGGAGTGGTCATGGTGCCAACAATGGAAATCGAGTCGCCCAACACGCCCCAATCGGTCCATCCGGTTAGCACGATCCCAAGCACAACAGCACTTGCAATGAGACCAGGGCTCTTGCAGCAGGCGGCAATATTGCGCATCTGCTTTTTAAGGCCGCCATCCATTCCGCTAAATAACATGGCACCGACGGTAAACATAAGAAGGTTTAGGGGGATAAGCGCAATCGATGCATACAACAGCGCTTGTTTTCCCAACACCGCCGAAATAACCGGAAAACCGATAAACCCGGCATTACCGAAAAGCACGGCGAAGCGATACGAGCATTCTGTCCCTTTGGGAACGCGAAGAGCAGCGGTGACAGCAAACGCGATAACGGTCGCCACCACATACATCACAAAGGACAGACCCATGAGCGAAAACGTCTCGGCAATGCTCGGAAGCTTCACATCATCGCCCAGCGCTGACGAAAGCACCAAGCACGGTAGCGCCACCTGCAACAGCAGATGCGACAGCTCGCGCTCGAACTCCGCTTTCATAAACCCCAGCTTGGCGATACACCACCCCAACAAAATAGGCAGCGAAACCGTCAACATCTGAAGCGCCACACTCGTAAAGCTCATGCTTCCCCCTTATCTATTCCACGAGGGCCGGGGCGCCTGCTTTGTTTTGAGAAGTGGGCTTCGCGAACTTCTCAAAACAAAGCAGGCGCCCCGGCCCCGGCAATGTAATCTTGGCTGACCAAAGTTAGATGCACGGTTTTCAGGGAAGTAGCAGCCGTGTCCCCATTACATAAAAAAACAATCAGCCCCCGCATACTGAAACGGTCGAGAGGGCCGCCTCCGGGCGAGACCGTCCCGGATGCTACTCGTTGTCGCCGGCAGTAAGCTGCGTTGCGGAGAGCGCGCCGTCGGCTGCTGTTGCGGCTGCGGCGTCGGGCCAGACCCAGTCGGTGAAGGCCGGGTGATCGTAGCCCTCATCGCACGCGAACTCGAAGGCCTCGGTGCGGAATGCCTCCCACTTATCAATCTGCTCGGCAAACTTATCGGCGTCGACCATGCGCAGCACGTCGGCGGCCAGTGCCCAGCGGTCCATGTTGTTCAGGCGCAGCATGTCGAACGGCGTTGTCGTGGAGCCTTTCTCCTCGTAGCCGTGGACGCGGAAGGCGTCGTGGCCGGGGCGGTTCCAGATCAGGCGGCGAATCGTGCCGGCATAGGCGTGGAACGCGAAGAGGACGGGCTTCTCGCCGCAGCCGAACAGCTCAGCCCAGCGCTCATCGCTGATGGCCTGGTCGTTCTCGCAGGCGTTCTGAATCTTGAGCAGGTCGACCACGTTGACGAACCATACCTTGATACCCAGCTCGCGCAGCATGTCGGTTGCAGCCAGAGCCTCAAGCGTCGGCACGTCGCCGCAGGTGGCGACCACGACGTCGGCCTCGGCGAGCGAATCGGCGGTCGATGCCCACTCCCAAGTCGCGACGCCCTCGGCGAGCTCGGACTTGGCCTCGTCGACCGTCTGGAAGGTCGGAGCAGGCTGCTTGCCGCAGAAGATGGCGTTGACGCAGTCGGTGGACTGGTAGACGCGCTCGGCCACGGCGAGAGCCATGTTGGCGTCGGCCGGATAGTAGGCGTTCACGATGTGCGTGTCGTTGGCCTTGTTGAGCAGCAGGTCGATAAAGCCGGGGTCCTGATGCGAGAAGCCGTTGTGGTCCTGACGCCAGACGTGGCTCGACAGCAAAATGTTAAGACCGCTGATGGGGGCACGCCACGGAATCTCGCGCTTGGTGGCCTCGAGCCACTTGCAGTGCTGGTTGACCATGGAATCGACCACATGGACAAAGCTCTCGTATGAGCTCCACACACCGGAGCGGCCGGTGAGCACGTAGGCCTCGAGGAAGCCCTCGCACTGGTGCTCGGACAGCTGCTCGACGACCTTACCGGAGCCTGCCAGCAGCTCGTCGTTGGCATCGTCCTCGTAGAAGCCAGCGTCCCACTGCTTCTTGGTCACCTTGTAGGCAGCCTGCAGGCGGTTGGACGCGGTCTCATCGGGACCAAAGATGCGGAAGTCATCCATGTTCTTGGCCAGGACGTCGGCAGTGTACTCGCCAAAGACGCGGGCGGCCTCGGTGGAGCCCCAGCCGTGGCCCTTGCTTGCGACGGGAATCTCGTGGGCATGAATATCGGGCAGCTCGAGCTCGCGGCGCACCTTGCCGCCGTTCGCGTTGGGGTTAGCGCCAATGCGCAGCTCGCCGGTCGGCATAAAGGCCGTCACCTCGGGACGCACCTGGCCCTCGGGCGTAAAGAGCTCCTCGGGCTTGTAGGAGCGCAGCCACTCGCGCAGCACGCGGAAGTGCTCGTGGGTGTCCTTGGCACTCGCCAGCGGCACCTGATGCGCGCGCCAGGAGTCCTCGGTCTTCTTGCCGTCGATCTGCTTGGGGCAGGTCCAGCCCTTGGGCGTGCGGAACACAATCATGGGGTAGGCCGGGCGGACCACGGTCTCGCCTGCGGCGGCCTGGGCCTGCGCGGTTGCCTTGATGTCACAGATCTCATCGAAGACCTGCTCAAACAGGGCAGCGAAACGCGCATGAATGCTTGCGTGGCTCTCGTCGTCAAAGCCGGCGACAAAGAAGTGCGGCTTATAGCCCATGCCCTCAAAGAACTTGGTGAGCTCTTCGTCGGACACGCGGGCGAGGATGGTGGGGTTGGCGATCTTGTAGCCGTTGAGGTGCAGGATCGGCAAAACGATACCGTCGGTTGCCGGGTTCACGAGCTTGTTGGATTGCCAAGAGGTCGCGAGCGGGCCGGTCTCGGACTCGCCGTCGCCCACCACGGCCACGGCCAACAGGCTCGGGTTGTCCATGACGGCACCGTAAGCGTGGCTGAGCGTGTAGCCGAGCTCGCCGCCCTCGTGG
Organism: Collinsella sp.; assembly: GCA_023708985.1. Classification (GTDB taxonomy): domain Bacteria; phylum Actinomycetota; class Coriobacteriia; order Coriobacteriales; family Coriobacteriaceae; genus Collinsella. The sequence continues at coordinate 122,959 of BREX01000003.1, forward strand.
ATGGAACCGGGCGTCTCGGGCGCAAAGTGGCTCGGGATGCCGCCGGGATAAGAGAACTGGCGGAAGAACTTCTGCAGGCCTGCCTCGTCATTGGTGATGTCGGGGCGAATCTCGCGGTAGGTGCCGTCGAGCAGCGACTGAGCAGTACCGGCGGGGCCACCGTGACCAGGGCCCATCAAGAAGATAGCATTCTGGTTGTGGTCGGCGATCAGTCGATTGACGTGACCGAACAGGAAGTTGATGCCGGGCGTGGTGCCCCAGTGGCCAACCAGGCGGTGCTTAACGTCCGGACGACCGAAGTCGCGCACCTCACCGGTTTTCTCGTCGACAAAGTCGGGGCGCATTAGCGGGTTAGAGCGAAGGTAGATCTGACCGACGGACAGATAGTTCGATGCGCGCCAATACAGGTCGACGCCCTCGAGCTCGGAAGCCGGCACCTCGTGGCCCAGCTTTTGCCACGGCGTCCCCAGTGTTTTAGCCATTGTTTATGTCCCTTCGCTGTGCGGTCACCCTCCAATACGGCAACCTTTCGTTGGGACCAGTATATTTGCTAAAACGTTTTATCATGGTGAAAAAACGTTTTATCACCCTTATCAATCCCATCGATTAGCAAAACGCGACATTCACCTGCGGCGTTGATTGTCACAGGTGCTCCACATTCGGTCTCTGCAAATTGGTAAACGTGTTTAGTTGTGTTTAGTAAGCTCGAGCACGCTGTCCTTAACGATAAGCTCCGGCTCCAGAACGACCTCTTCGGCACGCCTGCCGCCCCTACCGGCAAGACGCTTGGACATGCAGCCAAAAGCATGCTCCGCAAGGACACCAGGGTCCTGCTCAATCGCGGTCAGCGCCGGCTCAAAGAGAACGTCGGCCGCCGAGTTGTCATAGCTCACCACCGAGATATCGCCCGGGATGCTCTTCCCCATCTCGTGTAAGCGCTTGAGCAAACCGAGGGCAATGTTATCTGAGCTTGCGAACACGGCAGTGGCGTCAGTTGCGAGCACTGCCTCCGAGGCCTCGTATGCGCTCGGAATGTAGTACTCGCTCTCAAACTCCAAACGCGCGTCGATCGGCAGGCCAACCTCGCGCAGCGCGCGCTCATAGCCGGCAAGTCGCTTGCGACCCGTATTGGAACGGCGGGCATTAACCAGGCAGGCAATACGGCGGTGGCCTTGCTCGATCAGATAGCGGGTGGCCATATAGCCGCCCATCTCGTGGTCGAACATCACCTTGTCGCACTCGAGCCCCTCAATGGCACGGTCGACCATTACGGCCGGGATGGGCAGGTGGCTGACTTCTTCGCGCAGGGCGCGATCATCGGAGAACTCGTCACCCACCACCAGGAAGACGCCATCAACGCCGCGCGTCACCAGCTGGCGCAGCAGCTCCAGATCGTCATCGGCGCTTCCGCCCGAGCTGGTAATGAAGAGCGCATAGCCGTCCTCGCGGCAGCGCTTTTCCAGGCTACCGGCGAGCGAGGCAAAAAAGCGGCTCTCGATGTTAGGGACGATAAGGCCCAGCGTGCGCGACTCGCGCATGACCAGGCTGCGCGCAATCTGGTTGGGAACATAGTGGTTGCGCGCCGCGACCTCTTTGATGAGCTTGCGGTTTTCTTCCGAGATGCGACAGGGCCGATTATTGAGAACAAGCGAGACCGACGAGGGGGAAAGCCCCACCTCCTGGGCGATCTGCTTGAGGGTGACTTTGTTGGCCATCTCGCTCCTTCCGGGTTTACGCGCAATCTCTTGAAAGTATAGCGACTACCCCTCTACCTCGGTGATAAACACTTTACCAATCCGGTGGACGGCTGTTTTATCGCCGCCAGCGCACCAAATCCGTCCGGGTGGGGTATATTGCAATCGATTGATGACAACGACCACCAAAAGGCGGATATTCGTATGCACGAGAACGATTTTTTTAACGAGGACCTGCTGTGCGCGCTCGCTGGCGTTGCCGGCGAGGACAACGTGCTGATGAGCGAGCCCATGCGCGAGCACACCACGTTTAAGATCGGCGGTCCGGCCGACGTCTTTGTCACGCCCGATACTGAGCAAGGCCTCGTCGCCACGCTCGATACCTGCTATCGCTGCAATCTACCACTCACCATCGTGGGCAACGGCTCCGACTTGCTCGTCGGCGACAAGGGCATCCGCGGCGTCGTCGTAGCGCTGGGCGAGGGCCTCTCCGACATTACGGTCGACGGCACGCACGTCACGGCGGCAGCCGGCGCCTTGCTTTCCGATGTCGCAGCCGCGGCAGCCGAGGCCGGCCTTACCGGCATGGAGCCCATCTCGGGCATTCCCGGATCGGTCGGCGGTGCCTGCTACATGAACGCCGGAGCATACGGCGCCTGCATGGCCGATGTGCTGGAGTCCGTGCGCGTCTACAAGCCCGCCCGCATGCTCGACGACGGCACCCGCGGTAGCGGCAGCATTATCGAGTTCGATATCGATGAGCTCAACCTGGGCTATCGCAAGAGCCGCATTGCCGACGACGGCTTCATCGTACTTTCGGCCACTTTCAATCTCGCCCCGGGCAACGCCGCGATGATCAAGGCCGACATGGACGACTACCGCCAGCGCCGCGAGGACAAGCAGCCACTCGACATGCCGAGTGCCGGCTCCACCTTCAAGCGCCCCGAGGGCCACTTTGCCGGCAAGCTCATCATGGACGCCGGCCTGCGAGGACACGCCATTGGCGGCGCGCAGGTGAGCGAAAAGCACTGCGGCTTCATCGTCAACGCCGACCACGCCACCGCCGCCGATGTCGACGAACTCATCCGCCACATCCAAACAACCGTCAAAGACCAATTCGACGTGGACCTCGAACCCGAAGTCCACCGAGTCGGCGAATTCCTCTAAAAAAGAAGGCCCCGAAAGGGGCCTTCACTTTCTTTTATTCAGACAACCAATCCGGTGCGTAGCGCCCCGAACCCGAGAGGGCCGCGTGCCCGCCCGCAATATATTTGATTGATCGCGAGTTCCGCACGCAAAGAAGGCCACTTAATGTGGCCTTCGTCTTGCGCAGGACTGCCCGAGCAGACAATCAAATATATTGCGGGCGGGCACGCGGCCCAGTCGGCTTTACGACAGCGCAATGCCGCCGAGCCAGCCCCAACGCACGCCAGAGCCAGTACCATAGAAGCTAATAAACGAATCAAGCGACTTAGACGTAATGGCACCCTCGTTGCTCATAACGATGCCGCCGCCAACGTAGATACCCACATGACCGTAGATAAGGCCCGGAGCACCCGTGCCGCTGTGCGAGGAATCGGCCACGATCATGCCCACCTGCAGCGCCGAGCGGTCGGAGCTATAGCACCAGGCGTTGAACATGTCACACGCGTTGCCGCCAAAATAGCCCACGCCGGCATTGCGGAAGACGTTGGTAACCCAGGCAGCACACCAGCCCTGGCCGGGAGAAGGCGTCGAGTAGCACGCATTGACGACGGCCTGCTGCTTGCCCGAACCGCCCGTCTGTTGCGGGGTGCCGCCGGCATACGAGCCGCCACCCGAGCTCGAGCCACCCGAAGAAGAGCCCGTGTTCGCAGAGGCCGCGGCTGCCGCAGCCGCCTTCCTAGCGGCCTCCTCAGCCTGGGCGGCAGCGAGGATCTCGGAATCGCGCTGAGCCATGAGTTCCTTGACGTCGTCGGAAAGACCGTTCAGCACGGTCTGGACTTCTTGCTGCTTGGCCTGCATATCCTGCATCTGAGCCGTCTGCTGGTCCTTGAGTTTCTCCAGGTCGGCCTTTTGTGATTCGAGCTCGGTCTTCTGTGCGTCGAGCTCAGCCTGAATCGTCTGGATATCCTCGATGGCATCGCGGTCGCTCTTGTTGATCTTCTCAACGTAATGCGCGTTGGCGACGAGTTCCTCAAACGAGCCAGAGGCCAGCAGCAGCGACAGGATGTTCGTGCCGCCGGACTTGTAGCTGGCGGCCACGCGATCGGAAAGGTCGTTGCGCTTCTTCTTGAGCTCGGCCTTCTTTTCATCGATCTGGGCCTGCGTGTCGTCAATCTTGCCCTGGACATTCTCGATGTCGTTGAGGGTCTGGGCATTCTTGTTGGCCAGCGCCGCATACTCATTTGCGATGCTGTCGAGCTGGGCCTGAACCTCGTCGAGCTGGGCCTGGGCGGCATTCAATTTATCGGTGGTTTCTTTGGAAGCCTCCGCCGCATGGGCGCGAGTGGGCAGGCCAAAAAGAACTGCCGCAGAAGCGGCGCCGAACAGGGCCTTAAGGGCAGTGCGGCGCGAGAGCTCCTGGGAAAGGATGGAATCGCTGTTTGGTGACATATGTACTCCGTTACATGCTTATTTATATGTCGCTCAACTCATACATATTAGCGTACATATGGCGCGTCCCAACGATTTCCACGAACGGCAGGAAACTACAAGGTCGGCGGCTCGTAAGCAATTGTCAAATTTGAGGTAACAATTGAGCAAGCTCTTATATGAGTACGTTAACATAATCCTCTGCTTTTCCTACAGTGCACCATTTGGGCGTCCCCGCCTGCGCTATACTCCCCTCTAGAAGTGTTCCTGATTCGATAGGAGACTACATGTCCAAAGCACTCGACCCCAAAGACACCTGCGTCCTCGTTACCGGTGGCGCCGGCTTTATCGGCTCGCACACCGTCGTTCAGCTGCTCGAGGGTGGCTACCAGGTCGTCATCGTCGATGATCTCTCCAACTCCAGCGCCGTCGCCGTCGACCGCGTCAAGACCATCGTGGGCGACGAGGCCGCCAAGAACCTCACCTTCTACGAGGCCAACGTGCTCGACCGCGATGCGATGAACAAGATCTTCGATACCCATCAGATCGACCGTGTCATCCACTTTGCCGGCTTTAAGGCCGTCGGCGAGTCGGTGAGCAAGCCCGTCGAGTACTACCACAACAACATCGAGAACACCCTGGTGCTCATCGACGTCATGCGCAACCATGGCTGCAAGTCCATCATCTTCTCGAGCTCCTCGACCGTCTACGGCGACCCGGACAACCCGCCCGTCACCGAGGAAGACCCCAAGAAGCCCGCAACCAACCCCTATGGCTGGACCAAGTGGATGATCGAGCAGATCCTTATGGACGTCCACACCGCCGACCCCGAGTGGGACGTCGTGCTGCTCCGTTACTTCAACCCCATCGGCGCTCATCCGTCGGGCCTGATCGGCGAGGACCCCAAGGGCATCCCCAACAACCTGGTGCCCTATGTCGCCCAGGTCGCCGTGGGCAAGCTCGAGGCCGTTCAGGTCTTTGGCAACGACTACCCCACCCCCGACGGCACCGGCGTGCGCGACTACATCCACGTTTGCGACCTGGCCTCGGGCCACGTTGCCGCCCTTAACTGGATGAACGGCAAGACCGGCGTCGAGATCTTTAACCTGGGCACCGGCACCGGCACCTCGGTACTCGAGGTCGTCGCCGCCTTCTCCAAGGCTTGTGGCAAGGAGCTGCCCTACGTGATCCGCGAGCGCCGCGCCGGCGACATCGCTGCCAACTGGTGCGATGCCTCCAAGGCCGAGCGCATGATGGGCTGGAAGGCCCAGTACGACATCGCGGACATGTGCCGCGATAGCTGGAACTGGCAGAGCCACAACCCCAACGGCTTCACCGACGCCGAGTAGCAAAAACCTACATACCGTTCTTGCCCCGATCTCACGTTGTGAGGTCGGGGCTTTTTCATGGCATGTAGCCATTCGCCGAAAATCGACCAACTTTTTTATCTTGCCTGTACATGTTTAAACAACATGTTTTACAATAGGCGTATCGAATCAGAACATCGGAGGCGGACTGCACACCCATCGGCAGGCCGACCCCACAACAAGAAGGTTGGTGAGCGCATTCATGGAGCGTGCAAGCGGCGTCCTCATGCCCGTCTCATCTCTGCCCGGACCATACGGAATCGGCGGCTTTGGCTGGAATGCCTACGACTTCGTCGATTTTCTCGCCTCGTGCAAACAACATTACTGGCAGATTCTGCCCCTTACGACGACCAGCTATGGCGATTCGCCTTATCAGTCGTTCTCGGCCCGCGCAGGCAACCCCAACTTTATCGACTTTGCCGAGCTTATCGAGGCAGGGTATCTGGAGCAGCGCGATATCGATGGCGTGTATCTGGGATCCGACCCCAGCAATGTCGACTACGGTGCTATCTTTGGCGGCCGCCGTCAGATTCTCGACCGCGCCGCCGAGCGCTTTGCTGCCGACAAGCCGGCCGATTTCGATGACTTTATCCAGGCCAACGAGGACTGGCTCATCCCCTACTGTGAGTTCATGACCGTCAAAGAGGAGTGCGGTCTCAAGGCGTTTTGGGAGTGGCCCGCGGAGCTCCGCACCCGCGGCGAGGCTTCCGCCAAGGTCTGCGCCGACCATCCGGCGCGTATGCTCTACCACCAGATGACGCAGTACTTCTTCGATCGCCAGTGGAGCCGCCTCAAGGCCTATGCCAACGAGCGCGACATTCTCATCATCGGCGACCTGCCCATCTATGTCTCGCGTGACTCCGTCGAGATGTGGGCGACACCTGAGCTCTTTAAGATCGACGCCGCCGGCAATCCCGTGAGCGTCGCCGGCACGCCGCCCGACCAGTTCTCGGCCACCGGCCAGTACTGGGGCAACCCCATCTACGACTGGGACGCCATGGAGGCCGACGGCTTCTCCTGGTGGGAGGGCCGCATTCGCGCCGCCCTCGACATGTACGACGTCATCCGCCTGGATCACTTCCGCGGCTTCGAGGCCTATTGGGAGGTGCCGTTCTCCTCGCCTGATTCGTCCTACGGTTCGTGGACGCAGGGTCCCGGCCTCAAGCTCTTCAAGACACTCGAGGAAAAGCTCGGCACGCTGCCCATCATCGCCGAGGACCTGGGCTTCCTCACCCCCGGCGTCATCGATATGCGCGACAACTCGGGCTTCCCCGGCATGAAGATCCTGCAGTTTGCCTTTGAGGGCACCAACTCGTACTACCTGCCGCACAACTACATTGCCAACACCGTCGCCTACGTGGGCACTCACGACAACGAGACAGCACGCGGCTGGTTTGAAGGAACGGCTACCCCGCGTCAGCGCGAGCAGACAGCCCTGTACACCCATCAGCAGGCCGGCGAACCCATCGCCGACGCGCTCAACCGAACCATCGCAGCCAGCGTGAGCGACACGTGCGTCTACACCATGCAGGACCTGCTCAACTTGGGCAACGAGGCGCGCATCAACACCCCTGCCACGCTGGGCGGCAACTGGACCTGGCGCATGCTCGACGGCGCCATCACCCGCGAGCTCGAGCACAAACTCACCGACTGGACCGAGACCTACTTCCGCATCCCGTCGGAAGCCGAAATCGAGCTTCCTCAATAGGAGCTACCGCGCCCGACCCCTCCCCACCGTGCGGACGCGCTTGCTTTTCCCGCGCGAGGCCACCCCAATCCCCTCGCGCGGGCTTCTTTTGAATATCTGACATGTCGTCAACTCACCACAGGAGGAAACATGCCCCGTATCAATCTTGCTGATCTTGCCGAGCAGTCTTTTGGCACCTCGCTCGAGCAGCTCGACGACCGTCGCATTTACAAGCTGCTGGTCAAACTCGTGCAGGAGCGCTCCGCCACCTGCCCGCTCAACAACGGCAAGAAAAAGCTCTATTACATCTCTGCTGAATTTTTGATTGGCAAGCTGCTGATCAACAACATGATCGACCTCGGTATCTATGGCGAGGTTAAGGACCAGCTCACCGCCGCGGGCCACGACCTCAACAAGATTGAGGAGTTTGAGGTCGAGCCCTCGCTCGGCAACGGCGGCCTGGGTCGCCTGGCCGCGTGCTTCCTGGATTCCATCGCCACGCTGGGCCTGACCGGCGACGGTGTGGGCCTCAACTACCACTACGGTCTGTTCCGTCAGCGCTTTGTCGACAATCAGCAGAAGGCCGTCCCCGACGAGTGGCTCGGCGAGCAGGATATCCTGATCGATGATGACCGCTCCTACACCGTCGAGTTTGGTGATTTTGCCGTCACCTCCAAGCTCGTCAACATCGATGTGCCCGGTTACGGCCAGCCCACCAAGAACCGCCTGCGCTTGTTCGACCTGGCAAGCGTTGACGACGGCCTGGTCCCCGGCAGCTCCATCGACTTCGACAAGACCGAGATCGCCAAGAACCTCACCTTGTTCCTCTACCCCGACGATTCCGATGAGCAGGGCCGCCTGCTTCGCATCTACCAGGAGTACTTCATGGTGAGCAACGCCGCCCAGCTCCTGATCGACGAGGCCGTCGAGCGCGGCAGCAACCTGCACGATCTGGCCGACTACGCCGTGGTCCAAATTAACGACACGCACCCCACCATGGTCATCCCCGAGCTCATCCGCCTGCTCACCACCGAGCACGACATCGAGTTTGACGAGGCCGTGACCATCGTGCGATCCATGGTCGCCTACACCAACCACACGATCCTTGCCGAGGCGCTCGAGAAGTGGCCGCTCGCCAGCCTGCAGAAGGTCTCCCCTGCCATCGCCGACATTATCGTCAAGCTCGATGAGATCGCGAAGGCCGAGCACGACGACCCGCGCGTCGCCATCATCGACGAATACGACACCGTCCACATGGCCCACATGGACATCCACTTTGGCTTCTCCATCAACGGCGTAGCCGCCCTCCACACCAAGATCCTGGAGGACACCGAGCTTCATCCGTTCTACGAGATCTATCCCGAGAAGTTCTCCAACAAGACCAACGGCATCACCTTCCGCCGCTGGATCCATGGGGCCAACCCCGCACTCGCCAGCCTGCTCGACGATGTGATCGGCACCGACTGGCGCAGCACCGGCGATCTGAGCAAACTCGCCAAGTTCGCCGACGACAAGGACGTTCTTGAGCGCCTGGCCGCCACCAAGGTCGAGGCTAAGGCCATCATGCGCCAGTTCATGGCACTCGAGCAGGGTGTGACCATTCCCTCCAACGCGATCATCGACGTTCAGGTCAAGCGCATCCACGAGTACAAGCGCCAGCAGATGCTCGCGCTCTACATCATCTGGAAGTATCTCGATATCAAGAACGGCAATAAGCCTAAGCACCCTGTCACCATCATCTTTGGCGGCAAGGCGGCCCCTGCCTATACTATCGCGCAGGACATCATCCATCTGATCCTGACGCTGTCGCAGTGGATTGCAAACGACCCCGACGTGGCTCCGTACCTGCAGGTTGTCATGATTGAGAACTACAACGTCACCGCCGCCGAGCGCGTGATCCCCGCCGCTGACATCTCCGAGCAGATCAGCCTGGCCTCCAAGGAGGCGAGCGGCACCTCCAACATGAAGTTCATGCTCAACGGTGCCCTGACCCTGTGCACGCTCGACGGCGCCAATGTGGAGATCGCCGAGCTCGTCGGCGACGAGAACATCTACACCTTTGGTGCCTCGTCCAAGCAGGTCGAGCAGCTCTACGCCGACGGCACCTATGACGCCGGCGCGCTCTACCGCAAGCCCGGCATCAAGCTGCTAGTGGACTTCATCACCAACCCCGCCTTTATGGCGACCGGCAACGCGGAGCGCCTGCAGCGTCTGCACGACGACATCAAGGGCAAGGATTGGTTTATGGCCCTGCTCGACATTGAGGAGTACATCCAGACCAAGGAGCGCGTGCTGGCCGACTACGAGGATCAGGACGCCTGGATGCGCAAGGCGCTGATCAACATCGCCAACGCCGGCACCTTCTCGTCTGACCGCACGATCTCCCAGTACAACAACGAGATCTGGCACCTGGACTAACCCATTCCCCTTACCCATTCTCTTGAGGAACGGAGTCGTGGCAACACGGCTCCGTTTTTTGTGCCCAGGCGATGCCCCTGTGAGCCGCCTCGACCAAACAATCTCGGTCTGTAACACCTAACCGGCAAAATTGGGTCTATCTGTTACAGATCAAGACAATCAGAATTGTCCCGATGAACTGTCTCAATCTGTAACAGATAACCGCTGGAATCGGATCTACCTGTTACAGAATGAGACAGACGGACAAGGCAGCTAAAACATTCTCAATCTGTAACAGGTAACTGCCGAAATCGGTCCTTTGTGTTACAGATCGAGATGGAAGGACGGGCAGCTCGACGCCGTCTCAATCTGTAACATCTAGACCCAATTTGGCCCTCCTCCTGTTACAGATCAAGACAAACCGACAGATGGACGGCCCCTGCACAAAGAAAGGCTCCCCTCTCGCCTAGTGGACGGGAGGGGAGCCTTATATGTGACCACGGCAAAAGGATGGCAAAGCCGCAGTCGCCCAAAAGGAGGGCCTGGTTAGACCGGGCTTAAATGAGGTTCTTGCCAGACACCTTATCGAAGAGGTGGGTCGCGTTCTTCTCAAACTTGAACCAGATGGGGTCGCCAGCCTTGAGCGAACCCTTGGCCTCAAGATCGACGACGGGGATGATCAGGACAAACTGTCCGTCGGGGGCGGTCACGTGGACGTGCTCGGTCGAACCCATGAGCTCGGTCACCTCGACGGTACCCTGGAGCGCACCCTCCTCGCCCTTGTCGGCAAGCAGGATCTGCTCGGGGCGCACGCCGGCCGTGATCTCCTTCACGTCGCCGCCGTCCCAGTTGAGGGCAAGCTGAGCGCAAGTCTCGGGGGCGAGCGCAACGTTCATATCCTCGGTCTTGACGGTAAAGCCGTCGCCCGAGCGCACCAGTTGGGCATCGAAGAAGTTCATCTGCGGCACGCCGATGAAGCCGGCGACGAAGATGTTCGCAGGGTGGTTGAAAACCTCCTGCGGCGTGGCGATCTGCTGGACAACACCGTCCTTCATGACCACGATACGGTCACCGAGGGTCATGGCCTCGGTCTGGTCGTGGGTAACGTAGATGAACGTGCCCTTGATCTCGTGGCGCAGCTTAATGAGCTCGGCACGCATCTGGTTACGAAGCTTGGCGTCCAGGTTGGACAGCGGCTCGTCCATCAAGAAAACCTTGGGGTCACGAACGATAGCGCGGCCGATGGCGACGCGCTGGCGCTGACCGCCAGAGAGCGCCTTGGGCTTACGGTCGAGGTACTCGGTAATACCCAAGATCTCGGCGGCGGAGCGAACCTTGCGGTCGATCTCGTCTTTGGGGACCTTCTTGAGCTCAAGCGTAAACGCCATGTTCTCGTACACTGTCATATTGGGGTACAGAGCATAGCTCTGGAACACCATGGCGATGTCGCGGTCCTTGGGAGCGACGTCGTTGACGCGCTTGCCGTCGATGAGCACGTCACCCGAGGTGATGTCCTCCAGGCCGGCAACCATGCGCATCGTCGTGGACTTACCGCAGCCGGAAGGGCCAACGAGGACGATGAACTCCTGGTCGTGAACGGTGAGGTTGAAGTCCTCTACAGCGAGCACGCCGTCCTCGGTAACTTTGAGGTTGTGCTTCTTCTCCTCGGTCTTCTTCTTTTTGCCAAAGAAGCCCTTCTTTTTGGACTCGTTGTTGGGATACACCTTCTGAACATGTTTGAGAACGATCTCGGCCATGTCTTTACCTTTCGATACGCGGCGCCGCGCTGAGGGGCGCCGCAGAAACTTGCAAAACAGTTACGGCATCAGCCCTTGACGGCACCTGCCACCACGCCGTCGATGATGTACTTCTGGCAGAAGATGTACATGATGACGATGGGGATAACGACCATCATGATGCAGGCCATCATGGGGCCGAGCTCGACGTGGCCATAGCCGCCGCGGAAGTACTGGATCAAGATAGGAATGGTCTTGTACTTGGTGGAGTCGAGCGTAAGGTAGGGCAGCAGATAGTCGTTCCAGACCCACATGGTCTCGAGAATGCCGACCGAAAGATAGGTGGGCTTCATGATGGGAAGGACGATCTTAAAGAACACCTGGACCGGGTTGCAGCCGTCGATCATGGCCGCTTCCTCGATCTCGAGCGGGATGTTCTTTACAAAGCCGGCGAACATAAAGACCGCCAGGCCCGCGCCAAAGCCCAGATAGATAAAGCAGATGTTGAACGGCGTGTTAAAGCCGATGCGGTCCGCCAAATTGGACAGCGTGAACATGAGCATCTGGAACGGTACGACCATCGAGAACACGAACAGGTAATAGAAGAAGTTCGAGATCTTGTTATTCACGCGCACCACGTACCAAGCGCACATGGAGCAGCACACCAAGATCAGTACGACAGACGTGACCGTGATGATGAGCGAATACATAAACGCCGAGGCAAAGCCCTGCTCGTTAAGAGCGTGCACGTAGTTTGCGAGGCCGTTGAACGTCTCGGGCGTGAGCAGATCGAACGCCGTGGTGGTGCTGATTGCGGTCCCCTTCTTAAAGGAATTGAGCGCAATCATGAACACGGGGTAGATCCATGCGAGCGACAGGATCGTAAAGAAGATCGAGAGCGCGCGGTTAATAGCCTTATCGCGTTTCATTACTGCTGCACCTCCTTGGACCTCGTGGCCTTAAGCTGGATCATAGAAATAGCGACAACCAGGATGCAGAAGATAACTGCCTTGGCCTGACCAATGCCCTGCCATGCGATGCCAGCACGCGAATAGAACGTGTTGTAGATGTTCAGGGCGAGCATCTCGGTAGAGTGCGCCGGGGCACCACCGGTAAGGGCGAGGTTCTGGTCGAACAGCTTAAAGCCGTTGGTGATGGACAGGAACAGGCAGATGGTGATGGTCGGCATCAGGTTGGGGATCTTAACCTTCCAAAACGTCTGCCATGCCGTAGCGCCGTCGACCTTGGCGGCCTCGATGTAATCAGACGGAATGGACTGCAGACCGGCGATGTAGATGATCATCATGTAGCCGACCTGTTGCCACAGGGTCAGGATGATAAGGCCCCAGAAGCCAGCGGCGGAGTTGAGGGCGATAAGCTGGGCACCCACGTTGGAGAGCAGGCAGTTGATCAGAATCTGCCAAATGTAACCCAGTACAATGCCGCCAATCAGGTTAGGCATAAAGAAAATCGTACGGAAGATGTTGGTGCCCTTGAGCGCCTTGCGGGTGAGCGCCTGCGCAATGGCCAGCGCGATCACGTTGATGAGCACCGTCGACAGGAAGGCAAACGCCACGGTAAAGAAGAACGACGTGGAGAACTGCGGGTCGGTCAGTGCGCGCACGTAGTTCTCGATACCGACAAAGTGCGCGTTATTGATGGTAATAAACTGGCAGAACGAGAGATAGAAACCCTGGATAAAGGGAATCACGAACCCGATCATAAACGCCAGGCACGTGGGCAGCATAAAGAGCGGCCACCAGCGCTTGAGTGCTTTGCCCATAGAAGGGTCCTTTCAATATGCAGGGGGCGGGCAAACCTACGTCTGCCCGCCCCCTGTCGCTAATCAGATAGCTTGGGCAGCAACTGCTTACTCGGAAGCAGCCTTCTCGGTCTTCCAGCCATCGACGAAGGCGTTCTTGACGCCGTCCCACTTGGTGTTGTCGGCAGCATAAGCGATGAGAGCCTGCTTGAGGTTCTTCTTCCACTCCTCGGAGGGGATGTAAACGAAGTCCCAAGCGACAGTCTTCTTGCCGTCCTTGGCCATAGCAACGGCCTGCTGAGAGAAGACGTTGGTGGTCTCCTTAGCGCTCTTGAACGGGGCGGTCAGACCCATCTTGTCAGCGATGATGCTGGTGGCGGTGTCAGAAGTGACGCACCAATACATGAAGTCCTCGGTGGCCTTCTGGGCATCCTCGGAAGCCTGGGAGCTGACGCACCAGTAGTTCTCGCCGCCGGAGCACAGGCCCTGGTTCTCCTCGCCGTCGACGCCGATGTAGATCGGCAGCATGCCGAGCTGGTCGTCGGTCATACCGGCCTTGGTGAGGTCGGCGTAGGCCCAAGAGCCGTTCTGGTAGAAGACGGCCTTGCCGGTTGCGAACTCGTTGGTGGCGTCGTCACCGGTCTTGGAGGCGAGCTGCGAAGGATCGCAGGTGGAGTCGGTGATGTACAGGTCGAAGATCTGCTTAAAGTTGTCGAGATACTCGCCCTTGATCTCGTCGTCCTCCTGGTTGTGCTCCTTCTCGAACTCGTAGTAGAGCGGGAGGTTGGCGAGGTGGGTGGTGTAGCGCCAGCTGGAGGAGTCATCCATGCCGGCGGAAGTGAAGGCACCGTCAACGCCGAGCTCGTCCTTGCGGGCCTGGATGTCATCGGCGCAAGCCTTCAGCTTGTCGAAGGAGTTGATGTCCTCGGCCTTGTAGCCGGCCTTCTCGAGGAGCTCCTTGTTGTAGATGATGCCGTAGCTCTCCTGAACCCAGTCGATACCCAGATCCTTGCCGTCGGACTGCAGCGCCAGGGAGTCGTCGATGAGCTCGCCGCGGAGCTTGGTGTCGGAAAGATCGGCGCAGTAGTCCTTCCAGTTCTTAAGGCCGGTGGGGCCGTTGACCTGGAACAGCGTCGGAGCGGAGCTCTTGGACATCTCGGACTTGAGCTTCTCCTCGTAGGTGTTGGAGGCGGCGGTCACGATCTTGACCTCGACGCCCTTCTCCTTCTTGTACGCCTTGGCGATCTCCTTCCACTCCTTGTCGACCTCGGGCTTGAACTGGAGGAAGTAGACCTCGGCAGCGTCACCAGAAGCAGAGGAGCCAGAGCCGGCAGAACCACCGCAGCCCACGAGGCCCAGACCAAGAACCGCAGCCGCGGAACCAGCAAAGCCCAGGAACTGCCTTCTGCTCATTTCGTTCTTCATTACAATCCACCCTTTCACACCGTGGCGGCACCCTTTGCCGCCGCCTTCGGAGATTGGCTCGGGGACTTTGCCCCTTTTGCTGACTTGTACAATACGCTATTTGGCTAGTTGTTTGAACAAGTATTACTAGAACGGTAGAAAAACTTCGGTGAACGGTAATTTCAACTTGATACTTGACAAGTTTTGTATAAACAATTATTTATTATCGAATGCAGAGAAAACGCCCGATCAAGCCGATGCATCGTCGGTTTGACCGGGCGTTTTCGCTTTGAGGGCATGAGTCTCGTCAGGCTGCGAGCTAGCCGGCTATCGCTTGGAGTTGACGCGGTAGTGGAAGATCTCGGGATGCGTGCGGGCATGCGTGACCTCGAACAAGATGCCGTCCGAGGTGTACGACTGGCTCTCCATAACGGCGACGCAGTTGTACTTGCCAAGGTCCAAGTAGCTGCAGTCCTCATCGTTGGCGAGCTCGACACTCACCGTACGACGGCTCGCCATCACTTTGACGCCGCGCTTGTGCTCCAGATAGCCGTAGATAGAATCCGCCGCGATCTCGGGGGTCAGGCCCTTGGCGATCGACGCCAAAAAGTAGCCATGGTCCACTTGGCGCGCGCTGCCGTTGAGGCTTCGGACACGCACTACGCGAATCAGCTCCTCGCCCACCTTAAAGCCCAGGTGACGAGAGAGTTGCTCAGTGCAAATCAAATGTTCAAAAGACTTGACCTCGGTCGATGCGACGGCATTGTTGCGTTTTGCGAACTCGCCAAACGACTCAACCTCTTCGAGTGCGCCCAGCATGTCGGTTTCGCCCTTAAGCCAAATAACGCGCACGCCCTTACCGTGTATAGGCTGCACAAACATCTGGTCGGCCAGCATGCTCAAGGCGCGTCGAACGGTATTACGCGTGCAGCCAAACTCCGCGGTCAGCTCGGCTTCGGTTGGCAGCATCTCCTGAAACGCATAGGTCCCGTTGATGATGCGCGAACGGATCTCGCGGTAGATTCCTTCGTAAATCGCTTTTGGCATGATTTCACCTCTAATGAATATGTATGGCTAGACACGATAGCATTTCTTTGGGTTGTTTAAACCGTCTATCGGCAAAGCACCGATTATTAACTGTCAACGGCGCCCGTGATGCTCCAATCGATTCGAATCAAAACCAACAATGCGGCGAACGCTCACTCCCCTACAATTAACTCATTGTTTAAACGTTCCACCGCAGACACGGCGGGCTTATGGTCGAGAGGCAGAATATGCTGCAAAAAATCCAACGCTTTGGCGGGGCAATGTTCGCGCCCGCCATGCTGTTTTCTATATCAGGCCTCATGGTCGGCATCTCCGCCCTCGCCACGACCGTAGACATCGTCGGCGACCTCGCCGTATACGGAACCCCTTGGTACGTTTTCTGGACCATCATCCAGCGCGGCTCGTGGACGGTCTTTAAACGTCTCCCGCTCCTTTTTGCCGTAGCGCTGCCTATCGGTCTTGCCCAAAAGCAACCGGCACGCTGCTGCCTCGAGGCACTCGTGGCCTATTTTGCCTATTGCTTCTTTTTGAGCGAGATCATTAAGCTGAGCGGAGACAACCTTGGGCTTAAGTACCCATCATCTTTGACCCCCGCCAGCGGTATCACCGTCATCGACGGCATCAAGACGCTCGATACCGGCATTATCGGCCCGCTGGCGGTATCGGCAACCGTCGTCGCCATCCATGACCGTTTCTACGATGCCAAGGTTCCCGATTGGCTCGGCACCTTCTCGGGTTCCTCGCTGGTCTACCTCATCAGCTTTTTTGCCGTGTTTGCCCTTGCCGCCATCTCGGCCGCCATCGTGCCCTTCGCATACGCTGTGACCGAAACGCTGCGCCACGCACTTGCGGGCGTCGGCCCCTTCGGCGTGGGCATCTTTGTGTTTTTGGAGCGAGCGCTCGAGCCCATGGGGCTGCACCATCTGCTCTATATGCCCATCTATTACGACAATCTGGTCATTCACGACGGTATTTACGCCACGTGGACCAACCTGCTCCCCATTCTCTCCCATAGCACGCGCCCTTTAAATGAACTTGCGCCCTGGGCAGGTTTTACCGCCACCGGCTGGGGCAAGCTCTTTGGCCTTCCCGCCATCGCGGCAGCATTCTATTTCACCGCCAAACCCGAACGCCGCGCCGGCCTTAAAGTCATCCTTTTGCCCGCCATCGTCGCCTCGGTGGTCTGCGGCGTCACCGAGCCGCTCGAGTTTCTCTTTATGTTCACCTATCCCGGACTCTTTTTGCTCTACGCCGTCCTATCCTCCTGCCTTGCCATGACCATGAACTTCTTTGGCATCGTCGGAATCTTCTCGGGCGGTCTCATGGAAATGACGGCCTTCAACTTCATCCCACTCATGCGAATGCATGCCGGCTCCTACCTTTTGGCGCTCGGTATCGGTCTTGCCTTTAGCCTCATCTTTTTTGTTAGTTTTCGAGCACTCATCTTGGTCTATGACCTTAAGACGCCGGGCCGCGAGGATCATGTCTCCAATCGCGCGGCAATCGATCGTTTAACGGGAAGCGGCTTTGCCAAAGAGCAATCTCCCAATGGCGAGGTCAGTATTCAATCCGATCAAGATCACGTCCTCGCTGAGCGGGTAATTCAGCTTTTAGGTGGCGTTGGCAATATCGTGGGCGCAACCAACTGCGCCACGCGCCTGCGCGTCGAGGTCGCAGACCCTTCCATCGTTGCAGATAATGCGTCGTTTGTCGCGGTGGGCGCCAAGGGCCTCATCATTACGGGCAAGACCGCCCAGGTGATTATTGGCATCTCCGTTCCCCGCGTTAAAGAGCATTTTGACCAGATCATGGGCCTCGAGCCGGGATTTGTGCCCACCACCTCGGCCTCCCCTGCCGCCAGCGCAGCCCATAAGCGCGGCGATATCTGCTTCTTCGATATCGACGGAACACTCGCCTGGCAAGACCCTCGAGTGGCACAAGAGCTTCCCGAGAGCGAGCGAGACCTCTCCCCCTATCCCAATGAAGCGGTCTCGCAAGCCATCCGTGATTTTGTCGCCAAGGGCAATATGGCGTTTATCTGCACAGGGCGCACGCTGAGCTGCATCCATCCAAAGCTGCTCGAGCTGCCCTGGACCGGCATCGTCTGCCTCGCGGGTGGCTATGTCGAACTTGAGGGACACGTGATTCGTGATTTGGCGATGACGCCCGGCATGCTTCAGCGCCTTGCTCCCATTCTTGAGCAATCGGACGAAGTGATTCGTTTTGAGGGACTCAATGGCGTCGTTCGCATGAGTGCCGATGCGCCCGACGCCCCGGGATACGCCCGCACCGTGGGCGATGCAATTACGCAGCTGCAACATTACAGCGCCTACAAGATCTTAATGTCCACGTCGCTTGCCAACCGCATCGCTCAGGATCAAGCGTTTGAGCCGCTGCTCTGCTTTAACGAGCTCGAGCTCGAAGTGACCGAGATTTCGCCTCGCGAATGCACCAAGCGCGAGGGTATCCAGTCCGTACTCGACGCCCTCGATCCCCACCACGGAACCGTATACGGCATCGGCGACGCCAGCAATGACGTCTCGCTGATGAACGCCGTCGATGTCGGTATCGCCATGGGCAATGCGCCGGACTTCCTCAAGGAAAAGGCCGACTATGTCACCGACAGCATCGACCACGACGGCGTCGTCACCGCGCTCGAACACTTTGGGCTTATCTAGCCAAGCCCCTACCGCACTTGCGGCCGCATGGACCAATCGTCTTCAACCGCCGCGCTCGACGCCCTAATGTGGCAATATGTTGTCTGCATAATGCAACGATGCAACCTATCAAAGAATGCGAGAACCCGTGTCCAGTCCGTTTACCAGCTTTTTAGCCCAGCACTTTGACCAGATTAACGACCATCTGGCCACGTTTTTTGACGGACAGGCGACTTCCGCCGATATCGAGCGTTACCTGTATACCCCGCTCTCGGCATTTACGGCAAACGCTGGCAAGCGCCACCGCCCGCTCATCTGCATGCTCGCCGCAACCGCAGTGGGCGGTAGCTTTGAGAGCGCCCGCAGCGCCGCGGCGGCCATCGAGCACTTTCAGTCGGGCGCACTCATCCACGACGACATCGCCGACAACGGGCAGATTCGTCGCGGCAAGCCCTGCATGCACCTTACCGAGGGTACCGGTCTTGCCATCAACTGCGGTGACCTGGCGCTCACCATGGTCACCAAGACGGTTCTCGACGACCCCACGCTCAACGCAGACGTGAAGCTTCGCGTGCTCCACGAGCTTACCGAGATGATCGTCCGTACCATCGAGGGCCAAGCGCTCGACCTGGGCTGGGTCCGTGACAAGCGCTTTGATATCTCGGTTGATGACTACCTGGACATGGCCACGCACAAGACCGCGTATTACAGCGGAGCCACGCCACTTGCCGCCGGAGCCATTATCGGTGGCGGCAGCAAAGAGCAGGTCGAGGCGCTACGCGCCTTTGGCCTGCACACGGGCCTTGCCTTTCAAATTCAGGACGACCTGCTCAACTTGGTCGGCACCAAAGAAGCCGCTAACAAGGACTTCCGCACCGACATCACCGAGGGCAAGCGCACGCTCGTCGCTGTGCATGCCCTGTCGGATGAGCGCTATCACGACGAGGTCGAGGCCATTCTTTCCTCGGGCACCGAGGACCCCGCGCAGCTCGCGCGTGCCGTGGAGATCTTCCAGCAGACCGGCTCCATAGAATATGCTCACGCCTACGCGCTGGACCTGACCGCAAAAGCCAAGGCTGCCATCGAGGACGTTGAACTTGACCCGCACGCACGCGAGCTGTTCCTCTCCATGGCAGATTTCTTTGTGGAGCGTCTCAACTAGCGGGGGTCACAAAACCTGTGGGCAGCGCGTTTGGGTACAAGTTGCTACACTGTTGAGTGCATGTTTATGCATTGTCTCGCGTTGTCTATCCGACACGCGCTCAAAATAGTACGAATCGTACGCCGAAAGGGGTTCGTTCATGGAACCTATTACCACGGGCATGCGGGGAGCAGCCGTCGAGGATGTTCAGTCCCGCCTTCTGCAGCTCGGTTACACCATCGATGCCGACGAGGTCGCCGACAAGCGCTTTGGCACCACCACCGAGCAGGCTGTTGGCACGTTTAGGCTCGATAGCGGCCTTGCGGCCGGTTATGCTGTCGATATCCCCTGCTGGAGCGCCCTTGTAGACGCTTCATACAAGTTGGGCGACCGCACGCTCTACCTTCGCATGCCCAATTTTCACGGCGCCGACGTCAAGGCCCTGCAGCGCGCTCTCAACGTTTTGGGCTTTGCCTGTGGCGAAGACGACGGCTACTTTGGTCCGCATACCGAGGCCGCTCTGCAGCAGTTCCAGGAAAATGTCGGCCTGTTTGCCGACGGCATGGCCTTCCAGGACACCTACGCCTACATCAACCGCCTGCACCATGTGTGGGAGGGCAAGCCCTCGGTCACCGAGGCCGAATCGCGCATCGGTTTTGCTCGCGCCGCCAACGTGCTCGAGCGCTTCCAGATTGCCGTCATCGGCGAGGACCCCATTGCGCGCAGCGTAGCATCGCGCATGTGGAACATCGCCACGGCGACGACCGACAGCAGCGGCATGATGCTTTGCGATTCCGAGGTTCCGACCGACGTTGACCTGGTGCTCGAGATCGCAAGCGACGAGTTGCCTGCAGACGCCGCCCCGAGTGCCACGATCGCCCTCGCCGAGTGCCACAACCTGGCCCAACGCATCCGTACCGCCAATGTTGCCGCACAGCAAAAGCCGGCACGAATTCGCATCGAGCTCACCGGCATGACGCGTTACAACGGCACCTTTACCGCAAGCGACGCGCAGACCCTCGCCGTCCGCCTTCTCGATGGCGTTTGCGATGCCCTCGCAGATTAGGTAAACTAGACGAGTTGCTTTTGAGCAACACCAGACATTGGGACGTAGTTCAACGGTAGAACTCCGGTTTTTGGTGCCGGCTGTTGGGGGTTCGAATCCCTCCGTCCCAGCCATTAAAACTGAGCGCCCTAAGCCCATAACGGCCCAGGGCGCTTTCTTGTGGGCAAGCGGAGGAATTCGAACCCGCAAGGGTGCGGAGCTGAGGAAACGCGAAGCGTTTTCCAGCGCAGCACGCAAGGAGCGAAGCGACGCAGCGGGGCGCGGCCGCCGACCAGGCGGACGCGGAATCCCTCCGTCCCACACCAGCCAAGAGCCCCTCACGTCAAGCAAATCGAGCCAACGCCGCCAAGCGGAGGGATTCGAACCCGCAAGGGTGCGGAGCGATGCAGCGGGGCGCGGCCGCCGCAGGCAGACGCGGTGTCGGCACTTGGGGACGCTCCTAAGTGCCGGCATTATAGGAACGTCCCCAAGTGCCGGCTCGGGACTATTTTCGAGGACCCTCCGAAGGACTGTGGCCAAAAACGGCAAATATGAGTACTGTCACCGTTGTAGCTACATTATTTTCGTTAATAAAAGAAGATCTTAATGAGATTTATTCGCATCAAGGTCTTCCTTTAATGAACACTTGAGGAGATACGGCAGCTTATCTGCTCGATCGACACGTCAAATCACCTTAAATGTGGTCAAAATTACTGCTACTAAAAGAGTATCAGTACTCATATTTGATGTTTTTTGGCCACGGCTCTTTATAGACACCCTGCACAGCGACGGTGGTAGATTTCGGAACGTGTCCGTCAGCCCCGTTCCGAAAAGCGAGCCGCATGCAACGGCCAAGCCACGACAGGCCCCGGGAGAGCGGGGACACCGGCTTAGGTTTATCGCGAGTTCCGCACGAACAGGAGGCCACTTAATGTGGCCTCCGTCGTGAGCAGGACTGTAGAGCAGGAAACCTAAGCCGGTGTCCCCGCTCTCCCGGGGCCGGCGGAATTTAGTTGTTCAGCATGCGGTCGAAGCTTCCCGAGTCGCCATCCCGATAGTCGGCGGTCATCAGAATCTCCTGCGGAATGCGCCCGCCCTCGCGCAGCACATTGCGGAACTGCACGCGCGTGACCATGGGCAGATCCTTGATCGTCGCCGCCAAGTTCTGCGGCACGCCCTGGTTGGCAGCCGCGGGCTCGCACTCGCCGCCGGCCTTCACGCGACGCTTATGCTCGGCGAGCATGGCGCGGTACATGCCGGCATGCAGGCGAATCTCAACCACATTGGCATTGCGAGCCTGCTCGACGATGCGCGCGCCCTCGCGGTCGATATCGCCCACGTAGTAGACGTAGTTAAAGCGATAGCCGATCTCAGCCAGATAATCGTCCAGGGCATGCGAGACGCTCGCCTTGCATCCGCCGCCAAAAATCACGCCGCCCACCTTGATGCCAAAGAGCTTAGCGTGCTTGCGGCCGCGCAGGAGCTTGACGATCTCGTCATAGGTGTCCAGGTTCTCGACCATAATGAACGGCTTATCGGCGCCCAGCGTAAAGAAACCCGTAAAGTGCACGGGGCGGTTGGGGGCGACCTTAATCGCCTGCATGCTGATGCCCTTTTCGGTCATACGCCGAATTAGACGCTCGCCGTGCTTGCCGTCAAAAGCCTTCTCGTCGTTAAAAATCTGGTAGGCACGCTGGCGGCGCGAGGCAACCGGCGTATCGGCACCTCGGTTTTGCTCGATCCAAGCCTGGATGATTGCGATTTCCTCGGCAATCTTGCGGTTGGACATCTCGTTGTGCTGAGTGCGCTGCGGAGCCTTTTTGCCGTCCTTGCCCTCGACCTTTACGATCTGTGTCTGCTGCTCCTTGATCTTAGAGAGCGCCGTAGGCGTAGGGACAACTTTGAGCAGCTGCCTGCCTAAAACGCGGGCAAGGGCAAACGCCGATACCTCGCCGTGGACGGCCGACTCGGGCTGCTGGGCAGCAGCATCTGCTGCGGCAGACTCCGGCTTCTTCTGAGACCTGCGCTTAGAATCGCCTTGGGAATTGCGCTCGCGCTTCGGCATAGACGCCTGCTTCTGCGGACGATCGGACTTGCTCTCCTTCGCCGGCTGGCGCTTAGGCTGCCCCGAAGAAACCTCGGCCTTCGCATCCTCGTCCTGCGGCGTGGTCTTCTCGGCTGCAGTCTCGGCATGGGAACTGCGACCCCCGCGATGGCGACGGCGGCGAGGCCTGCTCGACGCGCCCTGCTCCGTCTGCCCATCAGTAGGCTGCTCGCCCTTGGCCTCGGCAGCAACCTCAAGCTGCGGCTCAACAGGCTTCTGCTCGCGAGCCGCCGGCTCAACGGTTTTCTCGGTTTGTTCGGCCTTCTTGTCCTGAGTGGTCGAAGCCGGCTCGCCCTTCTCCTGACGCCTTACGGGATACGCGCGCCTCGCAAAACCACGTCCGGGACGACATGAGCCCGGGGCCTTCTTGGCAGACTCCTCAACATCGTCTGCGGCCTCGGAAAGCTCTTCAACCTCATGCGCGACATCCTGCTGCGCAGCCTTAAAGTGGGCACCACGGCGACGCTGGGGCTCCTGGGCCTCCACGGGCTTTTGCTCCTTCGCGGGCCTCTGCGACTCGGCAGCAACCTCGTTCTCAACAGCCTCGGCATCCGTCTCACCCTTTTGAGCAACGGCGCGACGGAAGCGCTCCTGCTGGGCGCGGCGCTGTGCATCGCGCTTGCCGCCCCCGCCAAAACCGCCGCGTCCTGCCTTGGCCGTAAAGGCACGCACAACGTTCTCATCGAGCAACTCATCGGTATCGACATGCTCACGCGGAGCAACTTCTTCCACAGCAGGCACGTCAGCGGAATCCTCGACGACAAAATCTTCGACGGACTCGGCAGGTTGCTCCTGGGCATCGCGGATCTCGGCATTGATGGTATAGAACGCCGGGCGCCCGTTAATGCCACTACCCTCGATCTTGGTCACGATATTTGCCGCGATAAGCTCATCGCGCATCGCCTTGGTGTCGCACTCCTTATCGACGGAGCGGAAAATCTGCGCCAGCGCACTCGACTTAATCTTGAGCGCCTTGCGGCAAAGCAGGTCGTAGGCAACCAGCTTGGCACGCTCGGCAGAAAGCGATGTCTGGCTGCTCAGACGCTCAGCCAGGGCATCGACATTGTTTTGATTATCGGAATATACCGTCTTGGCCACGGGGCCCCTTTCATATGCACACATATACGTCCATATGGTACAACGCACGAGCCTATCCACGCAAAACATCTGTGAGAACGCCCTTGCACCACCTGTTCTCACAAGAAAAAAGACCGGGTCCGCTTGATTGCGGACCCGGTCTTTCCGAGTCAAATAGACGGGAGATTCAACCCGTCCGACCGACTAGGCCTTGGCGGCCTCGGCGTCGGCAGGAGCTTCAGCGGCAGCGGCGCGACCGTACTCGGCCTTGCCCATCTCGGACCACTCGGGCTCCTCATCAGGCATGGAGCCAGCCTCCTTGCCGAAGAACTCCTTGAGGCAGTTGACGGCGACGATGAGGCCCAGGACCATCAGCAGAACGGCAAAGACGAGCTGCAGGCCCTTGGTGGCGGCGACGGAGACGGCGGCCGTGGTGGCGGTAGCCGGGATGGTACCGAAGAAACCGTAGGCCTGGACGGCGGTCATGCAGCCCATGGCGCTCTGGACCAGCGAGGTGAAGGTGCAGCAGAGCAGGAAGGCGACGGGCACGTAGAGCATCCAGCCCTTGCGACCGGTGCACTTGCAGAACACGGCGAGGGTGATCATGGTCATACCGCCGAGCAGCTGGTTGGAAGCACCAAAGAGCGGCCAGATGTTGGCATAGCCACCAAAAGCGAGGGCGAGACCGGGAAGCAGGGTAACGACCGTGGCGAACCAGGGGTTGCCGAGGACCTTCATATAGCCGGCCTTGGACTCGATGGCCAGAGCATCGTTGGTCTGGGCAAAGAACTCGGAGAACGAGGTGCGGGCGATGCGGGCGACGGCGTCGAGCGAGGTCAGGGCCAGAGCGGAGACGTTCATAGTCATGAAGACGGTAGCGAGCGTGCCGTCAACACCGAA
The DNA here is from genome assembly GCA_023708985.1 of Collinsella sp. Classification (GTDB taxonomy): domain Bacteria; phylum Actinomycetota; class Coriobacteriia; order Coriobacteriales; family Coriobacteriaceae; genus Collinsella. The sequence continues at coordinate 147,551 of BREX01000003.1, forward strand.
GGCCTGCATACCGCGGGAGATGCCAGCGGCGAAGATCTGGAACGGGGTGGAAGCGACACCAGCGTTGAGGGCGCCGGTACCGGCGGTGTTCATATCGGAGAACATGATGCCGGCGACGATGATGGCAAGGATGCCGACGAAGGACTCGACGATCATTGCGCCGTAACCGACCTTGACGGCGTCCTGCTCCTTCTCGACCTGCTTAGAAGAGGTGCCGGAAGAAACGAGGCTGTGGAAACCGGAGAGAGCACCGCAAGCGACGGAGACGAACAGGACCGGGAACATCATGCCGGAGGCAGTGGAGAAGCCGGTGAAGACCGGAGCGGTGATGGTGGCCTGACCGTTGACGCCCAGGACGACGATGCCGAGGATAGCGCAAACGATCATGACGATCATCATGATGGAAGTGAGGTAGTCACGCGGGGTCTTGAGCATCTGGATGGGCATAGCGCCAGCGAAGACCAGGTAGACCATGACGACGGCGAACCACTGGAACTTATCCAGGTAGACCGGGAACTGCATACCGACGGCGAACATGAGAACCATGAGGACCACGCCGGTGACGAACTCGGTAGCACCGGTGAGGTTGAACTTCTTCTGGGCCCAACCAAAGGCGATAGCGACGAAGGTGAACAGGATGGAGATGGTACCAGCGCAGCCGGCGGCATAGGACTTGGTGAAGTCGATGGCACCGGTAGCAGCACCAGAAGCGTCAACGGCCGGGGTGAACATGAACGTCTTGCAGACCATGTCGGTGAAGGCGGCGATGACGATGATGCAGAACAGCCAGCAGAACAGCAGGAACAGGCGACGGCCGGTCTTGCCGATGTACTTCTCGATGAGCTGAGCGAGCGACTTGCCGTTGTTCTTCATCGAGGCATACAGGGCGCCAAAGTCGTGGACGGCGCCAAAGAAGATGCCGCCGACGAGGACCCAGAGCACGACGGGCAGCCAGCCAAAGGCCATGGCGACGATCGTACCCGTAACAGGGCCGGCACCGCAGATCGAGCTGAACTGGTGCGAGAACGCGGTGAAGGCAGAGACGGGCGAGAAGCTCTTGCCGTCCTTCATGCGCTTGGCCGGCGTGAGGGCCTCTTTGTCAACGCCCCACTTGTTGGCCAGCCATCGGCCATAGCCCAGATAGCCGCAGGCGAGCACCGCCGCGGCCACAACCATGAGCAAAACTCCGTTCATTACATTTCCTCCTCTAAAAAGAACTTCTCAGACATAAAAAATGAGGGCCGTCGGTTGCGCTCGACGGCCCTCATCTTCATCAGCCGCCCGTTATCGTACGGGCTAGCTGTATGTGCTAACCCGCATCAGATAATTACTACGCTGATAATGTTTAGCTGATGCGTGAACATGTCTAAAAAATCCTCTTCAATCATGATGCGAACGATCCGTGCGTGTTCACATCCCCCAGTGGTTGAAAAAGGAGTATGAAACTTTAGTTACCTAAAGTCAACGCAAATTTGTAATGAATTTTCAACTATTTTTGAATTTCTCGGTATAAAACGCCATTGACCTCGGACTTTACCCAACAAAAGTTTTTGCATGAGAGATGCCCCTCGGGAGCGGGCGGGCGTATACAAGGTTTCCTGCTCTACAGTCCTGCTCGCACGGAGAGCACATTAAGTGCTCTCCGGCTCGTGCGGAACTCGCGATAAACCTTGTATACGCCCGCCCGCTCCCGAGGGGCTCCCATCCCAAATGCGGAGCAAAGCTCCGCATGCCATCTTTTCTTTCAGCTAAAGCACGCCGGAAATTCGACGCTGGCTTGTTAACCTTGCTGGACGTTGTCGACGCCGATCCAGCTCAGAAGCTATATCGATACAGAAAGGTCCCCGGCGCTGCCCGGGCGCCAACGGCCGCATATGAACTTTATCGCGAGTTCCGCACGAACAGGAGGCCACTTAATGTGGCCTCCGTCGTGAGCAGGACTGTAGAGCAGGAAAGTTCATATGCGGCCGTTGGCGCCCGGGCAGCGCCGGGGATCGCACCTTTGCGACTACAGCGTCATGTTCGGATCGGCATCGACGTCGAACGGCGAGATTTCTCCTCGGTCGAATTTACGGCGAGCAACCTCTGCGATCATGGCGGCGTTGTCGGTGCACGCCGAAAGCGGTGGCACCGTTACGCGGATCCCCTGACGCCCAAGCTTCTTGATCATCATCTCGCGCAGATGCGGATTAGCCGAGACACCACCGCCGATGCAATACTCCTTGCACCCGGTGGCGTGCAGGGCGTTTTTGGCCTTCTTGTACTGCACGTCAAAGACCGCCGCCTCAAACGAGGCCGCTAGGTCGGGCAGGTGAATCGTGCGCCCGGCCTTGGTCTCCTGCTCGATGTAGAGCGTCACCGCCGTCTTGAGGCCCGAAAGCGAGAAGCGATAGTCCCCCCTGCTGTTAAGCGCACGGGGGAAATCGATCGCCTTGGGGTTGCCCGTCTCGGCAAGCTTGGAGATGATAGGGCCTCCGGGATAGCCAAGACCCAGTGCCTTTGCCACCTTGTCGAAGGCTTCGCCCACGGCGTCGTCGAGCGTCTCGCCAAGCACTTCATAGTCGCCCCATGCCTTTACGTGCACGAGCATGGTGTGCCCGCCCGAAACGAGCGTAAAGATAAACGGGGGCTTGAGGTCGGGCTGCGCCAACAGGTTGGCAAACAGGTGGCCCTCCAGATGATTGACGCACACCAGCGGTTTGCCGGCAGCATACGCAAAGCCCTTGGCGAAGGCGACGCCCACTACCAGAGCACCCACCAGGCCCGGACCCTGCGTCACGCCAACAGCGGCGAGTTCGCTCGGCGCGATGGCTCCACCCTCAAGACCAAGCGATGCTGCGGCATCCTCGAGCGCCGCATCCACGACACTCACAATCACCTCAACGTGTTTGCGCGAGGCGATCTCGGGCACCACGCCGCCAAAACGGGCATGGAAATCGATCTGCGTCGACACCTGGTTGGCCAGCATATTGCCATCCGCATCGATAATCGCCACCGCCGTCTCGTCGCAGGAACTCTCGATGGCAAGCACTAGGCGGCGGCGCTCAATTTCGGCACGCTCCCCCTCGGAGCGCCTAGGCGCAGGCAGCGGCCATACGCGCTGCTCTGCCGCCGTCGGCTCGGGCGAGGCATTGTCGACCGGAAGCACCAGGGGCAGCGGAGCCGTCATGACGATGGCATCCTTGCCGGCACCATAATAGCCGCGGCGCCATCCTGCCTCGGTAAAGCCCAGAGCGTTATAAAGCGCGATCGCTCCCTTGTTGTCGTCCTCGACCTCGAGCGAAGCCGTGGTGCAGCCGAGCATCTGGGCATCATAGCTCACATGCGACAGCAGCTTGCGGGCAATGCCCTCACGGCGATGTGCCGGGTCGACGGCGACATCCAGAATCTGCACATCACCGTCCACGACCATACCGCCGGCAAGGCCCAGCAGCTTGCCGTCGTCGTGTGCCACCCACCAACTACGCGGCGCAGCGACGTCCTCGCCCAGTTCGGACAGGAACATGCCCGGCGTCCACGCCTCGTGTCCGGCACCTTCAAAGCAGGCAGCCTCTAGCGCGCTCGCGCCCTCGGCATCCGCCGCGCCCATAGGACGGAACTGCAGATGACGACCGGCGAGCTCATCGGCAACGCCCGTAATTTCGCTCTGTGCACTCTCAGCAAGACCAAGACGCTTGCGCTCGTTTTCCTCGGCATCCGAAAGGCGCGTGTAAATCGGCAGGACGCGAGCCGGATCGCCGTCACCCGCAGCGTGCGCGAGCAGCAAGCCCTCGCCCGAAGGCCACCACAGGTCGCGCTCCACGCAGCGGGCGGTCTCGTCCTCACCCAGCAGCTTGCCATAGCGCACGAGACCGTCACCGGTCAGCTGAACCTGGTCCCAGTCCGCTGCTCGGCGCCACTCATCGAGCGCCACGGCGGCCTTGACCACGTGTTCGCGCTCAAATTGACGCTCGGGGCCCTCATCGACCAGCATATACAGCGCCGGATATACCTCACCGCGCATAGCATCGGCCAAGATACCAAGCTTGCCGCGCACGCCAGCCTTCCACGCCGTCCAAGCGCAAGCGTCGAGCGTCGACACGCCCAGCAGCGGAGCATTGGCACCGCGCGCGAGGCCCTTGGCAGTGGAGATGCCGATGCGCACACCCGTAAACGACCCCGGGCCGCGGCCGACCACGTAGCAACCAACATCGCTGCGATCCAGACCGGCTTGAGCCAGCATGCCATCAACGGTATTCACGAGCTCAACGTTGGCGTGACGGCGACACATGTGGTCGCCACTCACGAGCTTCGTCTCGCCCGTCTGCCCATCAATCCAGCTTGCCGCGCAGGCAAGCATGTCGGTCGAGGTATCGAGCGCCACCACCAGCGCGTTGTCGTTATGCAAGCTCATCTTGTACAGCCTTATCAATCAAATGGGAAAGCTCCATTGCGCGGTCACCGTGCGCCTCGAGCGTTATCGTTCGCACATCACTGTCGCCCTCATCACGCTTGAGCGTCACCGAAAGATACTCATCCGTCAGCTCGTCTTGGAATTGTTCGCCCCATTCCAGCAGGCAAGCACCCTCATAGCCCAGCACATCGAAAATGCCCGTATCCTCGAGCTCGTAGGCATGCTCCAGGCGGTATAGATCAAAGTGAAACAGCGGAATACGACCTTGATCGTGGACGGCCATGAGCGCAAACGTAGGGCTCGTAACCATATGCCCATCGCCCAGCCCGCGCGAGACGCCCTTGGTAAAGTGAGTTTTGCCCACTCCCAGGCCACCGGTCAGGATGAGCACATCGCCGTCCTCAAGGCACGGTGCAATTAGCTCGCCAAAGTACTCCGTATCGGCAGCGCAAGTCGTTTTGTAAGTACCTACCCCCAGGCGCTCCAGGGACATATATGCTCCTTATTATTCCGAGGCGTCCTCTGGTGCGGGATGTCGCTCCAGATAGTCGCCCAGCATCTTAAAGTCTTCCTCCAGTAGCTCCTGCCACGCCGGATTGCGTAGCGCTGCTGCCGGATGGAAAGTGGGCATTACTACAAAATGCCCCATCTGGTGGAACCTGCCGCGCAGCTTAGTAATGCCAATCTCGGTCTTAAGCACAAAGTGCGTCGCGGGGTTGCCGAGCGTCACAATAATATCGGACCAGATGCTTCGAATCTGCTCACGCAAAAACGGCGAGCAAGCCAGCACTTCCTCGGGACGCGGATTGCGGTTTCCCGGCGGGCGGCACTTAAGCACGTTGGCAATGTAGACGTCTTCGCGTTTGAGCCCCGCCAGCGACAAAATGCCGTTGAGGTCCTCGCCTGCCGCCCCCACAAAGGGCTCGCCCTGCAAATCCTCATTGCGGCCCGGCGCCTCGCCAATAAACATCACGCGAGCGTGGGGGTTTCCCACGCCAAACACGATGTTATGGCGCGACTGGTAAAGCTGGCAAAGGTGACAATCGCCCAGAACGGCCTCGATCTCCTCGAGTGCGACCTCACGCGGCGCCTGATGGCTATGGCCGGGGATGTGCATGACGCCCATAGCGACTCCTACACGTAGACTTTGTCGAGACGCATACCAAAGCCGCAAGCGACCTCGTAGTTAATCGTGCCGCGTAGGCGCGCCATCTCGTCCATGGTAATCTCGGCATCTCCATCGCGGCCGACAATGATCATCTCGTCACCATACTCGGCCTCGGGAATCTCATGCGCCGGGTTGGACTGAATGGCGACCATAAACTGGTCCATGCAGATATTGCCCACCTGACGCACACGCTCGCCGCGATACAGCACGTCCATACGATTGGAAAGCGTACGCGAAAGGCCATCGGCATAACCGATCGGAAGGGTGCAGATCTGAACGCGCGTGCGCGGTACGCGGTAGGTAAAGCCGTAGCCCACGCCCTCGCCCATCGCAGGATGCGCCACGCGCGTCACACGCGCGTGGACGCTCATGACGGGATCAAGCTGCATCACGCGACCACTCAGCTCACATGGCTGCAGACCATACAAACCGATGCCGGCACGAATCATGTCAAAGTGCATTGAAGAATCGAGCATCGAGGACGGCGTATTGGCACAATGCACGATACCGCATTCAAAACCTGCGTCCTTAATGGCCTGAACGGCCTCGGTAAAACGCTGGCACTGCAGCTTGTAGTCCCAACCCGAAGGTTCATCGGCCGTGGCGAAGTGCGTAAATACGCCGTCGCACTGAATACCGCGATGGAAATTAATACCGCGGACAAAGTCGAGCACCTGCGTGTAATGTACGCCAATGCGGTTCATGCCCGTCTCGATGGCGAGATGATACTTGCCCACCTTGCCCGCCGCGACGGCACATTCGCCATACGCAAGAGCAAAGTCAGACGTATAGACCGAGGGCATGATATCAAACTCGAGCAACGTCGGAATAGCCTCGATAGGCGGCTCGCTTAGAATCAGGATGGGCTTAGTAATCCCGCCCTGACGGAGCCCAACGCCCTCGTTGACCGTCGCCACGGCAAACATGTCGGCACCGGCCGAATACATGATCTTGGCACACTCAACAGCTCCATGACCATAAGCATCGGCCTTGACCACGCAGCACAGGCGCTGACGCGGATTCAATAAGTTCTTATAGGCTCTCGTGTTGCGACGGAGCGCCCCGCGGTCGATCTCGACCCAGGACCAGCGCGTCAAATCGGCTTTATTCATGATTAGTCATCCGACCCTTCGTCCATGATTCCCAGATCTTCGAGCGCATCCTTTGCCGCCAGCTCCATGGCAGGACCGATCAAGTCGATAAGATCGGTCGCGATAACGCTCTTCTCACCATACTCCGTCGCCGCAGCAAAACCGGCGTAGCTGTGAAGTGCGACGGCGTACGAATACAGCAACTCCCAACGATCCATCTCGTCGCGCATGGTGGCAAGCGTGCCGGCCAAAATACCCGCGAGAACATCACCCGAACCGGCAGTTGCCAGAGAAGCCGGACCCGAGAGTGGCAGCAGCACGCGCTCAACGCCACAGATAGCCGTCGTCGGCCCCTTGGCTATGACCACCAGATTGTCGGAGCCTGCAGCCCAGACAACCTTCTGCGCGGCCGCAATCGCGGTACCAAGGTCGTTCACCTCGTCACCGGCAACCAGGCGCGAAAGCTCACGATAATGCGGCGTCATAACCAACGGCTGCTCGCGACGATACATCTCGGGGTTACTATCAATACCGTCAATGGCAATCTTAGCAAGGCAGTTGAGTGCATCGGCGTCCAAAATTAGCGGTACCTCAAGCTCGAGCAAGCCCGAAACCACCTGCATAGCGCCAGCAGACGTCGTCATACCGGGACCGCACAGCACGCAGCTGTACTTCTTTGCGATCTCACACACCGTCATGCGCGCAGCGGCGCCAAAGGAGCCGCGCGAATCAGACGGAATAGCAAAGACGGGAATCGAAGGAAGTGCCATGCGAATGAGATTGGCACAGGCGTCAGGAGCCGCGACTGCTACGTAACCAGCACCCGCGCGAGCTGCAGACTTGGCCGCCATAATGGCAGCACCAGGATATTGCGCCGATCCGGCGACAATAAGCACAGAGCCACGGGAATACTTATCGATATTCGATGGTAGCGGAGCAAAGTAATCAACTAAGTCACCGGGCTCGACAATCTCGGCGGCGTGGTCAACATCATCGATGACTTCGTCAAGACGGTCGTAAAGATTGCCGCAGATCAAATCGCCAGCATACTCAGGGCCATCAGCGCTATACAGACCAATCTTGGGCGCAATCATCGTCACCGTGCGCTCGGCACGAATGCAGTCGTCATCAACAACGCCCGTCTCGGCATTCAGGCCCGAGGGGACATCAATGGATAAGACACAATCGGCGCATTCATTGACCGTAGGAATCCAAATGGAGAACGGCGCACGCAGATTCCCGTGGAAACCGGTACCAAAAATGGCATCGACAACAACATCCGCCTTATCGATCAAAACCTCGAGTTCGTCACGCGAGGGACCGACGCAAACGTGCACATCGCGACCGGCAGTTCGACGAGCAACATGACGTGCCAGAGCAGCAGGAATCTCATCCGGCTCAACCGGAGAAACGATATCCACGTCCACACCCTTGTGGCTCAAGATATCGGCGGCAACCCAACCGTCGCCGCCATTATTACCAAAACCGACCAGAACGAGAACCCGATCGGGATTGAGCTTCAAGACCTCGTTGGCGGCAAACTCACCCGCTAGCTCCATAAGCTCGGCCTTCGAAGTCCCTTCGCGTTCGATGATATCCTCGAGACGAACGACTTCTTCGGTACTCAAAACCGGTTTCATCTATGCTCCTAGCGTATCTTGCGAAGCATCGCCCAAGTGCTCCGTCAATGCTGAATTCTGCAGCTGCTCAAGCTCATCTAAAACAGAGCGAGCCTCTTTAAATGTCTGCGCAACGCGTTTCTTGTTGCTCACCTTTTCTTCCTTAGGCTTAGGTCGAGCATCCTCGGTGATTGCAATGGCATTAGCGACAGCCAAGTCACCCGTAAGGGTAATAGAAAGAGCGACCTCGACAACACCCAAATCCTGGGCGATTTCGAGAGCACGACCAGAAAGCAGAGCCTTCGGTTTGCCGAGTTTATCACGCGTTACCGAAACATCCTTGCGACCCACGCCTTGACTAAAACCCGTGCCGAGAGCTTTAAGCACCGCCTCGCGCGAAGCAAAGCGGCTCGCATAGTGAGCAGCGGGACGCGATGATGCATCGCAATACGCACGCTCTTCTTCGGTAAACACACGCCGAGCAAACGACGGCGTCTTTTCAAGAATTGATTTCATGCGGGAAATCTCGACGATATCAACGCCGATACCAGCTTCAGCCATGTTCACCCCCATATCGCACAGACTAAGTTATTGTAGCCCGTTCGCAGAAGATGCGACAAACGAGGGTTATAAAACACAGCTACTATGTGAGACAAATTGCCCGAGATACAAAAAAGGGGGAGGCCGCGAGGCCTCCCCCTTCTTCAGTTTCGCTGACGGCTCGGT